>NZ_JACSWC010000395.1 GCF_016888165.1 Halomicronema sp. CCY15110 | reverse complement strand
TGAGTGGACGAGCCATCTTTTGTGCTTGAAATCAGTACTCCTATATTCTGCTTCACCTCATAGGGAATTGGTATTACTATCCATTGCAGAACATCTATCAATCGCTGGTCGCAACCCACTGCGCTGGGCCATCGTTCCCCACAGGTCAAACCTGACTGTATCTGCCTGATAAAGCCTGCACAGGCCATGTTTTATCGGCAGCGACATCACGCAACTGAATGATCAGGCCCCAAGATGGATTATCAAGAATCATGCCCTCAAAGAAGACGTGATATAACGTAGTCAAAAATACACAGCCATTAAAATTCAGTTAAGCAAGCGACGCCTGTGTTCCCATGGTTAATTTGTCAGACAGGCCAATGACCGTATTCACCAATGCAGTTTGAGCTATCGCGCGAGTCGTATGATGATTGTCAGGTAAGCATGAAAAATGATGATGTTAAAGCAAACATGAGTCGCTTCTGTTTTTCGCTTGCCTGATGACTAGCTCATGATATGGAAAGACTGACTGAGTTCGTCCTGATTACATTACGTTCCCTCCCTAGCAACTATGGCACGGTACACTACGCTATTTCGAGCAGCGAGTTCTCTAGCTCAAATTCGTCAGAGAGTGGCTGATACGCTGGCCTCGTGTGATCTCACCTTGATCTATGAGAACGACGAATATCTTGTGGCCAAAGAGAAACCCGGTGGCGTTAAGCCCGATTTACTGGCCACGGTAGAAGTCCTCATTAATCCGCCCACCATGGCAGAACCGGCCACCCGTGTCGATGTGATTGTGCAGAATGAAGAGTTGCCGCTCCGTCGAGACAACCACTGTTACCAAATTTTTGAAGTCGTGAATCAGGCGATCGCAAAAACATCCCTGTGAACTGGCGTGGCAACTTTGCTTGCCGACCAGAAGTAGGAACACGAGTTAGTGCGCATTCCTATTGGGTGCATCGGTATCTCCAGAACAATTACAGCGTGAGTGACTGAGGCTCATGTTCAATCAGAGCGGCTAAGTCTTGTAAGAAGGCCGCCGCGTCCGCCCCATAGATAATGCGATGGTCACAGGTGATATTTACCTGCATCTGGCGCTTGACGCCCATCAGGCCGTCTGGGGTGGCGACCACAGCGGGCTTAGCGCCACCAATGGCGAGAATTGAGCCTTGTCCTCGTGGCAAAATAGCATCAAATTTATCGACGCCAAACATGCCCAAGTTCGACAGGGTAAAGGTACCCGTGGAATATTCATCCGGCTGGAGTTGCTTGGTGCGCGATCGCGCCACCAAATCCTTCCAAGTGCGCGACAAGGAATAAATATCCATTTGGTCAGCGCCCTGGAGAACGGGCGTAATCAGCCCTCCGCCTTCCATCGCGACGGCAACCGAAACATTAATGCTGCTGCTGTACTGAATACCTTGCTCCGTGTAAGCCGCATTCAGCAGGGGATGCTTTTGCAGGGTCACGGCCACGGCTTTAGCCAGCAGCCCGGTCATCGTCACCCCCTTCGACTTGATTTGCTTGTACAGCTGATCAAGTGCGTCAGTAGTGATGGTGTACCCCACGTGGAAAGTCGGTACCGACAGGCTGGCGTTCATGTTGCGCACCACGGCCTGCTGCAACGTGTTGAACGGGATCAACTGACCGGGGGCAGCGGGGGCTGGCGTCGGAGCTGCCGGGGCAGCGCTGACCTTTGGCGCGGGGGCTGGGGTGGCGGCTGGTGCAGCAGACGGCGTTGTCGGCGTAGGCGTTTTACCCGCAGCCAATTCAATATCTTGGGCCACAATGCGACCGTGGGGGCCGCTGCCGGTTACCGTCGCCAACTCAACTTTCAATTCTTTGGCGAGCTTGCGCGCCCGAGGCGACACAATGGTGCGACCACTCGGCGCTGCCGTGCTGCCATTTTGTGAGGGGGCAGTGGCTGCTGGGGCCGCTGGCGCTGGACTGCTTGGCGCGGGGGCGGGAGGCTTGGCTGCGGCACCGCCACCCCCGCTGGCTGCTTGGGCTTTGGCCTCAGCAATCTCGTCTTCGGTTTCGGCTAGGAGGGCGATCGCATTCCCGACTGGCGCTTCTTCGCCCGCTTCGACCACGATCGCGGCTAAATACCCTTCGTAAAACGATTCCACATCCATGTCCGCCTTGTCAGACTCGACAATAACGACGGTCTCACCCTTTTCAACTTTGTCGCCGGGAGATTTCACCCAAGAGACAATTTTGCCTTCTGTCATCGTTGAACTCAGGGCGGGCATGAAAACTTCGCGAATCATGGAGTGTTTGCTTCCAAAACGACAGCCTAAACGTGCCGGAATGCACCAGGCAACAGCAACTTATTCTATCCTGTTGGGTTCCCTTGCTTGGCATGTCTGATGCCAAAAACCCAAAGAATTTTGTTGATTAAGGTGATTTTGCGGAATCTTGTACTAATGGTTCCAGGCGCTCGGCAATCACGGCATAAAACGGGTCGCTGCCGCCCATCCCAAGCATTTGCAGCATCATGGGCACAGTAGAAGTCTGCGCAATGACTTCGGGGGTGCCAAATCCTGGCACCGATTGAAAATACTGCTTCACCAAATGAACGCGCTGGGCTTCCGTGCCATCGCGCCAAGCCGCGATCGCCTTCTGGTAAAACATGCGATTGGAAAAGCTGACGATGGCAATGCCGCCCGGTTTCAAAATCCGATGCATCTCGGCAAACACCGCTTCGGGATATTGCAAATACTGCACCGAAACTGTGTTGAGCACCGCGTCGAAGGACTGATCGGCGAGGGGCAGTTGGTCGTTTTCGTTGAGGTTTTGGACAAAGTAATGATTCAGCAGCGGATTCTTGGCCAGTTCCTCACCGTTGAGACCGTGACCTTCCACCCACTCAAACTCCAGGTCATCGGGTAGATGGGAGACCCAGCTGCTCATCATGTCAAAGATGCGCATGCCCGGCTGGAGTCGCTTGCGATACAGGTCGGTCAGTTGTTGAATAAAGTCGTCATCCACGTGGGTGACAAATCGGGGTGCATCGTAAAATAGCGTGTCGCTACTGGGGTCGAGCTTGGCGCGCTGGTGAGATTCGAGCAGGGCTTTCATAAATCGGCAGATCAAAGATGTACGCAATGTTTCTTAATCTTCTCAAATCTGCGAGGTTTTAGCAGCGGTGGGAGAAAGAGAGCGGGGGAGGCAAGGGGCAGCGAGGGCATAAAAAAACCTCTAGAGCAGGCTCCATTGGGAGGATTTGCTCTAGAGGCTGGGCCTGGTGAAAAATGATGGATTTGGCCGGCTTGGAAGGCGCAGGAAAGCCCTCAAAAGCAAAACGCTAGTGGCTTGACCTGCGACTCATCCACCCATCTACCCATGCACGAATGTCACGGGATGTTAGGTGTTCGCCGATCCCTCGGCGTCATTCTCGGCTAGGTATTTGGCGACGTAGTCAGCGATCGCGTCTGCCGTAATTTGCGACATGGGGCGACCTTCTTTTTCCACCGCGACTTTGAGTAAATCGTAGGTGTCGCTGTAGACGCCGATACGGTGGCGTTGATCCTTTTTGCGCGGCTGGTAGGTGGCGGAGTCGTAGCCAGCGGAGAACTTGCGAAGGGCGTCAAAGGAGACGCGATCGCAAAAATCACCAAAGCTTTCCCCCACCTGGCGATGATCGCGGAAAAAGACAAACAGCGGCTCTAAGAAGGATTCCAACTCATTAATGGGCAGCTTCTCGGTGTAGGCGCGGGCTAAGCGGGTTTGATTGGGCGAACCGCCGAGCCACATTTGATAGCTTTCCGGCGCGTTGCCAACAAAACCGAGTTCTGCCATGTAGGGGCGGGCACAGCCGTTGGGGCAGCCCGTCATGCGCACGACGAAATGTTCATCGGGCAAGTTTACTTGGGTGAGCAAAGCGCGAACGCGGCCCAAAATGTCGGGAATGACCCGCTCTGACTCGGTGACGGCGAGGCCGCACATGGGCAAGGCCGGGCAGGCCATCGCTTCTCGCACCATTTGGTCAACCTGATCTGGGCGAGTAATACCGTGCTCATCCAATAGGGTTTGGATGGCGGCTTTGTCGCCGGGCTCAATGTCGTAGAGCACGATATTTTGGTTGGCGGTGATGCGCATGGGCACTTGGTAGCGCTCGACAATGGTGCGGAGGGCACTGCGCAGCTTCAGACTGCCGTGGTCGTGAATGCGGCCATTTTCCATATTGACGCCGACAAACCATTTGCCGTCGCCTTGCTCATACCAGCCCAGGTAATCTTCAAACTTCCAGGCGGGCAGCTTTTTGAAGGGCTGTAGCGGTTTGCCAAAGTAGCTTTCGAGCGTTTCGCGGAATTTCTCAACGCCCCAGTCATGGAGCAGATACTTCATGCGGGCATGACGACGTTGGAAGCGATCGCCATAATCGCGCTGCGTCGCCACAATCGCTTTCACCAGATCAAAAACGTCATCTTTGGCGACATAGCCAATTTCATCGGCAATGCGGGCAAAGGTTTCTTCCTTATTGTGAGTGCGGCCCATGCCACCACCGGCCAAAATGTTGAAGCCTTGCAGTTCTCCCGCCGCGTTGGTCATGACCACCAGGGTCACATCCTGGGTATAGGCATCCACCGAGTTGTCGCCGGGCACCGTCACCGCCATCTTGAACTTGCGCGGCATGTAGTGGGTGCCGTAAATCGGCTCGACACTGTCGGCAAACACGGTGCCGTTGTGGTTGTGCTGTCGCGCGGCTACCACGTCGGGATGCTCTTCTACCGTGACGGCTTTTTCGCCATCCAGCCAAATCTCGTAATAGGCCTCGGTCTGGGGGCGCAGCAAATCGGCAATTTGGTCGGCGTACTCCTGGGCAATGAGATATTCCGGCTTGTTTCTAAAAATCGCGGGCGGGGCCATGATATTGCGGTTGAGGTCACCACACGCGCCGAGGGTCGAACCCAGGTTTTGAATGATGGTCGCCACGGTGGCCTGCAAGTTGGACTTGAGAATACCGTGGAGCTGAATCCCCTGGCGCGTCGTGGCCCGCAGATGGCCGTAGCCGTAGCGATCGCTCAACTCATCCAACGCCAGGTATAGCTGTGGGGGAATGAACCCACCGGGATTCCGCGTCCGCAGCATCATCCGGTAGTCCTTTTCCTGACCTTTGACCCGGTTATCGCGATTATCTTGCTGGTAAGACCCGTGGAATTTCAGAATCTGCACCGCCGCATCGGTGAAATGCGTGGTGTCTTGGTGCAGTTCCGTCGCTAAGGGCTCCCGCAGAAAGTTGCTGCGCTCTTTGATGCCTTCGAGCTTAGAAACTTTGCGATCGGCACCGGACGGAGAAGATTGAGATCTGATCGGAGTCTGAACCATAGGGCGCTGAAGATTAACGTGCAAAAGACAATTCACCTTGGCTAGCCGCTAGCCCGGCAAAGCGACGAAGGCTTGACGGACGATTCTACGGTAACCCGGTCGGGTTTTGGGTGAATAGTCTCAATCTTAGCATTGGATCCCCAGAAAAAGTCATTTTGCTCAGCCGTGAGGAGCGGTTATCAGGCGACTGGGCGATCGCGAGAAGATCGCTGGCACAACCCTTGAAAAGCTTTCTCAGAAACAGCTTGAGGCATTGAGTGTGACGCCTAGAGAATCGTCCCATCGAGAGTTCGCCATAAAACTTGACAGTGTCATGGGGTGGCCCGGTTCGGTAGCCCCCCCGAAGACAAAACCAGGAGGGGCGATCGCCCCTCCTGGTTTCACATCAGACAGTTTCCATCAATCGGTCGATCCCGTTTAAGACTCGCTCGCAGGGACGGTTTCGCCACGAGCAGCGGCGGCTTCATCCGGGTGGATGTTCAGTCGCGTGAGGTTGACGCGCCCGCGATTGTCAACTTCGCGGATTTTGACGACTACCTCATCGCCCACGGAAACCTCATCTTCCACCTTGTTGACGCGATAGTCGGCCAACTGCGAAATGTGAATCATCCCGTCCGAGCCGGGCAGGAACTCCACAAACGCGCCGATGGGAATGATGCGCACCACCTTGCCGAGGAACACGTCACCCACTGAGGGCTTGAAGACGATCGCCTCAATCATGGCCTTCGCCTCTTCGGCTTTCTTGCCATCTAGCGAAGAAACGGTCACGGTGCCGTCATCTTCGATATCGACCTTAGCGCCGGTCTGTTCCGTAATGCCCTTGATCTTCTTGCCGCCCGGACCGATGACCATGCCGATCATCTCCGGATTAATCTTGAAGCTGAGCAAGCGGGGCGCAAAGGGAGAGAGTTTTTCCCGAGGGGCAGAAATCGCCTGCATCATTGAGGCCAGAATGTGCAGCCGGGCGCTTTTGGCCTGATGAATCGCCTTGGCGATGACCTCAACGGGCAGCCCGGTGATTTTCATGTCCATTTGCAGAGCGGTAATCCCAGAGTCGGTGCCCGCCACCTTAAAGTCCATGTCACCCAGGAAGTCTTCGATGCCCTGAATGTCGGTCAAAATGCGGATTTCGTCACCTTCCTTGATCAAACCCATGGCGGCACCGCTCACCGGTTTTGAGATGGGCACTCCAGCATCCATCAAGCCCAGGGTCGAGCCGCAGACGGAACCCATAGACGTGGAACCGTCAGAAGACAAGACTTCCGACACGACCCGAATGACGTAGGGGAAGTCTTCTTTGGACGGTAGCACGGGAATCAGCGCTCGCTCCGCCAACGCCCCGTGACCAATCTCCCGCCGACCGGGCGATCGCATGGGACGGGTCTCACCCACCGAGTAGGGAGGGAAGTTGTAATGGTGCAGATAACGCTTGTCGTCGTCCGGATGCAGGTCATCCATCATTTGTGCATCGCCAGACGTGCCCAGGGTCACCACCGACAGCACCTGTGTCAGCCCCCGCTGAAACAGGCCAGTGCCATGCACTCGGGGCGGCAACAGATTGACCTGTGAGCTAAGCTGACGGACTTCATCTAGCTTGCGACCGTCAATGCGCACGCCCTCTTCGACAATCTGCTTCCGCATCAGCTTTTTAGTGATGCCTTTGTAGGTATTACCCAGGGCCTTGGGATTTTCTGCTACCGCTCGCCGAACGGGATCATCTTCTGGCTTCTCGGCAATCTCTGCCGCAATCTCTGCCTTGACCGCATCCAACTTGTCGTCCCGTTCTGGTTTGGGGAGCTCAAACTGGGTCAAAATGCTTTTGATCGGCTGAGTGGCCCGCTCCGTCAAAAACTCCTCTAGGGTTGGGTCAGTTTCCGGGGCAGTGACGAGCACTCGCTCAATGCCCAGTTCTGCGATGAGTTCATTCTGAGCTTTGATCAAATCTTGGACGACTTCGTACCCGAAGTCGATCGCTTCGACGACATCCTGCTCGGGTAATTGGTTAGCTCCGGCCTCCACCATGATCACGCCATCGGGTGACCCGGCCACGATCAAATCAAGTTCCCCTTTTTCGATCTCTTCGTAAGTGGGATTGATGATGAAATCGTCGCCCACCAAACCGACCCGCACCGTGGCCATGGGGCCGTTGAAGGGGATTTTGGCTAGGAGGGTGGCAATGGAGGCCCCAGTTGCCGCCAGCACATCTGGGGGCACTTGCTCATCCATGGAGAGGGTGCTCGCCACAATCTGAATGTCATCCCGCATCCAACTAGGGAACAGAGGACGCATGGGGCGATCGATCAAACGACTGACCAGAGTGGCCCGTTCTGGCGGTCGCCCTTCGCGCCGGAGGAATCCTCCTGGAATGCGACCCGCGGCATAAAGTCTTTCTTCGTAATCAACGAGTAGTGGGAGGAAATCAATGCCTTCTCTACCGGAAGAACGAGTCGCGGTCACGAGGACTGAAGTTTCGCCTGACTCGATCAACACGGAGCCTCCCGCTTGGGGGGCTAGTAAACCTACTTTAAGTCGGATATCCCGGCCATCAAAGGATATTGACTTTTCAATTTCTTGCATGGACTACTTTATCCTTTCGCTTTTTGTTTCTCTTTTGTGTCGTCCTCAATCGTAACACTGTAGTTGGCTAGCGTTTTTTTCCGTAAAAGACTGTTGCAGCCAGGGCTGAATGGCGATTTATTTAAGCGCTGGAAACCTCGCTATAGCAACCGTTCTAAATTTCGAGAAAGCGGGTGACATCAGCCATCCTGGCGTTTTTGTCAACGCTAGCTTGCTTCACCCGGCAAGGATTATGGGGCGATTGGGCAACGGCTCCAGGGATTCCCAAAAGCCAGCGCCAACGGGCGTTATGAGTGCCAACTTCAGCTGTGGGCGATCGCCCCTGCCGTCGCTTTTGCCCGTTAGACTTTTGGATTTAATTAACAATTGATTGGTTGCTCGATGGCTGAGCCCTGAGCCAATCGGCTTATAGAAAACTCGAATCCAGACTTTCAGCTTCGCCAGGGGTTTGGGGCAAATGCAGTCCACATTCTTGCTTCATGCCGCGAAATCGGGTATCGCGATCGCTTTCATCATCCGCCATCAGAGGGCGGCTGGAATGCCAATCCCCGACGGAAACGTAGCCTTTTTCGAATAGAGGATGATACGGCAGATCGTAGGCCTGCAAATACTGATAGATATCCCTGGCGTGCCAGTTCAAAATGGGCGAGATTTTATAGATGTCGCGTTGCTGAGTGACGACATCCAGCGTTTGACGATGTACGGTCTGATCAGCCCGCAACCCCGCTAACCAGGCCGTTGCCCCCAGTTCCCGCAAGGCCCGCTGCATGGGTTCCACTTTGCGCATGTAGTCGTATTTATTAAAGGCTTCCACCTCTTGACTCGCCCACAGATTGCCGTACAGCGCTTCCATGCGGGCCGGGCTAATGGGCGATTGATACACTTGCAAATTGAGTTGGAGGCGCTGGGTGAGGGCGTCGGCAAACTGATACGTCTCGACTGGTAGATAACCCGTATCCACCCACACGACGGGAATTTTTGGTACCACTTGCGTCACCAAATGCAGCATGACCGCTGACTGAATGCCAAAACTGGTACTCATAATCAGCCCGGTGCCGAAGGTGGCCTGAGCCCAAACTACGATTTGGGTGGCATCTTTGCGATGCAGGTCAGTCTCTAGCGCTTGGTTGGCTTGCTTGAGATCAATCATGCTGTCGGGAAGTGGAGATTAGCCGCCGATGCTTTGGCAAGTGTACGACGGATTGACCCAGTTCGTGGGCTCAGTACCATCCTCAACCTACTATCCCGTTCCGAGGGTAGATCTTTGCCATAGCTTCGGGGCCGCTGGTTCAACTATTCATCGACAGATGATGGGCGCAGCTTTTGGGTATGGGTGACCAGGCTCTCCACCAACTTATCGAGTCGCTCGGCTAATTTGGCATCGACCAATTTGCCCTGCTCATCAAACGCTTGCCAAGCCTGCCCGATCGCGACCTGTTCGGGAATCACCCAAGCATGCACCCAGCGGGCAATTTTGCGCAAATCGTTCAAAGCGTTGCTGTTGGCCTGTCCCCCCAGCACGCTAATGGTGCCCACGACTTTGCCATCGAGCTGCTCGAAGCTCATCAGGTCAAGGGCATTTTTTAAGACCCCACTGACGCTGCCGTGATATTCCGGCGTCGCCAAAATTAGCCCGTCGGCAGCTTTGACCGCTTGCTGTAGCACCGCCACATCGGGATGGTCGGCATAGTCGCCGCCATGACAAAAGGGCAGCGTCATCTGGCGTAAATCAAGCACGGTGACCTCAGCGCCTAAGTCTTGGGCCTTGCTTGCCGCGATCGCCAGAGCCTGATGACTGTAAGACTCGGTGCGTAAACTCCCCGCAATGCCGACTAACTTCACCATCGCAAACCTCCTAGGGTGTCTCCATTAATGCGTACTCGTAACGAGTATGAGATAAGCGTAGCATTTTGTCGCTTTGGTTGCTCCGAGCGAATGGTACTCAGGGTGATTGGTACTCAGAGTGATTGGGGGCACGCCAGAAAATGAAATGTCTATATAAATCGAGTTTCGACTCCGCTCAACTCTTATGGCTGGAAGGTTGAGCGAAGTCGAAGCCGGGTTGATCCGGTACATGATTTAGCCGCCGCAGATTCTTTAAGGGCGCGATCGCGAGACTGGCGATGGCGGCAGTCTCGCGATCGCGCCCGACCGGGGATCGACCGGACTGGAGCCGACAGGAGATCGCGATCGCCAATAGCACTCCAAGAGCCGTCAAGTTCGGTGGCGTCAGGTTTCTGGGAAACTCCTACCGGATACCCTGCCACGCAGTGGCGGCAGCATCGGTGCCAAAAGGCGATGACCATTGCTGCTTCACATGTTGTGGCCTCAGGGATGGATTCGCTGGATCAGGCTTTAAGATACTGAGGCGATTTATGCCGCTGGCGACTTATTGGGGACCAGAGAGTGCCGCCAGGTTTGCGATTAGGAGCTAGCAGGCAAGGCTGACAGCGTATCGAGGGGCTAGTGATGTTGTCGAAAGTGGTTGGAACACCATGAAAAAATGGATCCTGCTGGTGCTGTTGTCGTTGTCGATGTTTGTCGTCGTCATCGATACCACCATCATGAATGTGTCGATTTCGGCCTTGGTCGCTGATCTCAATACGACGGTGGTGGGCATTCAGTCAGCGATTTCGCTGTATGCGTTGGTGATGGCGGCGTTTATGCTCATCGGCAGCACCTTGGCCGATCGCTTTGGCAAGCGGCTCACCTTTTTGACCGGGATGGTGATTTTTGGGGTGGGGACGTTTACCGCTTCGCTGAGTCAAACGCTGGGAATGCTCATCATTGGCTGGTCAATCTTAGAAGGCTTGGGTTCCGCGCTGATGGTGCCCAATTTGCAGAATTTGCTGCGCGATCGCTACAGCGGTAAAGATTTGGCGTTTGCCTACGGCATTATCAGTGCAGTCAGTGCGGTGGGTGCCGCTCTGGGGCCGATTATGGGGGGCTACCTCACCACCTTTCATAGCTGGCGCTGGGCCTTTCGGCTAGAGGTGCTGGTGGTGATTGCGGTGTTGGTGTTAAGCCGCTATATTCCCGGTGATCGCCCTGAGAATCCGCCCCGGTTTGATGTCTTGGGCGCGCTGCTGTCGATTTTTGGCTTTTCCACTGTGGTGCTCAGCATTTTGATGGCTCAACCCTACGGCGTCTGGCTGGCGAAGCAACCGCTGGTGATAGGTTCCCTGGAAATCGCTCCCTTTGGCCTCTCCGTCGTCCCCTTTATGTTTGGCGGCGGCGTCTTGATGCTGATGCTCCTGCTCCTGTGGGAACGCCATCTTGAAACCCATAATCAGGCTGGCCTCTTTAAGCCGTCATTGTTTCAGGTGCCGGGGCTGCTGTCTGGCTTTGCGGTGCGGTTTTCGCACATGGGGCTCATGGCTTCGTTCTTCTTCATCGTGCCGTTGTTGCTGCAGCTCACGTTTGAATTCACCGCCATGCAAACCGGGTTGTCGCTGCTGCCCCTGTCGATCTCGATTCTGATTTTTGCGATCGCGGGCGCTAGACTTTCGGGTCGCTTTCGGGCCAAGCGCATCATTCAGGTCGGCTACATTTTGGCCGTTGTGGGCTTGCTGCAACTGCTGGCCACAGTGCAGCTCGATACGACACCGGGCCAGATTGCCAATGGCATTGTGTTTGGCATCGGTTCTGGGCTGATTGCTTCCCAAATTTTGAACCTCATTCTGTCTACGGTGGATGAAGCCGATACCACCGCCCCCGCCGGACTCAATTCGACCTTTGAGCAATTGGGTAACTCTGTGGGGGTGGCCTTGGTGGGGGCCTTGATGCTGAGCACCTTGTTGGTGGGGTTGCAACGCAACATCACCAATGACAGCGAGATCCCGGCTAACTTGAAGCCCGACATTATTGCGGGCTTAGAAAGCCGCGTGCAATTGGTCTCCGATACGCAACTGCAACAAGCGCTGGAGCAGACCACCCTGTCGCCAGAAATTAGCGATCGCCTTGATTTGGCCTATCGTACCGAACGCATGCGGGCGTTTCGAGGTGGCCTAGTGTTGCTGATTTTCATTGCTTTACTGGGCTTGGTACTCACCCCGGGCCTGCCGGATCTCAAACTGGGATAACCTGCTTTGGCCGTTCATTACTCATGCCCGGTCAACCGGTTGAGATCCTGGGAACTTGGCGATCTACAGTTGTTTTGGATGTGACTTAACGAGATGTGGTTCAACTTCTATTATTTTGTTTGGTCAGTGGTTCTGTTCACTGTGGAACTGAGTATTGCCGTGTTTGTGCAAGATGACTTCATTCGGCCCTACGTTGGCGATGTGCTGGTGGTGATTTTGATTTATGCCTGCGTCCGAGCATTTTTCCCCGTGGCGATTTTGCCAGCGGCCCTGGGCGTTTTAGTCTTTGCCTTCGGGGTCGAGATTCTCCAGTATTTCAAAGTCGTTGAGGTTTTAGGTTGGGAGTCTTCGGCGATCGCTCGCACCGTTATTGGCACCACCTTCACGTGGGAAGATTTGATCGCCTATACGGTCGGCGTTGGCATCCTATTGGGGAGTGAAAAGCTGATTGGGCCACACAAACGAGAGTGGACTTCTCTACACTGAGGGCAAGACCGATGACCGCGATCGCCTGAGGCAACCCCATAACGTGTCCGATTGGATTTACACCGTACGAGAAAGATTTACCCCCACTCACAGTCAGGAGTGGCAGAACTATGCCGATTGGTCGGGATTCAATCACATCACCGAACTGATCACGCTGGACACGATGTTATGCGGCGATCGCATTGACGACCTCACTCCGGAAGACTGGCACCACAACGTGCAGGCAGACGGTCGATTAACCTGGTTTACCGATCTCGATTATCTGCGCCAGCGGTATCCCCTCGCATCGGGGCACGACCAACTCATGGCGGCGATCGAGAACCCAGAACCGCATTTATCGCCACCCGTTGGGTTTACGCAATGTGGTTTTGACATTGTGGATGCTGAAGGCTCGGTCAGTGTATTGACGAACTGCGGCCGCTTTCCAGGCATTTTTGAACCCGCCGATGTCAATACCTTGGGGCTCGTGGATGGCATCGAGTTGGCCGGAGCGATCGCCCACCAACTGCGCATGACCTTTCCCGATGAACCCCATTGCCAGGATTGCCGGGTGTGGCAAGTGACCCGGCGAGTCGCCACGTGAGCGAGTGCTGCGTGAGCGAGTGATATTTTTGAACAGCGGTTAGCTGCAAAGTGGGAAACGTGGGGGAGAGGAGGCGATCGCTCCCCCGAAACTCTCGCAGTTCGTATTTGCCGTCCACCCATTAGTCCTCACTGGGGGGCACGGATGGTTGGGTTTGAGTGGCGATCGCTTACAAACATCCTGAATTCTGTGCTGGAATCTCAACTTTGATTCTCTGTAGCTGATATAGCTGGGACTTGACATGGCTCTGATAACGTTCATTTTCTTACTTAAGCCTGGGAACTGATGGTCATAAAGCTGCCTCAACAATGTAAAGACAGTAAAATTTGAGTCAAGCGATACTCCGTAGTCCCCAGAGTGGCTTTTGGCAATGACTGAGCAGCAGTTCGATGTTTTTCTGGCGCACAGCAGTAAAGACAAGCCATCAATTCGGCAAATTTATCGAGAGCTGAAGCAGCGAGGACTTCGTCCGTGGCTTGATGAAGAAGAAATCGTTCCGGGTGCTCAGTTTCAGGATGAAATTCAAAGGGCGATCGGAACTGTCAAAGCAGCAGCCATTTTCATCGGCGAAGATTTGGGCAAATGGCAAGAATTCGAACTGCGAGCTTTAATACAACGATGCGTCAGTAAAAGTGTTCGAATCATTCCGGTGCTGTTGCCAGGAATTGAAAGTATTCCGGAGGATGAGTACTTTTTAAGCCAATACCAGTTCGTTAAATTTGGTGAGACACTCCAAAACCAAAAAGCATTCGACTTGTTGGAGTGGGGCATCACGGGTGTAAAACCTCAAAACCTTGACTCCGTTTCTCTTCCAGATGCTCAGGATTTTTCGAACAAGGCAACGGTCTCATTGATACGAGAGATCGACCGTAGCAAAATATTATATATCAAAAATATCAAACATCCTTCAGGTATCTGGGCCTATCGATTAGAAGGTGTGAGAAGCGGTCAACAACCGATCTTTGAATTGATGTGGCGGCGAAACGGACGTGGAGTTGGCTTACCTAAAGCTGGCGATTTAATGATTTTGCATCAACAAGCAAAAGTCACCCATGTCGTTGAATTTTTAGATGATGCTCTCCGAGAAGAGGACTTTGGGGTTTTTCGTCGCGTCAAGGCAGTTTGGATGCCGAATCGGCAGGATTGGCATCAGCTTCCTCATCAAAGAGAAGTTCTAGGATTTAACCCCCGATACTCAGACGGCAACACCCATGCACTTCAAAGCCGTAACTTCAAAACGTTTCAGGAAGCGTGGAAGCAGTTGTCAGATTTTCAAATCTTCGTTGTCGAGCAACTGCAAAAACTGGATGCTGCGCAATCATGAGTTTTATTTTTATCAGCTACAGTCGGCACGACCAAGCCTATGTCAGTACATTAGTGCAGGCGCTACAGTCACACCGATTACCCATCTGGATTGACGATCGCATCGATTATGGCAGCACTTGGCCCAAAGTCATTCAAAATCACCTGAAACAGAGTTCAGTCTTTCTGGTCGTGATGTCGCCGCAATCAGAAGATTCCCACTGGGTGCAATGTGAATTAAGTTTGGCGCTGAAACTCAAAAAGCCAATTTTTCCGCTGCTGTTGGAGGGAGAACTGTGGCTGTCGGTAGCCGCAATTCAGACTGTAGATGTGATGGATGGCAAACTGCCTCCAGACCACTTTTTCGAAACAATACGCGGATATTTTCCTGGTAAAGGTATGACAGACGGGTCGATTCAGACAGAAAGTGACACCAGCCAGCCAACACAAGGAATAGGAAACCAATTTAGATGCCTAAAAGGTTTATTGGAAGATGAAAACTGGGAAGAAGCTGATGCTGAAACCGCCCGAATCATGATTTATTTTTCTGGTGACGAATCCGAAACTCAGTTTGTTTATGAAGATATTGACAACTTCCCCTGTGGAGTTATTTTTGAAATTGATTCTCTATGGACCCAATATAGTAATAAAAGATTTGGCTTTTCGGTACAAAGAGAAATCTGGTCTCGCTCAAAACGTAAATTTGAGACTTTCTCTGATAAAGTTGGTTGGCGAATCAACGGGGCTTGGGCGCAAGAGTCAGAACTTACGTACAGCCTTAATGCACCTTTTGGCCATCTACCTTCACTGAATTGGGTTCACATCCATGGATGGGCAGTTGGCAGTGAATCTTGTGGTCACCACTTATATAAGCTTTTTGAGAGATATGCGGTGTGCTTGAGACTTAAATCTCGCGGTAAATTTAATGACTCTAGTAAACCTCATAAGAGGAAATCAAAGGGCTTCCAAAATTAAAATGGTATTTTGAAAGGCAGTGTGACTGTTGGCTTCGAAGATATGTATGAGATCACCATTACCGCCTTGGTCATTCTGTGTGCGAAGGATGCAATCGCCTGTAGAAAAAAATGGTTGCTAACGCGATCGCAGCCGATTATGCCAGCGACAAGATGCACACCCCAGCATTATCGGGGCATCACATCATCCAGCCTTAAAGTCAGGTCAGGAAAGGCTGAAGAGACAATTTCCTGCCCTAACCGAAACGTGCTTTTCACATAGTCATCGTTGGCGAGTTGACACACAGTGACAGTGGGCTGTTTGGGCCGACCAATAAACGCTACGCCGCCCAATCCGCGAAAATCGACAATCCAATATTCAGGAATGCCCATCAGGGCGTACTCTTCCACTTTGCGGGCGTAGTCGGTTTCCCAGTTAGTGCTGACGACCTCGACCACCAGCTTGACTGAGGTGCCTTGGGTAATCACAGGCTCTCGTTCCCACAGCGGCTCGTCCCTCAATGCTAACTCATCCAACACGGTGACATCGGGGCGTCTGGCGGTAGCCTGGTCGTTAAAGGGTCGCAAAATGCACGTTCGGGGAATCAACCAATCAGCACCCATGTGGTTAATGGCCAGGTTAAGCCTGCTGGCCACTTTTCCCGCAACCGCCTCGTGTGTGCCGGTCGGTTCCATATCAATCAGCTCTCCGTCGGCCAGTTCAAAGGCTGGCTCGTCTCGATACTGAGCCAGGAACGCTTCAAAGGTCAGGAGTTGAGAGGGGGCGTACGTCATGGCGTTACGTCACATCACGTTGGCTCAACTATAGCGAAAAGGGGCAGGCGATCGCCCACCCCTTCCAGTCGCCCAGGGGACGGTTCCCTCGCAGGGAACCGCCCCCTTCTTGTTTTGACTTACTCGACGCCTTCGATGCGGTCTTCGACTTCCTGGTACAGCTCTTGGAGCCGATCCAGGTTTTCGTCGCTGGTTTCCCAGTAGCCGCGCCCGTTCACTTCCAGCAGGGTCGACACCATGCGGCGGAAGGAGTTGGGGTTCAGATCCATGAGGCGCTTACACATCTCCGGATCCTTGATGAAGGTGGAGTTGGTATCTTCGTAGACCCAGTTGTCCACCGCGTCAGCGGTCGCCGACCAGCCCATGGTGTTCACCAGGCGCTTCGAGAGTTCCCGCACCCCTTCGTAGCCGTGGGAGAGCATGCCCTCGTACCACTTGGGATTGAGCATCTTGGTACGGGCATCCAGACGCACCGTTTCCGACAGGGTGCGCACCTGAGCGTTCGCCGTCGTGGTGTCCGCTACGTAGGAGGCGGGCTTGGTGCCGTCGCCCCGCAGACTCGCCACCACCTTGGTGGGGTCGGAGTCAAAGTAGTGGGACACATCCGTTAGCGAGATCTCCGAAGAGTCCAGGTTTTGGAAGGTAACTTCCGCCTTCTTCAGCGAAGACTCAAAGATGCCGCGCGACTCGTCCATCACCCCCGGATTGTCGGAGTTGAAGGCAAAGGACTTGCGATTCAGGTACATCTCCTGGAGTTCGGTTTCCTCTTCCCAACTGCTGTTTTCCACTGCCAGGTTGACGTTGGAGGCATAGGAGCCAGAAGCGTTGGAGAAGATGCGGGTGGCGGCAGTGCGCAGGTCGCAGCCCATTTCGGCGGCTTGCTCTAGGGCGTGCTTGCGGACGAAGTTCATTTCCAGAGGCTCATCGGCTTCGGCGGCCATTTTCACGGCGCGATCGAGCAGGGCCATCTGGTTAATGAACAAGTCGCGGAAGACGCCGGAGCAGTTCACGACGATATCCACGCGGGGCCGACCGAGTTCCTCTAAAGACAGCAACTCCAGCTTATTCACCCGACCGAGGGCATCGGGCACGGGCTTGACGCCGACAAACCACATCATTTGGGCGAGGGATTCGCCATAGGTTTTGATGTTGTCGGTGCCCCAGAGGACGGTGGCGATGCTTTCAGGATAGCGACCGCCGTTTTCCTGCTTTTGGCGCTCCAGCAGGCGATCGACCACGATCTTGGCGGATTGGACTGCTGCCAGGGTGGGGATGGACTGGGGATCGAGGGCGTGCAGATTCTTGCCGGTGGGCAGCACATCGGGGTTCCGAATCGGGTCGCCACCCGGCCCTGGAATGACATATTCGCCTTCCAGACCCTTCAGCAGGGCACCCAGTTCGTTGTCGGCGCAGACCTGCTCCAGACAGTATTCCAAGAACTCCATCAGAGGCTTGATGGTTTCGCCTTCCACTTTGGTGTAACCCGCATCGTGGAGCGCCTTCACCCAGGGCTCTTTGCGGCCAATGTTGAGGAAGTTCAAGCGCGACACCATAGAGACGCGACCTTCGGCATCCACCTGTTCGCCGACCAGGGCCGCGACGGCATCGCGGATGGCCTGATTGATGTCGTACAGCAGTTGCACGTCGTCGAGCACGCCTCGATCGCTGTTGCCATAGATTTCGTCGATGTCGCGGCCAATGCTCTCGGCGATGACCCGTTGCAGGCTCATGATGCCTTCTTCTTCGCGATCCAGCCCAGCGATGTTGACCAGGGTGGCGATCGCTTCCTCAGCGGTCGGGGGCTTACCAATGATATGCAAACCACAGGGCAACAGGCGCGACTCAATTTCCATCAGCTTGATGTAGATCTTGCCGACTAGGTTGTCCCGGTCCTCAGCGGACATGTCGCTGGCGTCAATTTCCGGTAAGGGCACGTCGCGATCGAGGTTGCAGACCCGCGCCGTTTCGACAATCGCGTTCACAATCTGGATGGCCCGACCGCTGTCCTTCTGGGACTGGTAGGAGCTAATCAGTTCGCTCAGTTCCTTCAGCCCCTTGTACAGACCCGCGTTTTCGGCGGGCGGGGTGAGGTAGCTGATGGTTTCGGCATAGCCCCGGCGTTTAGCGATCGTCGCTTCGGAGGGGTTGTTCGCCGCGTAGTAATAGAGGTTCGGCGTGGTGCCGATCAGGCTGTCGGGGTAGCAGGTGCCCGACATGCCCATTTGCTTACCAGGCATAAACTCCAGCGAGCCGTGGGTGCCAAAGTGCAGCACCGCATCCGCGCCCCAGATTTTTTCCAGGTAGGTGTAGTAGGCCGCAAAACCGTGGTGGGGACTGGCGGAGCGGGAGAACAGCAGCCGCATCGGGTCGCCTTCGTAACCAAACGTGGGCTGCACGCCGATGAAGACGTTGCCGAAGGCCTTGCCGTACACCAACAGGTTTTGCCCGTCGGTGTTCAGGTTTCCAGGAGGCGCGCCCCAGTTTTCTTCTAGGCGAGTGGAGTAGGGGGTCAGTTCCTCGTACTCAGGCACCGACATGCGGTAGGCGACGTTCAACTCTGGGCTGGCATACTGGGCTTGGGCGTCGTGGATCACCTCCTGCATCAGGGCTTCCGGCGACTCCGGCAGTTCCGGTAGGTCGTAGCCGTTGCCCTTCATGGCCTCCAGCACTTTGTAGATGGAGCCGAACACATCCAAGTACGCGGCGGTACCCACATTGCCCTTATCCGGCGGAAAGCTGAAGACGGTGATCGCCAGTTTCTTGTCGAGCTTGGGCTTGCGGCGCAGGTTGCCCCACTTGATGGCCCGCTGCGCGATGGAACTGATGCGGTCTTGTAGGGTGATGGCGCGGCCCGTCATGCCGTCACGACCGGAGAGGACGATGGGCTCGATCGCCCCATCCAACTCGGGAATCGCCATCTGCAACGCCACCTGAATCGGGTGCAGACCCAGATCACTCTCTTCCCACTCCTCAGTGGTTTGGAACACCAGGGGCAGCGCCACCATGTAGGGGCGGTTCAAACGCTTGAGGGTTTCGATCGCCTTCGGATGATCCTGTCTCGCGGGGCCACCCACCAGCGCAAAACCCGTGAGGGACACCACAGAATCCACGATCGCATGATCGGGCTTTAACGGATCAAAAAAGTACTCATTTACGGGTTTGGCGAAGTCCAGACCGCCGGAAAACACGGGAATCACGCGCGCGCCCATGTACTCCAACTCCTGTACCATGGCCGCGTAGTGAGCTTCGTCCCCGGTGACCAGGTGCGTCCGTTGTAGCACCAGACCGACGCAGGGAGCCAGGGGATCACGCAGTTCCTCTGGCAAGTCCTTCCGAGACTCGTACCAGTTCAGATACTCTTTCAGGTCTTCAAACATCTGGGTGGCCATGGGGTGCCAGATGCCGACATCGGGGAAAGTCACGGGCTCAGCATGTTCCAGGCTGTCCGCCTGGGGCGCACCTTCGATCGTTTTGTCGGTGAAGACGTAGCGATCGGCCAACATCAGGAAAAAGTTTTCCAGGTTTTCGGGCGACCCGCCCAGCCAATACTGGAAGCTGAGCATAAAGTTGCGCGCATCCTGGGCCTTTTCCACCGGCAGGTACTTCAGCACATTCGGCAACGTCCGCAGCAGCTTCAGCATGGCGTCTTCAAAGCCGCTGCCTTTCTTCTGGCGGCGCTTCTTCATGAATTCGCCGATGACGCTTTTAGACTGGCCCAACTGCGCCATGGAGAAGCTGCCCATCTTGTTCAGGCGCATCACCTGGGGCATGGAGGGGAAGACCACCGCCGCATCCAAGCTGTCGCGGTGGGGCTGCACCGCTTCCACCACTTTGTCGGCCAAGTCTTCGATAAAGATCAGCGAGGCGATAAAAATATTGGCTTCTGAAATATCTTGTTTAAAGGCTTCGTAGTTTTCCTGACTGCGCAGCTCTTCGATCAAATAGCCGCTGACTTCAAACGCGACTTCGGAATTGTTGGTGTTGATCGCGCGAATGGCCGATGAAAGAGCACTCTGGTACTGAGGCTCCAGCACCACGTAGACCACTTTTACCAGCGATCGCCCGTTCAGATCATCGGGCGCGATGTGGCGCACAGTGGGCTTGACGTTGGTGAACATGCAGTGATGACTCCTTTATGACGTATCTAAATCCCAAAATGACTCGGCCAGTCAACTTCCAAGCCTGGCTTCAGCCGCCATGCTTCGCCCAGTCAAGGGGGTCGAAGGATGGCGATCAGCTTCCGGTAACAACTTTAAAGGGCCGGGTTTTTATTCAGCAAAAGACTATTTACAAAACCCAACAATGCGTTTAAAGAAGCCACTCAAACCAGGCTAAAAAGATTGCAAAACCTACCAACCTTGTAACAGAAAAACCTTGTCAGATAAGGGATGCAGCAGCAGGAGTAACAATTCGCAATGTTTTTCGCCCCGACTGCCGGGTTTGTTTGAAGTTTTGTAGCGTCATTAGGAAAATTTATTTTCCGTATAAGAAGAATAAACGTCGGTCGGGGCTCGCGATCGCCCGGTTGCTGGAGTGGTTGGGCGCTGAAGTGGCGATCGCGATCGCCGCCCTTCCCTCACTGAGGCGATGGGGCCGATGCACGCCACGCAGTTACCCACTACAGAGCTACTCACTACGCCGATGATCTTTGACCGTCGCCTCGCTGCTGCTTTTGATAGCCGTCCAAAAGTGGGCGGGCGCTTTTTATGGCGTCCGTTGCAGCTCTTGCACGTTCCACAGAGCAAAGGGGCGCACGATGCCGGAATAATTGACATTTTCAATCGTGTTACGCACCGCCCCTAGGTTGAGGGGGTTCACCAAGTAGATGAACGGCAAGTATTCCTGGGTCAAGCGCTGGCTCTCGAAATAGAGGGCTTTGCGCTTTTCCGGGTCAACTTCTTGAGCGGCCTGAATGTAGATGTCGGCGATGCGTTTTTCCCAGTCGGCGGCTTCCCACCCCTCCAAGGGTTCTTGCCCAGCGAGGGCCTGTTGATTAAAGGCGTGCAGTGTCCCATCCAGTAGCCAGACCGTAGCGCCGCCATTGGGTTCGAGGCCAGCGGTAAAGCCGATGATGTGGGCTTCCCAGTCGAGGCTGTCGCTGAGTTTGGTCACCAAGGCATTGAAGCTGATGGGCTGAAAATCCACCTGAATGCCGATTTTGCTCAGGTCTTGCTTGATTTGCGCCCCGATCGCTTCGCGAATCTTGTTGCCCGAGTTGGTCAGCAACGTGAAACGCACGCGATTGCCATCAGCATCTAATAGTTCGCCTGCCGCGTTGTACTGAAAGCCATCGGTCTCCAATAGGTTGCGGGCGGCCTCTTGGCTGTAGTCATAGATGGGCATGCCGTCTTCGGGACTGGCGTAAAACGGACTTTGCACTGGCAGCGGTGATGTTTGGGGTTCGCCTAAGCCCTGATAGATGTTGTTAATCATGGTTTGGCGATCGATGGCGTAAGACACCGCTTGGCGAAAGGCGACGGAGTTAAACCATTTAGATTTGATGGGATCCACTAAAGGCTTGCCGTCGCGCACCCCTTGGTTCAAGTTAAAGGTGACGAACAGGGTGCTGAGGGCCGGTCCACCTTCATGAATGGTGAAGTTGCCGCGATCTTCTTCCCGCTTCATTAGCGCAAATTCGTCGGGGCCGATGCCAATGGTGTCGAGCCCCCCAGAGCGAAACTGGAGGAGCTGGTTATCGGTAGATTCGATGACCTGCCAGACGAGTTCTTCGATGTAGGGCTGCTGGTTGCCTTGATCGTCTTGCTGCCAGTAGTAGGGATTTTTCTCAAAAATGACCCGCTGGCTCGGCAAATATTGCTTGAGGCGATAGGGGCCGTTGCCGACGATTTCTTCGGGTGGGGTGCCGGTGGTCCACATGGACAAGAACTGCGGGCTGCCCTCTTCATCCAACGTGTTGACTGATTCTTGCAGGATATGGGCGGGCAAGATGCCATTGCCAGTGGTTTCCAGAAAGGGCGCAAAGGGCTCTGGCAGAATGAATTGGAAACGGCGATCGTCCAGTTTGGCAATCTTGGGGAGCTTGCCTTCCGGGCCGATGCGGACAATGTCGCGGGCGGAGGTCGGAATTGCTTCATTAAAGATGACGTCGTTGTAGGTGAAGATGACGTCATCGGTGGTGATGGGTTCGCCATCTGACCATTTCAACCCTTCGCGCAGGGTAAAGGTGTAGGTCAAGCCATCTTCAGAAATGTCCCAGGATTCGGCCATTTGCGGCACAATCTCCCCGGTTTCGCCATCACGGGTAACCATGCCCTCAAAGGTGTAGAGAAAGATATTGGGATATTCCTGACTGAGGGCGGGGTTGAAGGTTTTGGGGTCGCCGAGGGAGCTAAAGACAATGCGGGAGTTGGTGGCCTCAGCGTTGGTGAACTGGGACGGGTTGCAGCCCGCGAAGGCGATCGCCCCCACCAACGCCAACACCACTAACAGCCATCGCTTGGCATATTGCCGTAAATAACGACCCATCCGCTGCCCCCGGAGCCCCAAATCAACCATGTGCTTTCCGCCGATTTTCTTTCTCAGCATTATTACAGCTAATTTTGGCAATGCCTACGATCGCAGCGGAAAAGTACCCTCCTGGTTGAGAGTAGTGGTTGGGTGATCGGGTGGTTGGGTAGCTGAGGGGCGAGTCTTGGGGGGTGAGACTGTCTCTGGCCCGGTCGGGCGTTGGTACGTTGATTCTCCAGCGTGGCCCTTATCGCTCCAACAGCTCGCTTGGCTGCGCTGCATCCGGTGGCTGAGACGCGGGAACCCAATAGCGCTGCGCCCACCAGGCAAATAAGCCGCCGATGACGAACATGATTAAGCTGTAAATCGCGGCGGGAATTGCCATGGTGGAATTGTTGAGGAAATTCGGGGCGCTGGCGATCGCGATCGCTAGCGTGCCGTTTTGAATGCCCACCTCAATGGTGATGGCGGTGGCGCTGGGGCGATCGAGTTTCGTCGCGATCGCTAATCCATAGCCTGCCAACATCGACAATGCAATCAGCGGCAACGTCACCCAGCCCACCTGAGCAAAGAAACTCAGCACGTTTTCCCGCTCTTTGAGCAACAATCCAGCGATCACCAGGCCCAGGAAAAACATGGCGAGCCATTTCACCTGCTTTTCCACTGCGGCGGCCAAGCGGGGGGTGTAATGGTGCAGCAGCATCCCCAGGCTCACTGGCACTAGGGTGATGACCGCGATTTGAATCACCGTGGCGAGAAATGGGAGGCGTAGGGCCGCGCTCTCGCCCATGAAATAGCCCATGGAGGCATTCACCACAAGGGGGATGGTAAAAACGGTGATGACGCTACCGATCGCGGTCAACGTAATGGAGAGTGTCACCCGCCCCTTGGCGAGATAAGTCATCAAGTTAGACGTGGGGCCACCCGGACAGGCCACCAAAATCATGACGCCGACGGCTAATTCTGGGGGCAAGGGCAAGGTGGCGGCCAGGGCAAACCCAATCAAGGGTAAGACCAAGAGTTGGGCAATCAGCCCCAGCAAGACGCCTTTGGGTTCCGTTAAGATGCGCCGAAAATCCGCCAGCGTCAGCCCCAAGCCCATCCCCAGCATGATGATGAACAACGCCAGGGGTAAGAAGACCGTCGTCAAAAAGCTAGATTCCATGGGGAATGCGCCCTCAGTAGTCGCGATTTGGGAGCTAGTCTACAGCATTCCTAAAACGCGATCGCGGTATCGCGATCGCACGATCATCCACCTCCAATCCCCGGTGCTTGAAAACCGCCATCACAGCGCCGACCCTCGCCCCCTTGAGCACCGATAACTTGGCCGCCTCAGCAGCGCTACCGAAAGGCTAGCCAAATTGCGCGGCAGCTCTGATATTGCCCAGCCATCGCTGGCTTGACTATCGACAAGGCTCAGTATTCAGGTTGCTGCCGCCACCATTTGGGCCAGTGCTAGCGACCCAATTGGGGCCTCTGTAGGTATTGACATGCAGCCAAACTCGGCCATCAGCAGGATCGGTGCGAAATTCCGGTGGTTGGGTATGCGGGGTGATCAAAGATGAGGTGGTGAATGTCATCCCCGTATTGGCGGAGGTAATGCTCGGCCCACTGCGAACGACCAGAGTCGTGCGAGGGCGGAAGCAGACATTCGCTGTCGGGGGTGGGGTGGTGCCTGGGCAGGGGGTGAGTTGAGCGGCGTCGATCCACCCGACAGGTTGGGTCGTGGTTAAATCGCCATCGTTCAAATAAACCTGAGCTGCCGTGTAAGTGTCCGTCTCGCGTAATACGCCAGTCAGGGCAACTTCGGTACCCGCGAAGATCGTCCCGATTTGATTGTCGGGTTTATTGGCCAAGTCAGTATTGTCGTAAACGATCGCGCTCACCCCTTGCTTAATCTGGCGGCAGCCGCGAATGTAAGACTGGTTTTCGCTCAAGTCGGTGGCTTGCGCGTGGGCCGTCCCTGTTGGCAGGAAGACAGCCGAGAGCGACAGAGCGGCAAACCAAGCGGTCGTTGAAAACATGCGATGCAACATGGGAAAACCAGGGGTGGACGCCGCCGCTATTCTAAGGGGAATTACTGAATCGAGGCGATCTTTACCAAGATCTTTAATCAATGGCTGCTAGCGATCGCGCCCACGCTTCACAGCTCCATAGCGTTGCCCATTTCCTGGCGAAAAAGATGATTCAAGGGCATGGGCAGCGTTGCCGCCAGTGCGCTAAAAATGGCAAAACCTCTCTGCGCCAGCGCGATCGCCGCCAGTGAATATTCTCTTTCTCCATCAAAATTTTCCGGGTCAATATTCCCACCCAGCTCGGACTTTGGCCCAGCTACTTACTTATCGCGATGTTTTGTCAGACCAAGACATGCTCCGAAGCTTGGTCGAAGAGGTGGAAGCGGTTGAGGTCGAAGCTGATGCGGACGGTTTCGCCGGGGGTGAAGCGCGATCGCGGATCCACTCGCGCCAGAAACTCCTGATCGTCGCCCAGGGTTAGGTACACAATCTCTTCGTGGCCCATCATTTCGACGACGGAAACGGTGGCATCGATGTCTAACGGGTTGATGCCGGGGGGCGCAAATTTGGGGTTATAGATGTTTTCGGGACGGAGGCCGAAGATAACCGGGGTGCCAATGTGGGGCTGATAGCGCGATCGCTGATCCGGTGGAATCGGCAAACGCAACGCCCCTGCTTCAATCAATAGCTCGTCGCCGTCAGGCTTCAGGGTCGCGGCGAAAAAGTTCATCGACGGGCTGCCCATAAAGCCCGCGACAAACACATTGTTCGGCTGGTCGTAGAGGGTTTGCGGCGTATCGACCTGCTGCAAAATGCCTTGATTCATCACCGCAATGCGACTGCCCATCGTCATGGCTTCCACCTGGTCGTGGGTGACGTAGATGAACGTGGTGCCGAGTTTTTTGTGGAGTTTGCTCAGTTCGGCGCGGGCCTGCACCCGCAGTTTGGCGTCGAGGTTGGAGAGGGGTTCATCCATGAGGAAGGCGGCGGGGTCGCGGACGATCGCCCGGCCTACTGCCACCCGTTGACGTTGGCCGCCAGAAAGTTGTTTGGGTTTGCGATCGAGTAGTTCTTCAATGCCGAGTTGGGTGGCGGCGGCGTGTACCCGTTGCTGGATATCCGGTTTCGCAGTGCCCTGAAGTTGCAGACTAAAGGCCATGTTTTCAAACACGCTCATGTGAGGATAGAGCGCGTAGGACTGGAACACCATGGCAATGTCCCGCTCGCGGGGGGACAGCTCATTGACCCGCTTGCCATCGATATAAATGTTGCCGCCGCTGATGGATTCAAGGCCCGCCAGCATTCGCAGGGAGGTGGTTTTGCCACAGCCGGAGGGGCCGACGAGGACGAGAAATTCGTCTTCGCCAATATCCAGGTTCAGGTCTTTAACGGCGACGAAGCCATTTTCGTATTGCTTCGTGACTTGCTCAAATACGATATGCGCCATTATCCCTTCACCGAACCGGCCAACAACCCTCGTACAAAGTACCGCTGCAAGGCAAAGAACACCAGCAGCGGCACAATCATGGAAATAAACGCTCCAGCGGTAAGCAAGTGCCAGTCTTGACCGCGATCGCCCACTAGGTTCCGCAACACCAGCGTCACGGGGGCCACGTTTTGGTTGCCGCCGAGGTACACCAGGGCCACCAGCAAGTCATTCCACACCCAGAGGAATTGGAACACCGCGAAAGAGGCGATCGCGGGGGTCGATAACGGCACCACGATGCGAGTGAAAATCTTCAGGTGGGACGCCCCATCGACGGCAGCAGCTTCGATCAGATCGCGGGGCAGGGTGCCGATGTAGTTGCGTAGCAGGTAAATGCCGAGGGGCATACCGTAACCGGTGTGGGCCAGCCAAACGGCGAGAAACGTCCCGGAAAGTCCCAGGGTGTTGTACGCCCGCAAGACGGGAATTAGCGTCATTTGCAGCGGCACCACCAGCAAACCCACAATCATGACAAATAACAGTTGCCGACCAGGAAAACGCATCCAGGCCAGGGCATAGGCGGCAAAGGTGGCGATCGCGATGGGCATCACCGTGGCGGGAATGGTGATGATCAGACTGTTCAAAAACGCCTGTCCCATGCCTTGCCCCGTCAGCACGTCGGCGTAGTTGCCCAGGTGGAATTGGCCGGGATTGAACGGCGGCGTAAACACCGTCCACCAACCACTTTCGAGCAGCACGTCGGGTTGACGAAAAGAGCTGATCAGCAGTCCGGCGGTGGGCAGCGTCCACAGCACGGCGAGGGCAATCACCACCAGGTGGACGGGGGCGGTGGTGAGCAGTTTTTCGAGGCGATCCATCCGGGTGAGGGCTTGGGGCGATCGCTTTTCCGGTAGCTCCATCATCGGTTGGCCTCCTGCTGCTGAAAGCGGCGAATGTTGGTCACCATGACGGGAATCACCGCGAGGAGCAGAATCACCGCGATCGCGCTGCCCCGGCCAAAATTGCGAAAGTTGAACATTTCTTTGATCATGCGGCTGGCGATCACGTCGGTATCTAAGTTGCCGCCCGTCATCACAAACACGATGTCAAACACCTTGAGCACCAGCACAATAATCGTGGTGGAGACGACGACAATGGTGGAGCTGATCATGGGAATGGTGATGCGCCAAAAAATTTGAAACTCGTTGGCCCCATCGATGCGCGCCGCCTCCAGCACGTCTTGGGGAATGCCCTTCACCGCAGAGGACAGCAGCACCATGGCAAAGCCGGTTTGCAGCCAGATCATGATGGCGATGAGGGCAAAGTTGTTGACGGTTTTGTTCACCAGCCAGCCGATGGGTTCAAACCCCAGCGCCACGACCACGGCATTCAGCAGGCCAATCTGGTCAACGCCGGGGGGCTGATAGGCATACACAAACCGCCAAATCACACTTGCGCCGACGAAGGAAATCGCCATGGGCAAAAAGATTAGCGCCTTGGCGAGGGGTTCGTACCTGACGCGATCGACCAGCACGGCAATCACGAGTCCCAAACTGACGCTTACGCCCGTCACCAACACCAACCACAAAATGTTGTTGCGAAAGGCCACCAGCATATCGGAGTTGGTGAAGGCAAATATATAGTTGTCGAACCCCACCCAGGCTTCCGATCGCCGATCCATAAAACTGAGAATGATCGTGCGCATGGTCGGCAAAATCAAAAATGCCGTCAGCACCGCGAGGGCTGGAGCCATGTATACCCAGGGCAAAATGCGCGATCGCGTCTGGTAAGGCAACCGATTCACCAAAATGTTGGCGGCGTAAAACAGCGCAATCACGCCACCGGAGCCCAACACGATGGCGGCGATCGCGCTAATTAGTCGAATGATGTTTGAGGTCTCCTGCATTGGTGTTACCCCAGCGCAACGGCATCGGTAATTTCTAAACGCGACTCGTGCCCATTACACCAGAAATGCGCCGCAACACAAACCTTTTAGCAGAGAGCCCGCAGCGGGTGAATGCTGCAAAGCCCGGTATTGGGATTCTCAGGAGGTCAAGAACAACGCTTTTAGAGGCCCTGAACTCTGTGAAACAAAGTCGGTCAGCTTCTGAGGCGACCCCGCCCCACTAATCGGCCACGTCAGGAGGGATCGCCATCACTCCCACTGAGCACTCACCCTGATTGCGGAAGGGTGAGCGCCCAGTGAGATATACCAGGACTGAGTCCAGCCTCCCGCAGAAAATTTTGTTCAGCCGTCGGCAGCCTCGTTCAACCTTCTCGCCAACTCTTAGGGATCAGAATTAGATGAATCCCGCTCTGGCCAATCAATACAGGCCCTGCCAGTGAACAGCCGTCTCGGCTGTTCCAACTTATGCAATCCCCATGCCATAGCACTTCTGATGGATCATTTGGAATTTCTTTCGCGATCGCGGCGAAATCCTTCGAAAGTGGCTACTCAAAGTTTCATTTCATAGCTACACTACGTTAACCATCAGCAGTCAATCGCACTTAATTTACCCCAATGACCACCCAAGCCCGCTTAATCGAATATTTGGAAAAAGAGATGGGCTTGTCAGAGGACGCGATCGCATTGGCTGTCCGCCAAGCTGGGGCCTTGCCAAATCTGCTACCGATTGCGCTGTGGAAGTACGGTCTGATCACGACAGAACAGTTAGACCAACTTTTTGACTGGCTAGAGACCCCGCAACCAGGTCAAAACTTCGTGTAGGGACGCAAATATTTGCTGAGCGATCGCCTGGGAAGCAGCGGTCGGCGACTGCAAATCGGGCACCATCACGACAGGTATACCAGCCGCTGCAGCGGCCTGTACCCCAGCATTCGAATCTTCCAGTACTAAACATTGTGCGGGCCGCATCCCCAACTGGGCGGCCGCCGCGAGAAAAATATCCGGGGCTGGTTTCCCTGCTGTGACTTGATCGGCGGTCACAATGGCCGCGAAGCGATCGCGAATGCCCGCCAGCCCTAAACACAACTCCGCTTCCGCCGCGTTACTTGATGTCCCGATGGCTTTGGGAAGGCCCTGTTGTTCGACCCAATCCAGCAAGGGCAGTAGTCCCGGCTGTAGTGGTATCCCCTGCTGTTGAACGAGCGATCGCCACTGCTCTTCCCAACGGTCATTAAACGCCTGCACCGGAAATTGATCGCCATACATTTGCCCAAACAGACGGTCGGTCTCTTCGCTACTGCGACCCACCAAACTGAGATACAGCTCTGCTTCCAGCGTAAATCCCAAATCCTGGGCTGCCGCTTGCCACGCCTGTTGATACAGCGGTTCGCTATTGAGCATCAGCCCATCCATATCAAAAATCAGCGCCTGGGGGATGATCATCAGCGTTTTCCCACTACCGACTAAAGACAACATTGCGAAGGTAGCAACATTTCGCTCATTACAGCCTATCCTTGCAAGCCTTTTCTGAGGTCGCCAGCCACCAGTCAGAACCGGTGAGTCGCGAGCCGCGATCGCCCCCGAATGTCTTCACTGGAGTGTCGCTACCTTCAACATTTATGGCTGCGCCCCAGCCAGATCCTCACAGCACAGATATCCAGTCCAACGCTATATTTGGGGACTCTCACCTCCTAAAGGCCGACAGATACTCTATTAGTGTCGTTTTTAGCAATGATAAAAAAACGTCTTCTACGCTCAGCGATCGACAATAATCAGTCAATTCATCCATTCCCAAAACTTGGCGATGTCACGCTGATAAATCAACTCTAACTTGCGGGCTTGAACCTCAGCCTGATTACCAGACTGTAAGAAAACGCTAAAAATATTTAAATCCGTCCATCTCCGCATCAGTTATTGCTAGCCAAAATCTAGATAATAACTTTTCGCCAAAAATCGCTACGTCGTGAAATATCATCAACCGTCCTTTGTTAAGGTCTGTTAAAAATTTCCGGGAATTGCCTTTGGCTGAATTATGCTTGGTTCCCCTCTTGTCCATTCGCGATAAAAATCACGCGATCGACTCGCCAACAAAAATTAGACAGTCGTCCTTTTTTTCTGTATACAGACTTTCAAAAAAAAAGGATTTGTAACAAATGCCAGCAAGAGGTGAGTGTTTTAAATAACATCGTGGGTATCATCACGTTGGTTGATGGCATCTGTGAACTTTTGATGAAATCCCCAGTTGATAGAACGCGAGTCAAAATTGCCTCAAGTCTGTGTAAGCCTCTCTGCATAGAGCTTACATTGACCGCTAAAAGGTGGGAGGACACGACTCTGAGGGGCACTGAATGCCTGTGCTGATGTAAAGACAGCATGAATGTAACGGATATGCTGAGTGCTCTTTCGGACGTGTTGAGTAATGTCATCCCCGGAGATCTCTGCGCCATTGGCCAAAATGTCAAGGATATTTTCAATCCGATGGGTTCTAGTTGGTAGCTGAGGTTCTGGAGCAAAAGTGGGTTTAAAGCAGCGATCCGAATTGACTGGCGAGAAAAATCGCCGGGGTGAAAGCGAGTTAAGGGTGCGATTTTTTGTGTGATCTTTGCGAAAACCTCTTATACACTTTGGGCAGCGTGATAGCTGCAATCAATGAGTAAGCGTTTGAGTAAAAAGAGTGGGTTCGGTGTGCAGGTTGTAGATTTTTTTGGGATGCGAATCATGGCGAATAAAACGAAGTCTATTGTTTTTGTTGATGCGGGTATTGAGGCTCCTTTGCAGCTAGCTACCGGAATTGCCCTCGATGCGGAAACCTTGATTTTGCCTCCCGATAGTGATGGTGTGGCGTACATTGCTGCGGCTCTGCAGGCCCGTGCCGATGCGACCGAGGTCTTTGTGGTGGCTCACGGTGCGCCGGGGCAGCTCTGGTTGGGCAATGCGGAACTCAGCTTGTCAACGTTGCCGCGTTATCGCGATCGCCTTCAACAGTGGACGGCCCAGACGTCCGTTAAGGATATCCACTTTTACGGTTGCCAGGTCGCCGCGGGCGATGCTGGCACTGAGTTCTTGTCTGCCATCCATACGCTGACCCACGCCAATATTGCTGCATCCACTCACTTGCTTGGCCACGCCGATCGCGGCGGCAACTGGACTCTCGACGCCTTTTGGGGCGAAGTCGAGCGGCGCAATCTCCTCACCGCTGCCGCCGTATCCACCTATCCCGGCATCTTGGCGGCCAATAATGATATTCAAAATGCGATCGCCCTCACGCCAGGTACGCCCGATGCAATTGGCAACGCCCTGGCGAATAACCAGGTCGGTGAGCCGATTCACGATACGACTCCGGGGGCGAACAATCTTTCCAACGACTCCGTCTGGTGGACTTGGACCTCTAATGTGGATGGCCTAGTCAACGTGAACACTGAGGGCAGCACCATTGGCACTGCCCTGGCGGTATATAGCAGCACGATCGCTGCGACTGATCCCACCTTTACCTTTGGGAGTCTGACTCGTGTTGCCGACGATTTGAGCGCCTCGGGTAGCCAGACCACCAGCGCGAGCTTTGAAGCGCAGAATGGGGTCATTTACTACTTTGCGGTCGATGGCACGGGCTTTCAGCAAACGGCTAACGCCACCGCTGGTATCACGATTCAACTTGACGTGCCGCCGCAGATTACAGCCGCCCAGCTATTTCCTGTATCTGAGCTAGCCAATAATGGCGACGTGGTGGGCACCGTCGCCATTGATAATGCTGTGACAGTCGACACCTGGGAGATTACGGGTGGTAATCCTGACAATGATAGTGATGGCACGTTAGCGTTTGCGATCGATGGGACGACAGGTGCAATCACAGTCAACGATGCCGATGACCTCGACTTCGAGACTTTTCCGCAAAACTATGAGCTGACCGTTTCGGCCACCAATGGCGCTGACACGGACACCGAATCAGTCTTTGTGCAGGTGACCGATGTCAATGAGGCTCCCACGATCACCAGCCTCAGCGCACCTGGGACGGTCAGCGAAGGGCAAACCTTTACTCTGACGGGGCAAATTGACGACCCCGATATTAACGATACCGCGACGGTTGAAATTACTTGGGGGGATGGCAAAACGAGCACAGTGTCGGCGAATAGCAGTGGGGCCTTCTCAGCTTCCCATTCCTATGCCGATGATACGGCGTTCACAGCGGGTAATATTTCAGTCGAAGTCACTGACTCTGGTGGTCTGACTGACACCGAAATTCGGAATATTTCGGTGGTGAATGTGGCTCCCACCGTTACCCCTTCCATTACCCCGACGTTTTCTCTAGCCGAAGATGGCACTAAGAGCTTCTTTCTCACGGCCACTGACCCAGCCGGGGCTGCCGATCCGTTTACCTGGAGTGTCACCGCGCCATCGTCGGGCGGTACCCTTACGCCCCCTGCGGGAGCAGCAGCGACACAGTTTTTCACCTACACGCCGCTGGCTAATTTCAACGGTAGTGAAACCTTTGAAATCAAGGTGGATGATGGCGATGGCGGCACGAGCACGATCGCCTTCACCGCTAATGTGACACCCGTGGCGGATGCCCCGAGCAATTTCAAGCTAGCCACGTCCGCTGCCACCATCGACGAAGGTGAGTCCATCACCCTCAGCGGCAGTTTTGTCGATCCGGATGTCGGTGACACCTTTACCGTCACTATCGACTGGAACGACGGCACGACCCCGACAGTCTTAAATTCGTCAGATTTAAAGTTCAATACTAAGACCCAAACTTATTCCTTCAACACGGGTCATGAGTTCAACATCAATGGTGCCGCCTCGATCACGGCCACCGTGGTCGATAGCTTTGGCAAGACGGCGATCGCCACTAAGTCGATCACCATTGATAACACGCCGCCTGAAGTGACGCCGGCCAGTAGCTTCCTCACCATCGATGAAGACGATGCAGGCACGCTGACCCTGACAGCGTCGGATATCAGTTCTGAGACCTTTACCTGGAGTATCGATACCGCGCCGACTCAGGGCACCGCTAGCTTTGTGACCACTGGCACGGGGGACACTCAGACCCTCTCTTACACGCCTGACCCGGATTATTTTGGGGGTGACAACTTTATCGTTAAGGTCATTGATGAGGACGGCGGCATCTCGTTTGCCAGCGTTGGGGTCAATGTCAACCCGGTAAATGATGCGCCGATCAACCTCGCGGTCACGCCTGATGTCACCAGCATTAATGAAGGCGATACCGTCACCCTTAGCGGCAGCTTTGATGATATCGACAACTCCACCGAGGTCGATTTAGACGACGTTCATTCCATCACCGTGGACTGGGGTGACGGCACCGTTGAAACGTTCAACGATACTGACGCCATCATCTTTACGAATACGGATCAGACTACTGTTTCCTTTGCCGGGCTCTCGCACACCTACTTAGATGAGGGCACGGGCACCTATTCGGTCAAAGTCACCGTGACTGATGCCGAGGGAGCCACTGATGCCTTTACGACTGAGATTGAGGTCGCGAATGTCGCTCCGGTCCTGGTCGATCCAGCGGCATCACCCACTAATTTAGGCCCCGTCACTGAAGATACCCCCTTCGATTTCACCGTCAAAGCGAGCGATGTTGGCACCCAAGATACCCTGACCTGGAATATTATCTCTGGTCCCAGCAATGGCTCACTGGCGTTGGGGGCGAGCACGGGCAATGGCCTGCAAAACTTTACCTATACGCCTGACGACAACTTTGATGGCGATGGGGATGGCGCGACCTTTAACGACGATACCTTTACGTTACAGGTCTCCGATGGCGATGGCGGCTTTCAAGCGCTGGTCTACAACGTGGGGATTGCGCCCGTTGCCGATCGCCCCGATATCACGGTCAATAGCTTCACCGTGGTGGAAGATCAGGTCCTCAAAGTTGATGGCAGCGTGTTGAATGCGATCGACGACGACACGCTCGCGGCTGACCTCACCTTCACCATCACCGGTACCGATGCGGGCAGCTTCTTGCTCAACGGGGTTGCCAGCCCGACCTTTACCCTGTCCGATATCTTCCAGGGCAAGGTCACCTTCTTATATGAGAATGCCAACGATGCCGGTGCCCCCAGCTTTACGATTAAGCTGGCTGACGATACTACGCCGACCGCTCTAACCGACATTGCGGCGGGCAATATCGTTGACTTTACTGCGGTGAATGATGCGCCGGTTTTAGATGGCACGCCGTTGACGGTTGACCCTGTTGATGCGCTGACGCCCATCACGGTGGATGAAGGTGGTCAGGTGGCCATCACCAGCGCCAACCTGGGGGCCACCGATGAAGAGTCAGGGGCCGCTAATCTGACTTTTACCCTGACGAATATTGAAGGCGGCGACTTTATTGTCAATGGGGTCGTGAGTACGAGCTTTACGCTGGCTCGGGTAAATGCGGGGGCGGTGTTCTTCCAGCATGACGGCACGGAGATTGCCCCGGTTTACACCGTGACCGTAACGGATGGCGATGGCCTATCGTCGCCGCCGCAGACCATCACTGGGGCGATCGGCGCGACGGTTAATGATCCGCCGCTCATTTTGGTGAATGACTTCGATGTCGTGGAAGGGGAAGAACTCCTGGTTACGACGAGCGTGTTGGATGCGATCGATGTTGATGCAGCAACCCCTGCGCCTGATATCCAATTCACCATTACCGGTGCGAATGCGGGTAGTTTCTTGGTTGGTGGCGTTGCCGCCACCACCTTTACTCGTGCCGACATTGTGGCGGGCAATGTGTCCTTCCTGTATGACGGTGAAACTGCGCCCGTCTTTAGCATCACGGCCAACGACCAAGATGCCGGTGGTGCAGCTGAAACCACCGTTGCTGGCAGCGTTAACTTTACTGAAGTCAACGACACGCCAGTCTTCTTGGAGCCGGTCAACCCAGCGGTGACGCCGGTCGTGTTTGAACTTAGCGACGGCATCTTGCCTGACTTTACCGTGCAAGAGGGCGGCAACGTCGCGATTAATCGCCTGATTATTCGGGCGACCGATGGCGACTTTGACGATCGCGACCTCACCTTCACCGTCTCCAATGTGGCAGGGGGCAGCTTCCGCTTAGTGGGCAGCACCACTCCAGTCACCACCTTTACCCAAGGCGACATCAACCTGGGCCGTGTCCTCTTTGTGAATGACGGCACGGTAACTGCTCCTAGCTATGACATCAGCGTCACCGATGGCGACAGCACTGCCACCGCTACGGGCGGCGGCATCGTTATCCCGGTCAATGATGCGCCCGAAATCACGGTTAATAACTTCACTGTGGTGGAAGATCAGGAACTCTTGATCGATGGCAACGTGTTGAACGCGATCGACGAAGACAATACCAATCCGGCTGATCTCACCTTCACGATTACCGGAACTGATGCCGGTAGTTTTCTGCTCAACGGGGTTGCTAACCCGACCTTTACCCTGTCCGATATTTTCCAGGGCAAGGTCACCTTCTTATATGAGAATGCCAACGATGACGGTGAGCCCACCTTCACCGTTGAAGTAAAAGATCCGGGCGGCTTGACGGACAAAGCGGCGGGTAACATTGCCGATTTCACGGCGGTGAATGATGCACCGGTTTTAGATGGCACGCCGTTGACGGTTGACCCCGTTGATGCGCTGACGCCCATCACGGTGGATGAAGGTGGCCAGGTGGCCATCACCAGTGCCAACCTGGGGGCCACCGATGAAGAGTCAGGGGCCGCTAATCTGACTTTTGCCCTGACGAATATTGAAGGCGGCAACTTTATTGTCAGTGGGGTCGCGAGTACGAGCTTTACGCTGGCCCAGGTGAACGCTGGGGGCGTCTTCTTCCAGCATGACGGCACGGAAATTGCCCCGGTTTACACCGTGACCGTAACGGATGGTGAGGGCCTATCGTCGCCGCCGCAGACTATCACCGGGGCGATCGGTGCGACGGTCAATGACCCGCCCATTATCTTAAAGAACAACTTTGTGGTGACTGAAGGGGAAGAGTTACTGGTCACCACGAAGGTGTTGGATGCGATCGATATCGATGCGGCGACCCCAGCCCCCGACATTGAGTTCACCATTAAGGGAGCCAATGCCGGTAGCTTTATCTTTGCCGGTGATACCGACGCGACCGACGGCATCACCTTCAATCGCTCCGATATCGTCAATGGGGATGTGACCTTCCTTTATGACGGTGAAACGGCCCCCATCTTTAGCATTACGGCTAATGATCAAGATGCGGTTGTTGCCGCTGAAACGACTGTGGCAGGCAATGTCACCTTTACGGAGGTCAACGATACCCCCGTTTTCTTAGAGCCGGTTGACCCCACGGCAACGCCTGTCGTTTTTGAGCCGAGTGACGGCATCTTGCCCGGCTTTACCGTGCAAGAAGATGGCAACGTTACGATCAGCCGATTGATCATTAGAGCCACCGATGGCGATTTTGACGATCGCGACCTCGAATTCACCGTCTCCAATGTGCAAGGGGGCGACTTCTTCCTGGTTGGTAATGCCAACCCAGTCACGACATTCACTCAGAATGACATCAACCTGGGTCGCGTCTTCTTTGAAAACGACGGCACTGAAACCGCTCCCAGCTATAACATCAGCGTCACCGACGGCGACAACACCGCCACGGCCACGGGCGGCGGCACCGTCAATGGCGTCAACGACGCGCCCGAAATTATCACTAACGAGTTCGCCATTACCGAAGGCGAGGAACTGGTCATTACGACCGATGTGCTGAACATTGAAGATGTTGACAGCCTCAATAGCGAAATTTCGATTACGGTAGCAGGCAACACCGGGAATGCGCTGGTCGATGCCGCGATCAACGCGGCCTTTTCAGCCACGACGTTTACCCTAGCGGATGTGGTCGCGGGGACTGTGACCTTCAACTATGACGGCGAAATCGAGCCTTCCTTTAGCATTACGGTTGAAGATAATCGAGCTGGAGTGACTCCGACGCCCATTGCGTTAGCTCCGGTTGATGCCAACATCACCTTTACCCCGGTCAACGATGCGCCGACGCTGACGATTAGCACGCCGATCGCCATTACCGAAGACGCCGCGATCGACATTACCGCTGGGCTCTTTGCCGTCACCGATGCGGAGGTCGCTGCTGGACTGCAAACGTCAGCAGAGCTGGAATACACCGTTGATGCCACCACCAACGGCACCTTCCAGATTGGTGGGAAAGATGTCACTAGCTTTACGCAGCAGGATGTCATTGATAATCTCGTGGACTTTGTCCACAGTGGTGAAACCGCGCCCAGTTTTACCGTCACGCTGGATGACAACGGTTCTCCCTCTGCTGAGCAAGTCACCCTCACCGTTGATGCCACTGACTTCACCTTCACTGCTGTCAACGACATACCAGAACTGGTCAACAAAAATCTCACCGTCACCGAAGGCAAAACGGTCACCCTGACGACAGCCAACCTGAGTGCGATCGATGTTGAGACCAAGGCGCTGGATCTTGAATTCAACGTTACCAACGTCGTCAACGGCAACTTTAATAAAACCACCTTCACCCTGCTCGACCTCGTTCAAGAGACGGTCACCTTTACCCATGACGATACGGGTGAAACCCCCACTGACAACAAAGCCCCGAGCTTTGACGTCACCGTGACTGACACGGGAGCCGATGCGGGTGCAGCCTTAGGCGACGCCACGTCCCCGGTGTCAACGGTCAACGTCACGCTGATTCCAGTCAATGATGCGCCCGTCCTCACCCCTGACAGCGATGGAGTCGTAGGCGGCAGCAATGATCCCTTTGCGATCAAAGAAGGCAGCACCCTGGTGCTGAACAACCCAGCCGACGGTTTCCCAAATATTACGGTGACCGATCCTGACACTGCGCCCGAGGACATCGAATTTACAGCGTCCAACGTGACGGGTGGTTTCTTTGCCAGCATCACCGATACCAAAACCGCCATCACGACCTTTACCCAGGCTCAGCTGGATGGCCAACAGATTGTCTTTAGGCACAACGGTAGCGAGACTCAGCCAACCTTCACCCTAGAAGTGACTGATGGTGAAAGCACTGATCTCGAAAACTTCACGGCGACCCTCACCACCGTTAATGATGCGCCTGAAATCACAGCCAATACCCTCACCATTGCCGAAGACGAGGCTGTAACGCTGACTATCAATGACTTAAAAGTCGTCGATCCCGAGAGTGGCCCGGCCAACCTGACCTATACCATCAGCAACCTGGCCAACGGTGCTTTCTTTGATATTACAGATACGGCTTTTGCCACTCCGCTAACAACCTTTACCCAACAAGATGTCATTGATGGTGAAGTGGTCTTCAAGCAGGGAGGCAGCAACGATGCGCCAACCTATACCCTCACGGCTAAAGACAATGGCACACCTCAGGGAATTTCGATCGCCAGCGACGCCATTATCGACTTTACCCCCATCAACGATGCGCCTGAGCTAGCACCAGCAACGACTGAAGGGCTATTTGCCATTCAACAAGGCCAAAAAGTCACCATTGATGGTGCCACGCAGTTGAGTTTCGTGGATGAAGAAACCTTCGACGGCACGACCGGCGATCCGGCCCTGCTGACCTACAGCATCGACGCGGTCAATAAAGGCACCTTCTTCTTGAATGGCGCTGCCCTAGCGGTTTCTGACACCTTTACTCAGCAAGACCTTAACCTCGGCAGTGTTGCGTTCCAGCACGACAACAGTGAGTTTGCGCCCAGCTATACCGTCACGGTGAGCGACAATGGCGTGCCCTCGCCAGTCCAGTCCACCACCCTGGAAGTTGACTTGACGAGCACCTTTGTCAACACTCCTGATGCTCCCACCTTGCTGGCCAATGCCCTCACCATTGATGAGGGGCAAACCTTCAAGTTCACTACCAGCAACCTCAGTGCCGAAGACTTAGATTCGCCCAACCTCGACCTAAAGTTCTCCATCACTAACCTTACTAATGGTGCTTTTGATGTTGACGGCGCAGCCGCAACCGAATTTACCCTGCGGCAGGTCGTCGAAGGGCTAGTCAGCTTTACCCATGACGGCTCAGATAGTGCCCCCGCTTACGACGTTGAAGTGAGTGACGGGGCGCTAACTTCCGGGGTTGAGTCAGCCGCGATCGCGTTTAACCGTGAGAACGACAACCCTACTCTGATTGGTCTCGCTGCCGATACCACGACGACGCCTAATCTAGCCGCGTTCGATTTCACCATCAAAGAAAATGGCATTCTGGGCCTGGGGCTGACGCAAATTGACGCAGCTGATGAAGTCGGTGAGACGGCTCAGGCTGACTTAACCTTTGAAGTTTCGAATGTGCAGGGCGGCTTCTTTGCCCTGAGTACGAATACGACCTCAGCCATCACCGACTTCACCTGGGTACAGATCAAAGATGGCGATATTGCCTTTAAGCACGATGGCTCTAACGTAGCGCCAGCCTACACGCTAACCGCATTGGATACCGAGGGTGGCAGCACCAGCGACGACTATACGGGCACCTTGACCGCAGTCAATGACGCCCCTGTGGTCACGATTAACCCTCTTGCTATCACCGAAGAAGGAACCGTGACAATCGATACTTCGATTTTGGCGGTAACTGACGAAGAATCGGCTTCAAGTGCTCTTGTCTATACAGTTGATGCCGTAACTGGCGGCGAATTCCAGGTCAAAGGCACTACTCAGACAACCTTTACCCAAGCCGATGTCATTGCGGGCACTGTCACATTTGTAGACGATGGCTTAGATGACAATGCGCCAACGTTTAGCCTGACGCTCACAGACGAAGCCGTTGGAGTCACGCCCGCCATCACCACCACCATCAACTCAGATGATAATCCAGGCGATCCAAACGATCTGAACTTTGCTGTGGCGGCCAACTTTACACCCGTCAACGACCTGCCCACCCCCGATCCGTTTATCATCAATTTCCCGACGGTGGTCGAGGGTGGCACTACTGTTGTGGTAAGTGGGGTGACGGCAGCGCCAGGCGAAGTCCAAATCTTTGTCACCGACGAAGAAACGACGAACCCAGTAGAGCTGGTTTACACCGTCGATAGCATTGCCAACGCTAACTTCCAGGTGAATGGCAGCAATGCGACCACCTTTACCCAAGATGACATCGACAATAACCGGGTTACTTTTGTCCACGATGACAGCGAGGTAGCACCAACCTTCACGCTGTCACTGCAAGACAACAACGGCGGTACAGGGGCAAATACCCTGACCCAAACCGTGACGCCTGCCTTCCAGTTGGCAAATGAAGCACCAGAGCTTACCAAAAACACCCTGAGCCCGATTGAGGGGCAAGAGATCACCCTCACTACCGACAACATATTTGCGAGCGATCGCGAAGACCTTGTCACTCAACTCACCTTTGAGATTACTGATGTTGCCGGTGGCACCTTCTTCCTCAACGACGTCGCCCTTGATACGACAGCAGCTGGGGATAACTTGGGCGAGTTCTCGATCGCGCAAGTAGCCGCTGGTGAGATCACCTTCAAAGACGATGGCGACGAAACACCGCCTAGCTACAAGGTCAACGTCATAGATCGCGATGGGGCTGCCCTTGCTGCTCCCGAAGCGGCCACCATCGACTTGTCACAGTTCCCGGTGAATGATGCACCCGAGATCACAGTCGCTAACTTCCCCATTGTGGAAGGGACACTGTTGGAGCTCGATCTCACGATCCTCGAAACTGCGGATGTGGATAACGCCGCAACTGAACTGACCTATACCGTCAGTAACCTAACCGGTGGCGAGTTCTTGGTATTTGATTCAACAGCGACACCGCCAGCTCTAGTTTCCACCACCACGTTTACACAACAAGACGTCATCGATGGCGAGATCAGCTTCCAACCGGACAAAAATAGCGAGGTGCCCCCCAGCTTTACGCTGACCGTCAGCGACGGCGTTGATGGCACCGACACCGTCAACGTTTCAGTTGCGAGTGGCAACATCACCTTTACCCCAGTCAACGATGCGCCAGTCACCGTGGCTGATAGCTTCACGACTGATGAAGAGACGCCGCTCACCGGGCTCAACGTGACGGCGAATGACACGGACGACAGTGGCACCGCCTTGCAGGTCACTAAAATTAATGGGGCAACGGGCCCGGTGACTACCACCAAAGGGGCCACGGTTGAAATTGTCAGTAACTTGATCAATTACGACCCAGGGACAGCGTTCCAATCGTTGGCTGTCGGTGCCACCGATACTGATACCTTTACCTACACCGTTGAGGACAATGACCCCTCGGGGAACAAGTCCGCAACGGGGACGGTGACCATTACGATTGAGGGCAAGAATGATCTGCCCACGCTCACGACTCCTTCGTTGACTGCGGCAACCACCGAGGGGACACCTATTACGCTCAATGCCTTAGTGAATTCGGGTGCGACTGATATCGACTTTGGTGATGTCCTATCCATTAGCAAAGTCACTAATGGCACCTTTGGTGCCGTCACGTTCACTAACGAGACCCTGACCTACACGCCGGGTGTAAGCCTCTTGGGCGGTGAAGTCGAGACTGAAAACATCACATTCACAGTCAGTGATGGTAACGGCGGTACGGTCGATGGCACAGTTGAAATCACCCTCACAGGCGTCAACGACCCACCGATCGCAGTAGCCAATAGTGGCACGGGTTTCAGAACGACAGAATCCGTCGCCTTTAGAACTGCGAACGTGTTGACCAATGATTTTGATCCTGAGGGCGGAGCCGTCACCTTAGACAGTGTGAATACATCTGCTTTGCGGGGCCTATTGGTCAATAACGGCAACGGCACCTTTAACTATGATCCAAACGGTGTATTTGATGCGTTGCCCGTGGGCAAAACTCGCAACGATACCTTTAGCTACACCATCAAAGATGATCAGGGGGCAACGGCCAGCACCACTGTTAGCATTCAGGTAACAGGGCAGCTCAGCTCCTTCCTTGATTATGAGAAGCAACTGAAGCTGGGCAATCTGGCGGCGGTCGCTCCGGGCAATGTCATCGACGTGTTGCCACTGGCCCAGCTTTATGATGAGCGCTACTACCTCAATCAAAACCCGGATGTCGCTCGCCTGGTGGGCTCGACCTTCAGCTCTGGTTTCCAGCACTTTGTGACCTCCGGCATTAACGAAGGTCGCAACCCCAGTGTGTTGTACAACGAATCGTTCTATCGTGCGAATAACGCGGATGTTCGTAACGCGATCGCCAGTGGCGCACTTAGTAGCGGTCTATCGCATTTCCTCACTAGTGGTCACCGCGAAGGTCGCGACCCCAGCGCCTTCTTTGACCAGAGCGATTATTTGCTCAACAATCCAGATGTCAACTCTGCGGTGAACAGTGGGGGGCTAGCGAGTGCCTTCGAGCATTATGTGAAATTTGGAGTGGATGACAACCGTTTGCCGGCACTAACGCTGTTTGATGCGCGGTTCTATCTGAACAGCAACCCCGATTTGGTTAGGGCTGGCGTCACTCAAGCTAGCGCGTTCGACCACTTCCAGCAATTTGGCCAGTTTGAAGGGCGGCGAGGCAGTGCAGCATATACAGAATCAAGCTATCGCGGCTTCAATCCTGATGTTGCTAATGCGATCAACTCTGGGGCCCTGCCCAATGGCTTCCAGCATTTTGAAGCGGCGGGTCGCTTTGAAGGGCGGTTTGTCTTGCCTGTGTAAGGTGGCAGCGGCCTAACAGTCAAGGTCGCACCGTGACCCAGACCTGCCACTTGAAAGTGGTAGGTCTGGGTTATCGAGGTTGCAGGATGTCTACTCCGAGATATCTCTAATTGCGGAATTGCCGATCGCCCTATCCCCCAAGTCGCGATCGCCTTTCCTGATGGTTCAACTTGACTTTTAGCGACAAATCATTAGCATGATTGCGATCGAGGTTATCCAGGTATTGATTAGGATTTAGTCCAGTGTGTAGGGACGCCTCAGGGCTAGCCGATCATCATCCTGGCATGAGTGCAAATGACCATTAGTTGGCGACTAGCCACAGATTTCTTGCAGTGCTAAATGAAGTTACTTCTTGCAATTTCACAGTCAAATCTAAGGCTGGTGTGAGCTGTTATATCGGATCGCGACGAAGGCAACCTCGCTGATGACTTGTGCAGTAATTTGTCTGTGACTCATTCTGCGGTAATGATTGATCGAGGGCTCAGGCCGCTAACGGCATGGGCAGCAGATATCTTCACCAGCATGACCGATTGAGGTGACTGAGTTTTGCCAGATACTTTGCCCCCTTGTAGGTGGCCTTTGGAGGAGTAAGGTTGGGTCAAAGGCTAAAACACTGTATCTGCATCGTTTTTGTCAGGTTTCTTTACAGTAATAAAGTTGATGAGTCGATGGCTTAAACAACTTTTTTCTGTTACTAATGGTCGCAGACTGGCTGGCTGCCATCTTATTAGTCTTACAGGTGTCAAGTTCAAGAATTGTAGTGGCGGCGTGTTTTCGATTAGCGCTGACGTTTAATCTGGCGTCATGGTAAGCGCAGGCATCAAATTGCACGATCGCTGCAAAACCAGCATTACTGAGTTGTTGCGCTCCATAAAATTTCTAGATCAAAAGCCGCTCACTTTTAAAAAGTTGAGCTAGAGTTTATGTGGCTTTTTACACACAGAGATTTTGAGTCTGCTATTAGATGTTTTTTAATCGGCCTAAATTTTTTAGTTAATTTTCATGAGCATTGAGTGTGTGCGAATAGTTACCTGAAAGGCTGCGATCGCAACTGAGTTAAACCTTCCACGGCATTGAAATTCAAGAGTGAACCCTATGGCTATACCCACAATCCTGAACAACATTCTCAGCATCGAAGAGGGCAATACACGGACTCTGTCGCTGAACAACTTGAATGCCACTGCAGGGGAAGCGGCGCTCGACGAAATTCTCATCACCGTGGTGCCCACATTAGAGGGCTCTCTAGCGGGTATTTTTTTGCTCGAAGGGGTGTCAACCCTGAGTTTTACCCTCGATGATGTGGATATGGGGTTGGTGGAATTTGAGCATGACGGCTCTAACTTTGCCCCCAGCTACAGCATCATTGCCAGTAACGATGGTGATCAGTCCGCACCGGAGTTGGTGCAGGTGGAATTTGGGGCGGTGAATGACTCTCCCAATGTGGAAGTCAATGCGCTGACGATCACCGAAGGCGGCGCGGTCATCTTTAATCTTGACGATACGGTCAATTTGCTCACCACGGATGAAGCAGGTGAGTCCACTGCCGCTGAGCTGGTATACGACATTCAAGTCGTGACTAACGGTCAGTTTCAAAAATTTGTCGATGGGGCATTCGTTGATCTGGGCGTGGGCGACGATGCGTTCACCCAGGCCGATGTTGATAATGAACTGATTCGCTTTGTCCACGATGGCAGTGAACGCGCGCCCACCTATCGCTTGCGCGTGGTGGACGGTGGTTTACCTGGTGAGGGCTTTGATAGCTTTCCCAGGGGGCGATCCATTCGAGGCAACATCACCTTTTTGCCAGAAAATGATGCGCCGACCCTTACCACGAATAAACTGACCCTGTCGGAAGGCGATACCGTCACCATCACAATTGCCAATTTGGCGGCCACCGATGTCGAAGAAGACGACAGCACCCTCACTTTTACCGTGACCGCGATCGCAGGTGGCCGGTTTGAGCTACTGGATGCTCCCGGTGGCAACGTCGTAGAAGTGCTGGCTGCACCGGGTCTAGCCCCGATCGGCTTTACCCAAGCAGATGTCGAAGCGGGGCTCGTACAGTTCGTTAACGACCCTGCCACTGATACGGCTCCCAGCTATTCCGTTCAGGTCAGCGATTCTGGCAAGTTGACTGCCACCGCCGATGCAAATCCTGACTTTGTGGAAACGGATAACGGCGATAACAGCCAAGCTCAGATCAACTTTACTCCGGTCAACGATACCCCCATTGTTGAGCTACCAGACTCGACGTTGATCGATTTACCTGAGCAAAGCGAGGTGCTGCTGACTAGCAACGATTTGCTGGTTACAGACGAAGAGTCGAATGCGGGCAACCTCACCTATGAGGTGACGGATCTATCTGCCGAACCAGCGGGCGAATTTCTCCTGCTTAATGTCGAGAGTGGCGAGTCGACGTCGGTCACGAGCTTCACCCAGGCCGACATCAATGCCGGTTTGATTACCTTTGATTATTTTGGTGCCAATGAGGCTCCTAATTTCGTCCTTACGGTGACGGATGAAGGCGGAGAGTCGGTCGTCATCTCTAGCGACCAAATCTTCAACTTTTTGCCGAACAATGATCTGCCCCAGATTGCGGATGATCTAAGTCCTCTGGCCCTGACAGAAGGGGAGATGGTGCTCATCACTGCGGCTAATCTATCGGTCACCGATGAAGAATCGATGGCGGCAGAGTTGACGTATACCGTCACTATCAACAATCTTGACCCCGACCAGCCCGACAGTTTCATCATCGACGGCGTGCGAGAGTTTGGCCCCGACGTCACGTTTACGCAGCAGCAAGTTGATGACGGACTCGTCATGTTGGTGCATGGAGGCTCAAATTTTGAGCCTGACTTAACCATCAGCGTGGCCGATACGGCGGTCGGAGGCGATGCGAATACGATTCCGGTGGAACTGGCGATCGCCTTTGAGCCGCTGAATGATCTGCCAATACTAGAGACGCTGTCCTTGACCCTCACGGAAGGCGGCACAGTGCCCATCACGGATGCGGTATTGTCCGTCAGTGATGAAGAGTCGGGTGCCGCCGCCCTCACCTACACCGTCGATGCGGTGACGGGCGGACAGTTTTTGCGCTTGCCGACGGAGCCCGGTGGGGCAGCAACAGTTGCCACCACCTTTACCCAAGCCGACATTGACGCTGGCAATGTCATCGTCTTTGAGCATGATGGCTCAAACGATGCGCCGACGTTTACGTTGCTCGTGGACGACGGGACAGAGGCGATCGCGATTACCGACGCCGATGGGCAGGTGAACTTTACCGCTACCAACGACACCCCGACCATTACGGTCAACACATTGACGGTGCCCGAGGGTGATCCCGATGCGCCCGCGCCCATCACCCTGACGGCAGCTAACTTGCTGACCGAAGACGAAGAAAGCGTCGGTCGACCGGAAGACCTAACCTACACCGTCACGATCACCAATAACGATCCTGAGAATCCTGACACCTTCCAGGTGGGCGAGGCGATCGAACTTGGGCCAGAAATCACCTTTACCCAGGCGCAGGTCAACGACGGCCTGGTCAAATTTATCCACGGCGGTTCTAATAGCATTGCGACGCTGACGGTCTCTGTCACCGACACCTTCCCTGGTGGCGGCATTACGACAGCACTAGTGCCGCTGAATGTGGATTTTCAGGCGGTAAATGATGTGCCTGTCGTGGTGAGTAATCGCCTCGCCATCAACGAGTCGGGCACGGTGATCTTGGGGCCTAATAATTTAGCGGTCACGGATGAAGAAACGGCAGCGGCGGATCTGGTTTACACCATCGAATCTGTGGCTAATGGTGACTTTGAACTGCGGGATCTGGATCAGGGCACGGCGACCCCACTGGCGATCGGGGCCACCTTTACCCAAGCCGATATTGACGGCGGCCTGATTCAGTTCGAGCATGACGGCGGCGAAGCGGCCCCCACCTATGAGCTGAGTTTGGTGGATACGCCGCTAGAGCTGGACGGCCCGGTGAATTCGGTGGCGATCGCCAGCAATATCACCTTCAAAAACGTCAACGACGACCCCACCCTGACCGCTAATGCGATCGAGATTGATGAAGGTGGCGAGGTCATTCTGACGGCGGCCAACCTGGCGGCAGAAGACCCCGACAACCTGGCTAGCCAACTCCGGTTCAACATCACTAATGTCCAGGGCGGCACCTTTACTTTTGATGGCCAACCGCTGGTCGAAGGGGCAAATTTCACCTCGCAAGATCTCCTTTTGAAAGAGCTGAAGTTTACGGACGACGGTGACGAAACGCAACCTGCCTATACAGTGACCGTGCTCGACCCCAGCGGTGGCGTGGCGACGGGCGATGCGCAAGTGACCTTTAACCCAGTCAACGACCCCCCTCAAATCACGGTTAATACCTTTACCATTGCCGAAGGTGGCACCTTAACGCTGAATAGCACCGACACCCCAGACGTGGACAACCTGGCGGCTACGGATGATGAGACTACAGCGGCGGACCTAGTCTTTACCCTCAGCAATGTGGAGGGGGGCTCTTTTCTGGACTTCAATGCGCAACCGATCGCTGAGTTTACGCAAAGCTTCTTAAATCAAGGGGAAATCACCTTTGTCCAAGATGGCAGCAGCCCCGTGCCGAGCTTTGACATCACGGTGAAGGATGCAGCGGGAGCTGAGGTCACCGTTGCCGCCAACGTCAACTTTATTCCTGAGAATGATGCGCCCGAGGTGCAAGTGAGCGCCTTTGATGTGACGGAGGGTGGTACCGTCACCCTCAGTTCTGAAACCCTGCTCACGCTGGATGACGAGGGCGAAAGTGGCCCCGAAGACCTGACCTATACGATCGCGATCGCCGACAACGACGCTGACCAGCCCGATGGCTTTGAAATCGATGGCGTGTTGCAAACTGGCCCCGAAGTCACGTTCACCCAGGCCCAAGTCAACGCTGGACTCGTGAAGTTTGTCCACGGCGGTGCCAACACCATTGCCACCTTCACGACGACGGTGACCGATGCCTTTCCCGCCGAGTTTGGTGAGCCGATTACGGTGGACGTAGATCTGCAAGCCAACTTCACCGCCACGAACGATTTACTCGTGGTGGAAAACAACAGTTTGACCATCGACGAAGGCCAAACCGTTATTCTGACCACCGATAACCTACTCACCACTGACGAAGAAACGGCACCGGAAGCGATCGTCTACACCATTGGCGCGACGACGAATGGTTCGTTCCAGCGGCGCAATCTCGATCCGGATGATACAGCTACCACCATTCCGGTCGATGGTACCTTTACCCAAGCCGAGGTCACGGCGGGGTTGATTCAGTTTGTACATGATGGTGCAGAAGCCGCTCCAACTTTCTCACTCACGGTCGCCGATACGCCTCTCACCGCCGACGGCGAAGCCACCAGCATCACCTTTGATGGTGTGATTGCCGCCTTTGAGAATGTGAATGACGCGCCCACGTTGACGGCTAATACCCTGACAGTCACTGAGGGGGGCGAGGTCACCGTCACCGCGACAGATTTGGCCGCGACAGATCCCGACAACCCGCGATCTCAGTTGCGTTTTTCCATTGGTGAGGTCACGGGCGGCACCTTCTTCTTAGATGGAGAGGCACTCACGCCAGAGCAAACATTTACGTCAGCAGCGATCGCCTTTAAGGAACTGACCTTTAAGGATGACGGCGACGAAGTTGCCCCCACCTATACCGTCACCGTCACCGACCAAGTTGGGGGCACCACCATCGCCCCGGCAGCGGTCACCTTCAACAAGGTTAATGACGACCCCGACATCACGACCAACGCCTTCACCATTACCGAAGGCAAGCGACTAGTTCTCAACAACCCGGATACGCCGACGGTGGTCAACCTGACCGCCACCGATCCAGAAACGCCGACTGCCGATCTGCTCTTCCAAGTCAGCAATGTGGTGGGCGGCCAGTTCTTGGATTTCGAAGCCCAACCCATCACCGAATTCACCCAATCATTGCTGACGGCGGGCGAAGTCAGCTTTAAGCAGGATGGCTCGGAAACCTTCCCCACCTTTGACATTACGGTGGTGGACACGGATGGTGGCACCTTTACCGAGGCGGGCAACGTCACCTTTGTGCCCGTCAACGATCCCCCGGTGATTGGCACAGCCCAACTCACCGTGACTGAGGGTGCGCCGATCACCATCACCCTGAACGATATTGCCGCTGATGACCCCGACACCTCAGCTGAGAACTTAACCATCACGGTATCGGCCCTATCCGGTGGCACCTTCAACCTCGTGGTGGATGGCGTCGTCACCGCAGCGGGCATCACTAGCTTTACCCAGGCGCAAATTATTGCGGGGCAGGTGCAGTTTGTGGATGATGGCGATCAGGTCGCGCCCAGCTTTAGCGTCAGCGCTAGCGATGGGGAGTTTACCAGCGCGGCGGTGCCTGTCACGATTGTGGAGTTCATCAACACCAATGATGCGCCTGAGGCGGTGCCTGATAGCGGTGACGGCTTTGCCACGGATGAAAAAACGGCTTTTGTCACGGCTAGTGTGCTCGCCAATGACACCGATGTTGATCCGGGGGATACGGAAACCCTCTTTGTATCAGCGATCGCGGGTCAAAATGTCGCGGCTGGCGATATTACGTTGGAGTCGGGCGCGATCGTGTCCCTGGCGGGCGATGGCACCCTTAACTATGACCCCAACGGCGCCTTCCAGTTGGCTCTTGGCGCTACTAAAACTGATAGCTTCACTTACACCGTGAGCGACGTAAATGGCGGTAGCGATACCACCACAGTGGAAGTCACCATTACCGGGGTTAACGATGCGCCGATTGCCAAGGATGATCCGACGCCGGAGGACGAGGCCGATCTGGTGCTATTTTCTGCGCCAGACAATGCTCCCTTCACCACACGACCGTTGACCGATAACGACGAAGACGAAGATGGCGACACCCTGCGGGTCACCAAGCTGAATGATCTGGCTGCCGTCGTCGGTGTGCCTGTCGTGTTCGATACTAAATCTACTGCGACCTTGAATGCAGATGGCAGTATCACCTACACGCCGACTGATACTTTCCGATCCATTGCGGTGAGTGATCCTTCTATCACTGAGAGCTTTACTTACACCATTACCGATGGCAACGGCGGCGAAAGTACCGCAACGGTCAATATGGTGATCAATGGGGTCAATGAAGCTCCGACTATCACGACGGAGTTGGTCACCTTTGACACCACCGAAGGTGACGCGATCAATCTCGATGTCATTACCGAAGCTGGCATCACGGATATTGATTTCAACGATATTCCTAACCTGACGATTAGTAGTGTCAGCAACGCGAGCTTTGGCACCATCACGAATAATGGCACGAGCCTGACCTACACCCCTGGGCAAAGCCTCTTGGGCGGGCAAGTCGCAACAGAAGCGCTGACCTATACCGTCAGTGATGGCAATGGTGGCGAGGTCGACGGTGCGATCGAAATCACGGTCACGGGGATTAATGACGCACCGATCGCACTGAACGACAGCGGCGCTGGCTTTAGAACGAATGAGGCCACCGCATTCACGACAGCGAGCGTATTCCGAAATGATTTTGACCCAGAATTCCTGGCGAACCCAGGATTAGGGCAACTCAAAATCGCGAGCGTCGATACCTCTAACACCCGGGGCTTGTTGATCAATAACGGTAACGGCACCTTTACCTATGATCCCAATGGGGCCTTTAATCTGTTGCCCGTGGGGCGTAGTGCCACTGACCAATTCACGTACACCGTGCAGGATGAGCAGGGGGCCACAGCCACTGCTGCGGTCACTATCACCGTACAGGGTCTGCTCAGTACCTTTATCGACTTTGAACAGCAGCTGAAGCTCGATAATCCAGCAGCGGTGGCCCCAGGTGATGTGATTGATGGGTTGCCCTTAGCGCAGCTCTACGATGAGGCGTTCTATCTCAGTCAAAACCCCGATGTGGCGGCCTTGGTCGGTTCGACCTTTAATTCTGGCTACCAACACTTTGTGCAGTTTGGAATTGCTGAAGGACGGAACCCCAGTGTGCTGTTCAACGAATCGTTCTATCTGTCCACATATGCAGATGTTCGTAACGCGGTCGCAAGCGGTGCTCTTGATAGTGGTCTATCCCACTTCCTCAACAATGGCCACCGCGAACGTCGTGACCCCAGCGCTTTCTTTGACCAGAGTGACTACTTATTGAGTAATCCCGACGTGGCCCTAGCCGTCGGCCAAGGCGTGTTGTCAAGTCCCTTCCAGCACTACATTTTGGCTGGAGTCGATGAAAGTCGCTCCCCTAATCTCGCGCTGTTTGATCAGGAGTTCTACCTGACCAACAGCCCAGATGTGGCCGCAGCTGGCGTGAATGCTTACCAGCACTTCATTGAGAATGGGCAGTTTGAAGGACGACGACCCAGTGCGCTGTATAACGAAAGTAGTTATCTCGCTCTGAATCCTGATGTGGCGAGTGTAGTGAACGCAGATCCAGGGTTAACTGGCTTCCAGCACTATCAGGAATTTGGTCGCTTCGAAGGCCGTCGAGTATTCGCTTAGGGACTTGTGCGCACAAAAGATCCCCATGAACCGAGTTTCGACTCCGCTCAACTCTCGATACTGGGAGGTTAAGCGAAGTCGAAACCGGATTGAACGACTTTATTTTCGTGGCAGATCGCTTAGCGTTAGTTCCGAGTCTGGGAAACGCGATCGCCTGGCAGATCGCCCGCTTGGGATGACTTCCTAGGGCGATCGCCCTCTGAACCTGGAACACAGACTGAATTCTGCTCGGATGTCATTTAGGGGTTGATAAGTTCTCCTGCTCAGAGGGCACGAGTGAGCCCTTCAGCCCTCCCACAGTGGGATGTCAAGGGTCGTCACTTGGTTACCTTGGGGGCATCGCAGCAGGACTTTTGACCAGCCACGTTGCCCCTGCTAGCAAGGCCGGAATGATTGCGCTGGCTGCCAAATGCTGGACAGAGCCACGAGCGCTTTTCTAGCCTCGTTAGGGACGAGTCGTTCTCAACCCATGAGTCAACCATTTTTGATCGATACAAAGTCGCTCTAAAATATTGACAAAACCGTCTCGTTTTCTGAAATCGTTGTTATCATCATTGGCGCTTCTACCTATTCGTCCACAATAAATTTGATGACGCCAGGTTTAAGTGTGCGATGTTTAGGGGTGCCTCAAGCAAGCGCATCCTGGTTTCTGGCTCTACAACAGTTCCCACAGCATGGTTAACGCTACCGCCAATTCAGCTGCTGATAGTCTGCCCACTAAGGTGTTAGCGGCGGCTGGGCAGTTTCGGGCGATCGCCCTCTGGCTCAATGAGCCGCTCATTCCCGAGGGCATTTATGCCCAGGTGAGTCAAGACAAACGGCCTGGTTGCATTCACATCACCCTGGAGTTTGAGCGTCCCCCCCTACAAAAGCCGCTGACTCAATACCTTTGTCACTTAATCTGGCAACTCAACTCGCCCCTGATTGAAGGGATTCATTTAACAGCGCGGCCGATTGGAGTGCGCAAGCCGCTCTGGCAGCAGCGCATTCGGGTTATGACGCCCGCCCTGAGAGAACGCTTAAAGCGCGAACAGGGCCAGGGCTCTACCGCTGCGATTATTCCCCCCACGCTGGTGCCGCGACCAGCGACTGGCCCCATGATTCCAGGCTTTGGCTGGTCAGTGCTGGCTGATCAAATTAAGACCATGCGGGCCTTTATGCTGACCGGGTCGGCAGTGGCGGCGTTTGTTTTTGGCTGCATGCTGGAAGTGGTGATGTCGGGTAGAACCGAGCCCGCGCTGCCGTTCCAAACCCGAGTTGAGACTGATGCGGGCGATCGCGCCCTACCCGCCAGTCGCGAGGCGCAGAATAAAGGCTCCGAGCCCCAGCTCCCCGACTTTGCCCCGACTACCCACACGGTATTAGCTGATCATGGTGCACCCGATAAAGCGGCGAACCACGCCACTACGGTGGCGACGTCGGTGGCCTACAAAGTGGAACCAGAGCGCGATCGTCCCAATGTTGTCAACGCGGCGCTAGAGCCCGTCGGCGTCCTCAAGCATGAGCGGCTAGAGCTGCCCCAAGATCCGACCATTACGCTGCTGTTTGGCGGCGATGTCGATTTGGACGGTTTGCCCTATGAAGAACTGGCCTATGAAGGGCAACTGCTGGCGGGGCTGCCCGACTATCGCCAGGCCGATATTGCCATGGTCAACCTACAAGATCCCCTAGCGAGTTCGGCCACCTCGTTAGAAGAGGATTGGTTAGAACGGCAGCGCCCCGACGCGATTAACCTGCTCAAAGAAGGGGGCGTCGATTTAGTGAACCTCACGGGCAAACAGGCACTCGCCTATGGCGAACAAGGACTGGCCGAAACCCTCGACACCCTCGATCGCAACGGCGTCTTTCGCGTTGGGGCGGGGCGGGGGCAGCGCGAAGCTCGTCGTCCTGAGATCGTAGATGTGAAGGGGCAGCGGATTGCTTACCTAAGCTACGATCGCGACTTCAGCCTAGCGGCGGATGAATCCTTGGGCGGGGTCAACGCCGTCACCCTGAAAGACATCGTGGCCGATATTCAAGCCATTCGCGATGAAGTGGACTGGCTGGTGGTGAGCTATCGCTGGTCCACTGAGCCGCCCGCCACCCCCGCCGAATCTCAAACCAACTTGGCCAAGTTGGCGATCGACCAGGGCGCTGATTTGGTGGTCGGGCAGCACCCCCATCAGCTCCAGGGCGCAGAACTCTACAAAGGTCGCCCGATCGCCTATTCCCTGGGCGATTTTGTCTACACCCAGGCAACGGATCAGCCCACCGAGGAAACGGCCGTTTTGCAAGTGGCCATTCGGGCGGGACAGATGAAAGTCGATTTGATTCCCGTCAAGGTGGAAAACGGCCAGCCGCAGAAGGTCAGTGGGGCGGAAGGCGATCGCATTTTGCAAAAAATCTACGACGCATCCCAAGAGTTTCGGGAGCCCATGCCGGCGTCGGTGGTGCTGGATGTGCGCCCCACGGGCGCGGGTACCGCCCCGGCCAGCCCCGATGGCGACGGCTTCACCGTTGACGAACCGCTCGAAACCGCCCCCGCCCTTGCCCCGGCGGCGGGGCAGCCAGCGGCGGAAGACGCCACGCCTTCGCCCGCTTCCCTCGATGAGCCGGCCCCCGTTGAGTCCGCCCCTACCTTTGAAGCGGAAGACGACCTCGACATCGAGATTGAAGAGTTTTCGGACGATTTGCTGCAAGAGTGGGGACCCAAAGACAGCCCCAACACGATTTATGAGCCCGAGTCACGCTTACCCAGTGACTTTGAAAAGCCGACTGCGGAGCCACACCCGTCCCCCCCGACGGATATTGACAAGCTAGAGCTCAATGAAGTCGAAATTTCGGCCCCTGACACCGACACCAAGCCTGCGGCCCAGCCGAAGTTGATCGCCCCGCCGCCCAAACTCGCCCCGCCCGCGCCTAAACCTACCCCTGACGGGGCCATTGGCCCCTACAGCGAGCCTTTAGTTGGCCCCATGAGTGCTTTGCCGGAGACTGCCCCCGAAATGAAACGAATGCCGGATCAGCTCACGGACACGAAAGTTCATCCCGGTATGCCCCAAACTCGCGTCTATGAGCCGCTGAGCCATGACGATGATGCCGCCGATACCGTCAACATTGACGCCATGCAGATGGACGCGATCGCTCAATCAGACCCCTCATCCTCCTAATCACCCTCACGGCAATCTCGCTGTCCGATGGCAAACTGGCGACGGCGATCGGCAGCACCTGCCAGTCTAAATCAGGGATGTCCACGCTCGCATTAAAGGCAGGAGCGTTGTGTTTTACGAGAAATTGTGTGAATCAGTTGCAATTTCAAGTTTTTGCGATACGCTTTGGGCGGAATCAAATTTGCTTGAACTTCCCATTTTTATCTCGTCAAACTGAAGCCTTCGGTAACGATATTTTCTGTGCGGCGATTGTCGGTGTATCGCGTTTTTCGGAACCCATTCTAATGAACGCTCCCTTTAACTCAGACTCCCAACTCTATACCGTGCCAGAAACGGGTCGTCCTGTTTCTGCCTCCGGCTATGCGCCCTCGGTACCCATTTCGGTCTATCGAGAATTGGCCGCTGAACTCAAGACCACCCAATCCACGTTGGATGCCTTGACGCAGCAAAATCAACAGCTACTCCGGCAAAATCAGCTCTTACGTACCGAGATTCATCGGTTCGTGCAATCGGCTGAACAGTTGGGCCACTTTGCTGGCGTGATGCCCGCCGAAACGTATCCGGTGTCACCAGCGACTATCTCGATGCCCTCATCGGCGGATTTGTTTGCTAATGCCGACGAGGCGTTGTTGCCGCCCCCCTTGACCCCAGCGCCTGCGCCCCAACCAGCGCCTGCCGAATCGACCGCAGGCCCTACCACGGCATCGCCGCCAGCCGCGTCCTCAGCCCCTCCCCAGGGCACACCGAGAAAGCGAGAACGGGCGGGCGCTGCTCATGGCGTCAATAGTGCCATCGTGCCGCATCCGAAAGGCAAAAAGCGCGATCGCCCCCGTCCCGCGCCTGGGGCGCAACCCTATCGCTTGTTTACCGAGCAACCGGAAGAGGCGCGGCCCCTGAGTAAAGTCGCCTCTCGCTCTGACCTGGGCAATCTGTGGCTCGCCACTACGATTTTGTTGGTGGTGGTCTCCGCCTTTGGGGCGGGTTTCTTGATTATGCGCCCCTTGCTCAATCGCTAAGACATTGACTCCAGTGGCCTCGCTGTTCCCCAGTCATGACGCGGGTGGGACAGCGAGGATTTTTTTGTCGGGTTTAAATCCATGAGCCCATCCCGCGATCGCCCCCAGTTGTGGGGCAAAATGTGACGTATCCAACGAAATGTAGTGAGAATTACAGTATTGTGTCCGTAGCCCTCGCTAGACATAGGGCTGCACTGCATGTTGGCAGTGGTTGTGTGGAGCCTAAAACGTATGAAGAAAATCGAAGCGATTATTCGTCCCTTTAAATTGGACGAAGTCAAGATTGCCCTAGTGAACGCGGGCATCGTTGGGATGACTGTTTCTGAAGTGCGCGGCTTTGGCCGTCAAAAGGGCCAGACTGAGCGTTACCGGGGCTCAGAATACACTGTTGAATTTTTGCAAAAATTGAAAATTGAGATCGTGGTTGACGAAGACCAAGTTGACATGGTCACTGAGAAAATTATCGCGGCGGCCCGCACGGGCGAGATTGGCGACGGCAAAATCTTCGTTTCTCCCGTCGATAAGATCATTCGCATTCGGACTGGCGAAGAAAATACCGAAGCGGTCTAGACAGCGGTCTACCAGACTTCTCCCTCACCTCTGCCTCAGCCAGCCGTATCTGAGGGGCAGGGGTTTCTATTTGTTCTGAAAATAAGCTGGCCTCAAGGGGACGCTTCCCGGTGAGAGTCACTGATATGGGGATGTGCGATCTGAGGGCACCGTCCCCTTGCCACGCGCCGACCGCCGCCTGTTTATGGTTCGGAGTAGCGCGATCGCGTCATGAATCATGGTTTTGAACTTGTGAGTGAACGTCCCCACCCAGTCGTTATGACCGTCGATGCCTCCCAGCAGCACATTAACCAGCGCTTAGAGAAATATGCCCGTTTCGGTGTCCATTTGGGCCTAGAGCGGATTCAGCACTTGTTAGCGGCCCTGGACAATCCGCAGCAGCAAGTGCCGATCATTCACGTGGCGGGCACCAATGGCAAAGGCTCGGTCTGTGCCTACTTGTCCTCCGTGCTGGTGCAGGCGGGCTACCGAGTGGGGCGCTATACGTCGCCGCATTTGGTGAGTTGGTGTGAGCGCATTTGTGTGAACGAGGAGCCGATCGCCCCCGAAGCCCTAGCGTCTACTTTGGCCCAGGTGGAAATGGCGATCGCCCCAGACACCGAAACGCCTACCCAGTTTGAGGTATTGACGGCGGCGGCCTGGCTGTTTTTTGCCCAACAGTCGGTGGATATCGCCGTGATTGAAGTCGGGCTGGGAGGCCGCTTGGATGCCACAAATGTGGTCGATCGCCCCCTCGTCTCGGTCATCACCTCCCTCAGTCGCGAACATTGGCAGCGTCTCGGCCCGACCCTGGCCGACATTGCGGGCGAAAAGGCGGGGGTTTTGAAACCGAACTGTCTCGCCGTCATCGGCCCTCTGCCCGCCGAGGCGGAGGCTGTCGTGTTGGCGCGATCGCAGGCGGTGGGGTGCCCGGTGCTCCGGCCCCCGATCTCCACTCTGGATGCCGACGGCTGGGCCAGTTATCCGACCCCCGCTCCCGGTCAACCACCGTTGCGCTATCGGCTGCCCTTTTTGGGAGCCCATCAGCAGATTAATTCCGCGATCGCGATCGCCACGCTGAATGCCCTCCGCGAACAGGGCTGGAAGATCAGCGAGGCGGCGATGCAAACTGGCATGGTGCAAGCCCGCTGGCCGGGACGCCTCCAGTGGCTCACCTGGCAGGCTCCCGATGGTCACTCCTATCCCTGGCTGATGGATGGGGCGCATAATCCGGCGGCGGCCCAAACCCTGCGGCAGTATCGCGACGATTTGCAGCGGCAGTCGCAGGCCGGCATGGCCCCTCAGGTTGCCGACTTGCCGTCACCACTGCCCTCGACGACGACCTGGCTCATGGGCATGTTATCCACCAAAGACCATGCCGATGTCTTGCAAGCGCTGCTTCGCCCGGGCGATCGCTTGCATTTGGTGCCGGTGCCCGGTCATGCCACGCTGCCCCCCGCTGAGTTGCAGGCGATCGCCCGACAGGTCTGTCCCGAGTTGGCGGCTTGCACCATTTATGCAACCCTCGCTGCGGGTCTTGCGGGGGCGATTGCCGATCCGGAGGCCGTGCGGGTCTTGTGTGGTTCGCTATATTTGATCGGTCACTTTTTCCAGACCCAGCGTTACCAGGGTTAACCAGCTTTAGAGGACAGGCGCAGTGGTGGCAATGGTGCGGAAGTTTTCGCTGGGTGTGCCTGAGCGATCGCCGTGTGTCGCCCATGCGCCTGTTGCCGAATGGGTTGCCGAAATATAGGAGGGCGATCGCCGAGTCATCGCAGGTTTGGTTTTATTAACACTCACCATGCTTGCTCAGAGATGATTTGTCAGAATAAAGCCGTGTCGGTTTTTCTTATGGTCAGCCAGGACTCAGTGCATGAGTGGATTCCTCCCAACCCGCCGTCAGTTTTTGTATGCGGGAGTCGCAGCGGCGAGCACGGCCATCAGCGGCAGTGCCTGCAAACGCTCCCAAACGTCGCCCCTGGCCGCTGCCCCTAGCGATGTCGTCCCCGATGCTGCCGTGCCAGATGTCGCCAAGGCCACCGCGATCGCGGAGCACTCGGTGGCAGCTATGCCGACCCGGACTTTGGGACGATCTCAACTCACGATGCCAGTGCTGGGGTTAGGCGGCTCAGCGTCACCTCTCTCTCGTGGGGGCCAGGAGGCCGAAGCGATCGCCCTCATTGAACAGGCGTATACGGGCGGCATTCGCTATTTTGATACGGCGGCGAATTACGGGCCGAGTGAAGAACGCTTGGGCAAAGTTCTCCCAGCGGTGCGCTCCGAGGTGATGATTGGCACCAAAACCAGCCGCCGCGATCGCGATGAAGCTTGGCGGCAGTTAGAACAGTCCCTAGAGCGGCTGCAAACTGACTACATTGACCTGTGGCAGTTTCACGCCATCACCTACGACTGGGATGTGGATACCCTGCTGGATGAACAGCAAGGGGCGATCAAAGCGGCGGCAGAGGCCAAAGAGCAGGGGATCATTCGGGCGATCGGCATTACCGGCCACAACAACCCCGAGATTTTTGTCAAAGCGCTGAATCGGTACCCTTTCGATACCGCACTGATTCCCATCAACGCCGCCGATCGCCATACGCCCCAGCCCTTTATTGACCATGTGTTGCCCGTCGCCCAGCAGCACAACACCGGCATCATCGGTATGAAGGTGCCCGCCTATGGTCGGTTATTTCAGCCCGGTGTGTTGTCCGGCATGACGGAAGCGTTGGGGTATGCCCTGTCGCAACCTCAAGTCCACTGCTGCATTGTCGCTGCCGACACCCCAGCGCAGTTAGCCGAAAATCTGGATGCGGCTCGCGGCTTTACACCGTTCACGGCGGAGCAGTTATTGGCGATGGAACAGCGCACTGCCCAAGTCTGGCAAGAGGCCAATTTCTTTCGCCGCTGGTCCTAGTGCGTGTCCGAGACCTATGACTGGCTAAATTCAACCGTATAGTCAGAGTCAAGGGGGTTGAGGCAGCGGCCAATCACCGGGGGGCAGCGCCGCTGACTGTCAAAGGGAGCCAGCGATCGCTTGCCCTTGATGGAGGAAGCGTTGCTGGAGATCTCTCTTGCGAGCCTAGGTAGCGGCGATCGCTCACGACACTTGCGTGAGGACTCAGAACCTGCCAGTCTTTAATACAGCAGATTAAGGCAAAGTTCCCAGCTCGCTGAGCAGTGATACAATCACCATCAAGCTAGGGGTGTCCGAGCAAATCGGGCTGAGATTATACCCTCAGAACCTGACCTGGTTAATACCAGCGGAGGGAAGCGTTGATTGAGGTTACGTAACCGAAGCGACGGGCGGGGCTGCCAATTCAGACTTTTGAGTTGCTGGCTTAAAAGTAGATTCGAGCTGTTTTCTGACTACTGAATTCGGCATCGAATTACTTTCCGTCGCTGCGTCTAGTACCACTCCCGTCATCCTTCCAATCGGTCATCACCTCTAGCATCTGGCTGTCATCTTGCGAGGTGCGTTGTTTATGACCTTAAGTGCCACGGCATTAGGCGTCACGTTAGTGACGATCGCCGCGTTTACGTTGATGGGATTGTTGCAGGCGAGTCGCCGCACCATCACTCTCGAAGACTACATGGTGAGCCGCAACAGCGTCGGCACCCCGGCAGCACTGGCCACCATTGTGGCGTCGGCTATGGGCGCGTGGATTTTGTTCAGCCCACCGGAAGTCGGCGCAACGGCGGGTATCGCGGGCATTCTTGGCTACTGCATTGGGCAAGCCACGCCCTCGGCGATGTTTGCGTTTATGGGCACGCGCATTCGGTTTCTGATGCCCCACGGTCATTCGCTGAACGAGTACGTGCTGCATCGCTTTGGCCAGGCGATGTACCTGCTGACGTTGGGCATCATCGTCTTTTACATGTTTGTGTATTTGACGGCGGAGCTGACGGCGATCGCCAAAGCGGTCGAACTCATGGCCGGAGTGCCCCTCTGGCTGACGGCGGTGCTGGTCATCTCAGCGGTGTTCATTTACACCACCGTCGGCGGGTTAGCGGCGACCATTTTCACCGATGCCATTCAGTTCATCGTGATTGTGCCGCTGCTGTTGCTGAGTTTTGCGATCGCCCTCATGGCCCTCGGCGGCTGGGGCACTGCGATCGCACCCGTGACCCAAGCGGCCCCTGAATTGCTGTCGCTAGCGAACGGCCCTGGCATCAAGTTTGGGGCGACGCTGGTGATTGCAGTGATCGCGGCGGAAATGTTCAACCAGGCCAACTGGCAGCGCATCTACGCCTGCCGCGATGATGTGGTGGTGCGGCGATCGTTCCTCGGCTCCTTTCTCGTCATCGTGCCGATGTTGTTCATTGCCGGACTGCTCGGCATTCTCGCCATGCACTTTGGCTTTAATACCGATGTCGCCTTCTTCTCCCTGATTGAAGCGTTGGGCCTGCCCGGTTGGGTCAGCATTGCGGTGCTGGTGCTGGTGCTCGCCCTGGTCATGAGCAGCCTGGATACCTTGCTCAACGGCATTGCCAGTGTCTTCACTATTGACTTGGTGCGGTTCTTTCCCGCCATGCCGTCCACGGGCATTTTGCGGGCGTCCCGCCTACTTACTGTCGTCATCGGCATTCCCGTGGTTCTGATCGCCGCCCAAGGCTACAACGTGCTGTATCTCTTCCTGCTGGCGGATCTGGTCTGTGCCGGTGCCCTATTCCCGGTGCTGTTTGGCTTGTATTCTCGGCGGCTCACCGGAGCCATGGCCTTCTGGAGTTCTCTGTTGGGCATTGGGGCCGGGGCATTGTTCTTTCCCCGTCCCGACTTCAGCCCCTGGAACGGCCTGCCCTTCGCGGGGGATCTGCTAGTTAGCTTTGCCGTGCCCATCGTTGTCTCCGTGCTGATCTCATTGATCTGGATTCAAGTCAAAGCCCAGCAGGGCCAAACTGAAGCCTTTGACTTCAAGCGTTTGGACGAAGAGATTCGCGCCTACGGCGAAGCGGAGTCGGTGACGGCGGAGATGTCGAACTGAACAAGTGGCTGGGTAGTTGGGTCGCTGGGTCGCTGGGATTTCCTCACACCCTGCCACTCTCACACCCTGCCACCCTGCTACTTCCATACCTGTTTGTCAAAAACTACGAGGTTAAACCCATGCGTACAGAATGGATTGCGAAACGCCAAAATCACGCCAACAAATCCCAGATGCACTATGCGCGACAGGGCGTGATCACCGAAGAAATGGCCCACGTGGCGAAGCGGGAGAATTTGCCCGCCGAGCTGATTCGCGATGAAGTGGCGCGGGGGCGGATGATTATTCCCGCCAACGTGAACCATCCCAACTTAGAGCCGATGGCGATCGGCATCGCGTCGAAATGTAAAGTGAACGCCAATATCGGCGCATCCCCCAACTCGTCGGACATCCAGGAAGAGGTGGCGAAGCTGGAACTGGCGGTGAAGTACGGCGCGGACACCCTGATGGATCTGTCCACGGGCGGCGGTGACCTGGATACCATTCGCACGGCGATCATCCAAAATTCCCCCATCCCCATTGGTACGGTGCCGATTTATCAAGCCCTGGAGAGCGTCCACGGCAACATCGAACAGCTCGCGCCCGAGGACTTTCTCCACATCATCGAAAAGCACGCCCAGCAAGGGGTGGATTACATGACCATCCACGCGGGGATTTTGATTGAGCATTTGCCGCTGGTGCGCGATCGCATCACGGGCATTGTGTCGCGCGGCGGTGGCATTCTGGCTCGCTGGATGCTGCACCACCACCAACAAAATCCGCTGTACACCCACTTTGAAGACATCATTGAGATCTTCAAAAAGTACGATGTCTCCTTTAGCCTGGGCGATTCCCTGCGGCCCGGTTGTCTGCATGATGCGACGGATGCAGCGCAACTGGCCGAACTCAAGACCCTGGGCGAACTGACCCGCCAAGCCTGGGAGCACGACGTGCAGGTGATGGTCGAAGGGCCGGGTCACGTGCCGATGGATCAGATCGACTACAACGTCAAAAAGCAGATGGAGGAATGCTCCGAAGCACCCTTTTACGTGCTGGGGCCACTGGTCACGGACATTGCTGCCGGGTATGACCACATCAGTTCTGCCATTGGCGCAGCTTTAGCCGGGTGGAGCGGAGCCGCCATGCTCTGCTACGTGACGCCCAAAGAACACCTCGGCTTACCCAACGCCGAAGACGTGCGCCAGGGACTGATTGCCTACAAAATTGCGGCTCACGCGGCGGACATTGCGCGGCATCGACCCGGTGCCCGCGATCGCGACGACGCCATGTCCCACGCCCGCTACAACTTTGACTGGAACCAGCAGTTTGCCCTCTCCCTCGATCCTGAGCGAGCCAAGGAGTACCACGACGAAACCCTGCCCGCTGACATCTACAAAACCGCTGAGTTTTGCTCGATGTGTGGGCCAAAGTTCTGTCCCATGCAGACCAAGGTGGACGCCGACGCGCTGACGGAGTTAGAGAAGTTTCTGGCACAGGGGGATGCTAAACAAGCACCAGAAATGACTCAGGTGTAATTCTCAGAGCCCTCAGATCATCACGATTAAGGCTGAGATGGAAGCACTTTCATCCAGCCTTTTTTCATGGCTCAGGAATGCTGATGAGTTGGTCAACCGCGATCGCCATCGCTGGAAACGCGATCGGATACAGCACGCCCTCACTCACGGTCTGACGGATCAAAAAATCACCATTTTGACCATCCTTAAACACGACCAGCTGCCGGTTCGCGATGTCAATCACCCAATACTCCGCAATCCCCGCTTCGGCATAAACCCGACGCTTGGTTTCCAGGTCGTAGGTCAAGGTCGTATCGGCAATTTCTACTAGCCAATAAATATCTTCAGGGTAAGGATGGTGGGCGAGATAACGAGTATCGGGTAGCCGCACGATCGCGATATCTGGCTGCGGCTCAGATGTTGACAGTGTAATGGGATGAGCCTCAAAGATCTTCGCTTTGCCTTGAAGCTTGCGCCTGAGATATTCTGCCCCTCGGTCATTAACAAAGCGATGAAATTGCCCCTCTGGAGCCATGTCCCAAATTTCTCCCTGGATAAGTTCGCAGCGACGGCGATCGAGGATGCCGAGCTCCCGCATCTGTTGATAATCGGCGACCGACCATTGGGTAAGGGTCCGCATGGCATAGCTCCTCAGCGGCAAATAGTAAACCTAAACCTGATCCTACTGCACAGTTCTGGACTGGTTGGGGGTTGGCGGCGATCGCCCCCTCTCCCCTGCTCCCCCTCTCCCCGCACACAAATCCCTTCGCCAACGGGTCCGATAAACTAGACTCAGAGCCTCCAGAACGACTATGACCGCCATCTCTCCCCACCTCTCTGCGGCTAGCTACCCTTCGACAGACGGTGAACCTGGGGCCGAAACCTTTGGGCATCTCTACGCCATGCTCATCACCCTGGAGTTACTGCGCCAGTATTTGGCGGGGCAGCAGGCCACCGTGTTGAGCAATCAGTTTCTTTACTACGCTCAGGGCTTTCCTAAGCTGCGAGTCGCCCCGGATGTCATGGTGATTTTTGAGGTCGAGCCCGGTGGCCGCGACAACTACAAAATTTGGGAGGAGGGCCAAACCCCTGCCGTCATTTTCGAAATGACCTCAGCGGGCACCCAGGAACAAGACCAGTCTTATAAAAAGACGCTGTATGCCCAGTTAGAGGTGGAGGAATATTGGCTGTTTGACCCCAAGGGGGAGTGGATACCGGAACAGCTGCGGGGCGATCGTCTGCAAGGCGAGGACTATGTGCCGATCACCGACAGCATTAGCCAGCGCCTCAACCTGCGACTGGCGGTTGAAGAGTCACTGATCGGCTTCTATCGGCTGGACACGGGGGAGAAGTTACTCATTCCCGATGAATTGTCGGCGGCCCTGACGGAATCAACGGCTCAATTAACCAGTGAGCGCCAACGCCGGGAAGAGCTGGAAGCGGAACTGGCGCGCTATCGTCAACAGTTTGGTGACTTGCCCACGGATTCATAGGGCCTAGAGGCCGCTATTATTGTCGATCTAGAAGCCACCTTATTTGGATTTGGACACGTCCAGAACAAACACATCAATGAGTCCTCTGAGCGTTGGCGGTAGTGCTGCTTCAATGCTGATTTGAAGCTCCTGAGCACTTTCGATGCCGTGGTTTTTTCGTCCAGCAACCTTTTCGCCTGTGCCAAACCAAATTGCAAGGAAAATGCCCTGTTGCGCTGCGTCTGGGTGTATCGAGTAGAGTTCATTCAGCTGAGTGGAGGCGGCAGTATATAGATCTTTATGCCACTGCCCCTTAACCTCTGTAACAAGCAAAAGTTTTTTACTGACAATCATTTTAGTTACAGTGAAATCACTTCGCTTTGCGTCCTTTAGCTCATGCTCCTTCACAACAGAAATACCTTGCGGCTCAAGCCTTGATTTAAGGTATCCAGCAATAACATCTCTAGACCTTTCTTCATCTAGTCGATCACCATTTTTATAAAATAGGTTGGCGAAGTTAAACTCCCCGCCATCAATATCCTTCTGGAAGTATTGAAGCTCTTCGATAACAAGTTGCCGCAAGCTTTCTACAGTAACCACTGCATTGCGATCCAGGTGATTTACGATTTCTTGTGGTGTTGGCGGTTCAAAATCCCTAAGTGCTTTATTTCGTACTTGACTGGCATGTATGCTCTTCAGGTCATTGTGTAAGTCGGCGAAGCGCGAATCAGCAAGAAGCCTTTCGAGGACAGGGATAGCATCATCGGGATCGTCTGAGTTGATAGACCAGATCACGTCGGTCAAAAAGCGATATGCATTTTCTCCTTTAGAGCTGCCCGAACCCCAGTGGTTCGGCAGGTCTACCTTGGGCCATTGACCAATAAAGGCATCCAGAATGGCTTCTACCTTGCTTGATGTGAGCATGGGCCAGGAAGAAGTACCAGGGCTCATTCGTCCAGACCGCTCGTAAAGTAGGAGCACAGTATCTTTATCTGCTTTAAGCCAGTTCCAGTATGTTTCAGGTGTATCGTCGAGAAAGTACCACGCGCGCACTAGCCAGAAAGTACGTTTGCGTTCGATATCTTCATTTTCAGTCTGATTGGGCCAAGCGGACATAAACTCTGTGCAACGCTCAGCAATGATTTCTTTCAACTTATCCCGGTTACTATGTTGAGCTGCAATCTCGAAAAGTGTATTGAGTGGATTCAGTTCCAATTCACGAAAACGTTGAAGCCATTCAAGCGATAGCGTGGCACGTAAATGACGAAAGGTATCCTCTCTACGCAAGAACCAAAGCTCTGGATGTGCATATCCTGACTGTGCCAGTTGTGGCTCAATGTAATGACGAAGGAAATTCTCTGCACTATCGCTATCAGAAAAAAGTAAACGATTAACTTCCTCTAATAGTGCATCGTAATTTTCATTGGAGACAGCATCGTAGGAGATGCACATACCAATACGCAGTGCTCTCAGTAGGTGGAGATTAACTTCTTCTAGATTGCCTTTAAAGCGCATAATCTCTAAGCATGCTGCATAAAGAATAATCTCTGAGTCATCAATTTTTGAAGTACGCCGTAGTTCCGCAATCTCACTCAGGTTGGGAACATGCGGAGCTATAAAATCAAGACAATTTCTGAGCGAAGTTTGAACGAGGTTTTTGTCGTTAACCTCTTGCTCGATATCGTCCGAATGCATTAGAACCAACTTTGCAAAGAGAACTAAACAGTTCCAATCGCGGCCAGCTTCGATAAGCTTCCTGTTGTCCTGAAAGTACTCGATGTTTGCTGCTCGTATTTCGTCTTGCTTCCTGCGGCGGTGCTTCATCTTGCGAGTCGGCCTGACACGCCACTCACGTTTTTCTAAATAGAACTGTTTTGCTGTAGCCCTGTTGATCTTGGCCCACTCTTGCATGAACAAGGTTTTTTTCAGTGCCTGTTTACGCATGTGACGCCGCAAGTCATTTGGGCCTCGCTCTTCCTTACTTTGATAGTATCTATGTCCTTCCATGAAACATGCCCATAAATCTGGGTTGTCGGTTTCGAACGCCAGATCAACTATGAATTTGTAATCATCTCCTCGAAAAATAAGACCGTTGTGGCAGTGGAACCTATGCCAAGTGAACTTTGTTTCGTAGATCTCGTCACGGTCAGTCAGTGTTCCAAATACATGAGCAATAATGCCTTTGTGCAGCTCATTATCGTTTTGAAGGACCTGAACCGCCTTGCTTTGGTGGATACCTTTTTGCTCATGGAAGATCAGGTTCCTGACCCATTGCCAAACCCGTAATGGATCAAAGGGAGGTTTTGCCAACTCGAAGTAGCGATCCAACATTGATCCTACGATTTTGCTTATACCGTTTCGGCAGTCGCATTCATAAGGCTTCTTTCCGCATACGCATACTAAATTTTTGGTCAAGTCATCTAAGAGCCACTCGATAGTCGCAATGTCTAGCCCGTCGATGAACTTTTTCAGGAAATAGCGATCTCCTATTGCACGCCTATGTCTTCTTCGGTGGTTCGGATAAAGCTTTGAGCATACGTGAAGAAACTCTGCGAGATAAGCCCGTTCGAACGTTTCCGGGCCTAGAGTTTCAATGATCTCAGCCGCAATACTGAGAGAAGTACTACTGGCCTCAGAAATAAGGGTTTCCAAGTCAGAGCGACGGACATCACCGTCAACGTCGAGCAAACATCTATTCGCTAGCCAACGAGTATGTTCGCTTTCAGTCGGTGTGAGAGTAAGTTGGCGCAACTCACCTCTCAAGTGCTTGATTGCTGGTGATCCTCTCAAAAGCTCAAGGATCAGATTACGCAAGTGCCCGTCACTTCCAGATGTGAGAAGGGGTTTGATCTCATCCACAACATCTTGGGTGAAGAACCCCGCAACGCTGAACCGACGCCAGGAATCCCCCCTTCGAAAGTAAGGATCTTGTTCCTCGACTTCTATTAGCCGATGTATAAGTAGGCGCTTTGACGAATGGTCAAGCTGGGAAGGATCGCCATTCGCTAGCACTCCGTAGGGATCAAGATTAATGGCAGATTCTTGTATGCGTTTGTTACCTAATGCTGCCATCCAACCTAGCAGCCCTCGCAATTCATCTCGCACTGTCAAGTTTGGAGCAATAATAGGCAGGCACTTGGGCAATGTCAGCGGGTCCGCTGGGTCTGCTATCCGCTTCGTGAGATAGTCCGCTGCACAGTATTCAGCGACAATCTTGTGTACGGGACGATGCTGGTCTACGTTGTCGCTCGGTTTGAAAAGACGAGTTGCCAGAATTGCATCAGCTGCAGTTTCGCTTTCAAATAGTGAAGCAAGCAATGGATACATGCGATTTTCAGTGGCTTCGCTTATGCAGACGCCTTCTGCACCGGCAAATAAAAGCTTAGTGAAAACTTCCGATGATATGTCTACCTTTCGAGCGATCGAAAGCGTTGGATTAATGCCCTTCAGATAAGGATTTGCCTCCTTCGCCAAACGTTCAACCGCTTGTGAGAAAATTGAGCGCTTGTCGGCGAAGTGTCTTTCACTCTCAATATATGCATCAGCAAACAGTTTCAGAAACTGAGGGTTTGGGAGAAGCATTTCCAAGTCAAATCGAGCAATCTCGGTCTTAAACGCCGCGAAGTCCTCTCCTGGCAAGTGATGTTCAAAGATCGCCCTCTGTTCCGATTCATCAAACTCGCGTAGCCTAACTACTAGAGGTGAATGCCCTAAGAATTCGTTGAATGCGTTTGTTGCAGCGTTATCCCACTCGCTGGATCGGCTCGACAAGTAAACATGACTTGGGCTAGTTGCTTCAGCTTTAGCAAGAAGTTTGTAGATTCCGGAGTCATCAACCTTTGACAGCTCATCAAATGCATCAATCACCAACGGGACGTTGTTTTCACTTACTCCTATGTGCGCAAATTTTCTTGCTGTAACGGCCGTTGTCCCCAGCTGTTGAGCAATACTCCCCATCAGATCAGTTTTTCCACCACCAGGTTCAGCCAAGACGACCACGTAACTTGAAGCGGCAAGTAACTCCGTTTCGGTGTATGTGCTGTCATGGCTTGAGAGGATACGTGGAAGGTAGAAAGTTGGACTCATACATGCATGATTGTTCGCGGATAAGAGCGGCTTACCTTTGTTTTAGCGGCATGGGCTGCAATGCTATTCGATTATATAAATTGGAATTGAAGTTCTGCTTCGAGGTCGATTTCAAAGCTTCATGTGGATTTTTACCAGCGGCGGAAATCCTGCGGCAAGATTGAAAGTACAGAGGAACTATCGTGAGCTATCGGAGTTGTGACTGTAGCGGGTGACCTGCCATGAGCTTTCCAGACTTATTGACCCAGGCCGTCGGGCCAACGCCCTGGGTGATCGGGGGGTGCTGTCTGCTGGCCTTCAGTCTGTTGATCCCCAATCCGCCAGCGGTGGCCTTGGGGTTAGCGAGTTTGGTCACCGCGATCGCATCGGTGCGGTTGCCGACTTTACCCAGCCAACTCTTCCTTTGTGGGGTATTATCCGCAGTTTTTACGCTCGTGATGCGAGGCTTGCTGCCCCAAGAATCCAAAGAGTTAGCCGCTGCCCCGACGGCGCGGGTGTGTGAAGCGATCGCGCCGGGGGAGTGGGGGCGCGTGCATTACGAAGGGGCCATCTGGCACGCCCGCTGCCAAATCAGTGATGTCGCGATCGCCGCGCAAACCCAAGTCCGCGTCATCGAGCGCCAGGGCAATACCTTGATTGTGCTGCCGATGCCCCCCGCCCGTTCCACAACTGATTAAAAGGATTACACTGACGATGATTCTGTCCCTCTCCCCAGGAGCAGGCGCTTAATGGCTCCCTCAATTTTTGCGATTTTGGCGCTTATCGTCATTGGTTACACCGTGGGTTCGGTCCGCATTGTGAATCAGGGCAATCAGGCGTTGGTCGAACGACTGGGCCGCTATCACCGCAAGCTGCGACCTGGCCTCAACTTCATCGTGCCGTTTTTAGACACCATCGTTTGGGAAGAGAGCATTCGCGAACGGTTGCTCGACGTGGACCCCCAATCCGCCATTACCCCCGACAACGTCGCCCTCAACGTTGACGCCGTGGTTTATTGGAAAATTTTGGATTTAGAGCGCACTTATTACGAAATTGAAAATATTCAAGATGCGATCCGCGAGTTAGTGGTGACGACGCTGCGATCGGAAATCGGCAAAATGCCTTTTGAAAAGACCTTTTCCTCCCGGGATGAGCTGAACCGAGCCCTGCTCGATCACTTGGATGAAGCGACGGAACCTTGGGGCGTCAAAATCACTCGGGTCGAGGTGCAGAGTATCGTGCCACCAGCCTCGGTGTTGGAATCGATGCAGCAACAGCAGGCCGCTGAACTCAAACGTCGCGCCACCGTATTAGAGGCCGAGGGTGAGCAGCAGGCGTCGATTCGGCGCGCGCAAGGCACCGTGCAGTCGATTGAGCTGCTGTCAGAAGCCCTCAGAGAGCGTCCCGATGCCCAGGAGATCCTCAAGTTTTTGATTGCCCAGCAGTATGTGGAGGCCAATCAAAAGCTCGGGGAAAGCAACAACTCTAAAGTCCTCTTTATGGATCCCAAGTTTCTCTCCGAAGGGTTGATTGACCTCATCAATTCCCCCGTCACCCCCGAAAATCTCCCCAATAGCGAGCCTCGCCCTCAGCGTCCCAAAAATCCGCCGCGTAAATAACCGCGTCGCTAACTGGGCCGCCGCCACTACCCCTGAGAGAGACCTGGGAAACGGCAGTGGCTTGTTTGCCTTGCGGATCTTCCGCATACTGGTCGGCAACCGGAACGGGGAAGCCTTATCGATGTCATCATCCTGATTGACTGACGAAAGTTCCTCGCGTAGGTTGGATAGAACGAAGTGAAACCCAGCACTAGAGGCAGTAGGTTGGGTTACGCTAGCGCTAACCCAACCTACTGCAGAATAAGGGTTTTGGGAGTTTTGTCAGTCAACCAGGTCATCATCACCAGCCAGCGATCGCGCTTCACAGATGGCTCATCCTCCTCCCAGTCGCGACCAAATGATTGCCCACCTGCGGCGAGCCAATGCCGTCGCCCAACAGGCATTGCAAGCAGGGCATCATCCCTTTGGCGCGATTTTAGTCGCGCCCGACCAAGCCACGGTGTTGCTAGCGCAGGGCAACCTTGACACCGTCAACCATGCCGAATCGACCCTCGCCAGGACGGCCTACCAGCGCTTTGCTCCCGATTATTTATGGGGCTGCACGCTGTACACCACGGTAGAACCCTGCGCCATGTGTGCCGGGACGCAATATTGGGCCAATATTGGCCAACTCGTCTACGGCGTGGCCGAAACCCAACTGCTCGCCCTCACGGGTAACCATGACGCGAATCCCACGTTAAATTTGCCCTGTCGCGAAGTGTTCGCCTGCGGGCAAAAGCCCCTGCAAGTTTGGGGGCCAATTGCCGAAGTCGCCGCTGAGATCCGGCATCTCCATCAAGACTTTTGGCAACAGCACCCCCCAGCCCGGGCCTAGCGATCGCCAACGACACCGGCAAAACGCAAAGTTAAACAGCACACTTGTGTGATTCAACGTCAGTGCGACAGGCTGATTTCGCCCTCTCTCCCCACATCTCTCCCAGTGGAAGCAAGACTGCAACCCCTTATTTTTGCCTTGACTGGGATCTCTAACCCCCGCTGAAATGACAGACGTAGACTTTTCATCGAACTCACGTGATTCCAAGCGATCGACCATGCCCAGCATTTGAACCCAATGGTGGCGGCCCCTATCCGGTCTTGTTGGAGGTCATTCCAGGGGGCAATAAGTCCAATAGGTTTATATTTTTTGATGTATTCAATAAGTGAAACAGGGTGTATCGGACTTCAGTTGTCAATGCGAGCAAATACCAGAAAAACTTATGGCACAAACAATCTAATCAAATAATGACGATTCATCTAGACATCTCTACCCTTAGGGGTATTTTCGTCGACGGTTAATGCCGTTTTTATTTTTACCAATTAGTATTGATATTACATTCATCAACTTCACTCGCTCTTTACACTATGGTTGCTTTAGTAGAAATTCCGGCGGCAAAGGCGTTTCATGCGCTCTCTGACCCGTTACGACTGCGGATTATTGAGAGTCTGCGGGACTGCGAATACTGCGTTGCCGATTTGTGTGAGCATCTTGATGTTAGTCAGTCCAAGTTGTCCTTTCACCTGCGAGTGTTGAAGGAGTCGGCCATCTTGCGATCGCGTTCTCAAGGCCGCTGGACTTACTACAGTCTCAATCTGCCGCAAATTGTGGCGCTAGAGCAGCATTTAGCCGATTTTCGCTACTTGACCACGAGCTTGCCCACGCCTCCCGAAACCGGCCTCAGCAACCGCCCTGACGAGTCGTGAGCCTCGCTTGGCAGCCTTCAGGGGGCGTCACCAATTAAGCGTAGAAACCTTGAGAAGCAGGTGTGGTCGCGCCTGCCGCACTGTGTCCGCTGGGGACTGTTGTCCGCTGGCTGCGAAGATTTCCCCGCTAAGTGATGTCCCGCCCTGAACGATGGACGGGAAGACTTCCGGCGGCTCATCGCGCCATGAGAAATTGCTGGATTTCCTGGGCAGTGGCTTCCGCTTGCTCCAAGTGAGGGACATGGCCGCACTGGTCAATCCAGGTGAGGGTGGCGTGGGGTAGCTTTTCGGCAAACCGGGTGGCGTCTTGGGTGCCCAAAATTTTGTCTTGTCGTCCCCACACAATCAGCGTTTCAGGCGTGATGTCGGCAATGCGATCGCTTAAAAAGTTGTAGCCACCACTTTTGGTAAACGCAATCAGCGCCTCCGACCAATTGGGGCAGGCCAGGTGCAACGCCGCGCACAACTCGGCATCCGCCGTGACCCACGATTTATCCGCATAGGCTTGCTGGCTAATGCGTCGCCGCACCCCCGAATTTTTCAGAAAGGCGGTGGCCCAGCGATCGAGCGGTGGAAACATGAATCGCCCCATGGCCGGGCCAGCGGCCAGACCCGCACTATCCAACAAGACCAACTGGCTCACCGCGTCCGGGTAGGTCAGGGCAAAGTCGATCGCCGCAGCCCCGCCCATGGACGCCCCCACCAGCACCACTGGCTGTTGAATCAACTGCTGCCAAAAATCATGCAGATGTTGCTGAATCGCAGCGGGGGAAAATGCTGGCGTGACGGTGCGATCGGTAAAGCCAAATCCCAGCAGATCCACCGCCCAAGTTGTATGAAATTGCGCTAAGTGGGGCAGCAAACGACGAAACTCGAACAGCGAGCTGTCGAAGCCATGTAGCAGCAGCACTGGCGGTTGCCCGGCTCCCTCACAGACGTAGGTCGTCGGTACGGGCAGATAGCTGAGTTCCGTAGCGACCTCGACCTGTTGAATGTGCTGGGCGATCGCGATCGAAGTCGGCTCGGTGAGTTGAGCAACCGCAGCGGGCAAAAAATCCGGCAATTCCATTGGAGAAGGATGAGCAGTCATAACGAGGAGAATGGGTCGGCAGGAGCGCGATCGCTCACCAGAGTAACTTGAGTAGTTTAACCTTGAGCCTGGGCCACAATCCCGCTCATCCTCCGGATGCCAGCCCCCCCAGTCCTCAGATCGCTGCGAATACTGGTCAATACGGACTCGGATCACGCCATCAGATCTCCGGTTCAGTATCCCGCAGCCGCCGTATTAGCCAATCAAATCGAATGCCGCCGAGCGTCATATTGTCCGCCATATCCGACGACAGCAGCGCTTGGTTGAGTTCCGTCGGTTCCCAAAACTCCGCCTCCAAATGCTTGACCGTCCCCCGCAGGCGAATCGACAACAGCGTTGCCAGCGCTTGATACCAGCGTTTGGCAAACCCCAGATCTTGATCGAGCTTCCGGTTCAACACCGATCGCTCCACCATGAGCACCACCGACGACTCGCTTGCGGTCACTGTCGCGGACGGCGGCAAATGATCGACAAACGACATTTCGCCCATGACCTCACCGCTGGATAACCGGGCAATGTACGTTTTGGGAGAATGATCCAGCGACACCCAAAACTGCCCCATCAAAATTAAGTAGATGGCGTCAATCGGTTCGCCTTGTTGAATCAAGACTTCGCCAGCGGCCAGTTCACGTCGGGACCCCGCAGTTACCAACCAATCCACATCTTCATCGTCCAAGATGCCTAATATAAAGAGAATACGTTCCATATCTTAAATCTGTCCTAAGTGGATTGATCATCGCTTATCGGTAAATTGCTTTACCGCAGCAGGTCGCAGGGTTGGGACAAAAATACTTACTTACGGTTAATCACGAGTTGCAGTGTTGTTTACAGATATTGATACAGTCGAAGTCCGAGCCTATTTTCTTGGGCAAAAAGTTGACTTGCAACCCTTTACTCAAACGGCCCCGCTAGCAGTAGATCCCCTGACGATTCATAGTGACGACACCAATTGCGTCGTCCTATTTGATTATGGAGTGGCGGTCTTATTTGGCTTTTCTAGTATTGAAGAAGCAAAGTTTTTGAATGATATTCAAGGACTGATTGTAAGCCCGTTTGCCGAACCTGAGACAGAAGATGTCCTAATTCGTCTCGCTCCGGTGAATGAAGGTAAAGTCGAAGCTGGGGTCATCCTCGTCCCGCAGTTTGACATTCCCGTACTGCAACTCGTGGCCCATGTCCTCGCCAAGAGTGTGGTGCTCGACCAATATGAGGCCGAAACCGCGCAAGTCTTTGATTTGATCGAACCCTTTGCGGCCAGTCTACAAAAGCCCAAATCGCCACGACGCGGGGCTCAGGTGTTGCTGAAGCAAATCGGCAACTCACTGCTCATCCATCACAAAATTGTGGGCCGAGTCGAAATCGTCGATAAGCCAGAGCTGCTGTGGGAATATCCCGAGCTGGATCGGTTTTACGCCCGGCTTGAGGATGAATATGAAATTCGAGAACGGCACTCTTCTCTAGATCGCAAGCTTGATCTGGTGTCGCGCACGGCGGAAACGGCGCTGGACATTCAGCAGCAAAACACCGGCCTGCGATTGGAATGGTATGTCGTGATCTTAATTGTGATTGAAGTGCTGTTATCGGTTTATGAGCTGATAATGATGAATAGATCACTGACAGGAGGATAACGATGGGGGCGATTGTTGAAGTCACGAGCCCGACCTTTGACGAGGCGGTGCTGGAACAGTCTTACCAAATGCCGGTGGTGATTGATTTTTACGCCCAGTGGTGTGGCCCCTGTCAAATGCTGAAGCCGCTGCTGGAAAAGCTGACCCAAGAGTACGAGTTCACGTTAGCGAAGGTTGATATTGACCACAACCCAGAGCTCGCCAGGATTTATCAGGTCGAGGGGGTGCCGGATGTCAAGGTGGCGGTCAAGGGTGAAATCTTCAGCGGTTTTGTCGGCATGCTCGATGAAACGCAACTGCGCTCTTTTTTGGCGCAGCTCAATCTCAAGTCTCACTTTGATGAGGCGCGGGCTGATTTAGCCGCTATCCGAGGCAGTGGGGATATGGTGCAACTGCAAGCGAAATACGCGGAGTTGCTCCAGCAGTTTCCCGATCGCCCCCAACTCCTGCTCGATGCGGCGCAGTTTTACCTGGCTCAAGGCGAGTTTGACTCGGCGATCGCGCTGCTCGATCGCATTGACCCGCTACAAAAGCCCTATGGTGAACAAGCTCAGGCGGTGCGATCGCTGATGGCATTTCATCAAACGATCGCTACACTCACCCCCGATAGTGAAGCCGATGAGCTGTATCTGGCGGGTGCCAAGGCGGCGATCGCGGGCGATTATGAAACGGGGCTGGAGCAGTTTTTGGCGCTGGTGAAGTGCGATCGCAAATATCGCGCCGATGCTGGCCGCAAGTCCATGCTGACCCTGTTCAACCTGCTGGGCAACGACCATGCCCTCACCCAAACCTATCGCAAAAAGCTGATGCAGACCCTTTATTAGCGCGAGGGCGGATTTGTTTTTGCCGGCTGGCAAGATGCTTGCCAGCACAATGGCATTCCTACACTTCGCGGACTAATCCCCCCTCCCCCTCACACCCACTTACCCTCGCTCTCTCAAACCCGCCACGCCGCCTCAAAAAAGTCGTATTCACACTGCATGGCATAGCGAAACGTCGCTGCCGCCAGCTCATTATCAGGACTGTATTGATCGACGAGCGCTTCGAGCTGCGCCGCCAGGGGCTCAAAGTCGTCGCTGCTGTAGGTGCGTACCCAGTCCCCATACTCATGGTCAGGCAGGCCCTGACTGGCTAGCGATTGACCAATAAATGCATACAGGCGCATACAGGGCGACATGGCGATCTCGGTTATCCCCACCGTCTGACTCCAAGCCGTTGCCAGCAAAAAGTCGGTGTAGCGCCGTGTGGCCGCCCCCGGTTGGACGGTGGATAAATCCACCCCCCAGGCTTGGGCGTAGTGATCGTGGAGTTTCAACTCACTCAACACGCCCCCGGCCAATTCATGGAACGTCATGAATCCCTGCCAATTGGGGGCTTTGGCCGCCGCCACGCTGTAAGCCCGCGCAAAGGCTTCGAGAAAGAAGGCATCTTGCCCCACGTAATAGGCAAAGGTGTCGCGTGGCAGCGTACCGTCGTAAATGCCCTGGACGAAGGGATGGGTGAGACAAGCCTGGGCTAAATCTTGGTTGGTCTGCCAAAGGCGCTGGGACAAAGTCATCGCAAAGTCAAGGTAAGCAACCCTTCTCTTGTACCTGACTTTGGGGCAGCGGCTCTACTGCGCCCCGATCGCCCGCCGCCGCCAGCGCGATCGCCTTAATGGGGAAAGCTACCGTAGGGGAAGCCTGCATTCTCTTCGACCAAGGCATAAGCGCCGTTGTCGGCCATGGCTGTTTGCCGCTGCCGACCCGGCACTTCACCCGGGTTGTAGGTAAAATCCGATTCCCGCTGGGGCTCGGGAGTCGCTCGCTTTTCTTGTAAGTCTTTGTTCAGTTCCCGAATCCGGCGAGATAACAATCGAATGATGTTGATGGCAATGCCCGGCGTTTCATCGATCGCTTCGTACAGTTGGTTTTGCGTCAAGATCAGACAGTCGCATTCTTCTAACGTGGTGACTGACGCCGATCGCGGCTCCGCATCAAACAGCGACATTTCCCCAAAACACGCCCCGGCATCCAGTTCTGCTAAGGTCTGACCATTTTCGCGATGGACCTTAACCTGCCCTTTCACCACAATGTAGAGCGCCCGTCCCTCGTGGCCCTCAGTCAAAATAGTGTGCCGTTCAGGAAACGAGAGTTCGTCCATAATCGACACCAGTCTGATTAAAAAGTCGTCCCTTAACTCGTTGAAGATCGGGACTTCTCGCACAAACAGTAAGCGGTCAACACTCGTTAGCATATGTAGTCAAACATTCACCCCAAGCATAACAACGGTTATTCAGCCGACCTTTGGGCCTGGGAGAATCTTTAAGGAACAGGCATCAGACCATAAAGGATACGTCAGAATCTTGAACTGTGCTGCGAAATTTGGACGCGGCACAGGACATTAGTCAAAATCGCCAGCAATTTTTCAGGGGTAAGTGTACCGTTGCCCCTGAGCGATCGCCCGTATAGCTGATCGCGGCCACTGCGTATTGATCGGCCACGGTGTCGCGATAGGTTTTGATGCTGCCGTGCGATTCGGAGTAGTAGAGATTTGACGTGACGGCCTGCACTTGGCCAGGGGGGCTGGGCCAGGTATAGCTCGCCAGGGTGGTTTTGAGAAAGAAGACGCCAAAGAGGCTGAGGGCCGCACCGCTGAGGATGAGGAATCCGGCAAACCCGGCAAAGATGCGGTATTGGCCGGGGGTGACGGGGGTTGGGGTAGTCATGGCAGGTTCATCAACAACGACAGCGGGGGATATAGAAACGGCCCCACTGTATGCAACCTGATTGCGGGTGACGTGACGAATGCCAATCCCCCATCCAAAATCTAGAATCCGCCGCTACCCTTAGAGAAAAATCGCCCTACCCTCGCCATGTCGTCAACTCGCCAACCTGTGTTTGCCAGCCCGGAAGGAGTGCAGCGGCTCGAAGCAGCCAAAGCTGAGCAAAAATTGAGCTTCGCCGCGATCGCGGCAGCCGCAGGGGTGAGTGCCAAAACGGTGAGTCGATTATTTCGGGGCGAAGCGGTGTTGGTCGCCAGTGTGGAAGCGATCACGGCAGTGTTGGGTTTAGAGGTAGAGGCGATCGCTCAGCTCCCCAACCCAGAAGCCGACGAGGGCTATGCCGAAGCGGAAAGACGGATTCAGGCAGCGATCGCTAACCAGGCCACCGAGTTAGACCTCTCCGGCTTGAACCTCAAAGCGGTGCCGCCAGAACTGGGCCAACTGGCCCATCTGACGGAGCTTTCCCTCGACCAAAATCAACTGACGGCGGTGCCGCCAGAACTGGGCCAACTGGCCCATCTGACGGGGCTTTCCCTCCACCAAAAT
>NZ_JACSWC010000394.1 GCF_016888165.1 Halomicronema sp. CCY15110 | reverse complement strand
GGCTGGGTGGCTGGGTGGCTGGGTGGCTGGGTGGCTGGGTGGCTGGGTGGCTGGGTGGCTGGGTCAGTTGCGGGTCTGGAGTCGGTACTTTAATTGCCCGCGCATCGCTTACCCCTACCAAGAGAAGAAACTGGCCTTAGATTTGGAGGTCAAAGGACTGGCAGCCCTGCCTCTGACGATCTTCTATACCTGTCGGACTGACGTTGACACAAGGCGCTGGGAAGTGGCTACCTGGGCTTCTGTGAGGTTTTGTGTGGCGATCGCAGACCTGGTCTGAGCTATCGAAGGCCCAGAGTAAAATCTGGTAGACGGTTGGATTAATTGTTGACGAGGTCGCGATGGAAATCATCGGCATTATTTTGTTGGTTATCTGCGCCATCATGTTTTTCACCCGGCGCAACCAACAGCAAAAGCTGTTCAGTATCAAGCGGGCAAGAGCGGTGACGGCGGCAGAGTTGACCGAGATGGCGGGGGCGATCGCGGACGAAATCGGCGGCGGCAACTGGCGCGACTATGTGAAGCTGTGGGGCCAAGTGACGACAGAAGCGCCTCTACAGTCGGAGCACAAGCAAGCATCCTGCGTGTACTACATTTCCACCGTGACTCGCGAATATGAGGAGAAAACGGAAGAGGGCAAGCTCCAACGTAAAACTGAACAGGTGGCGCGTAATCGCCAATTCACCAAATTTTGGCTGAAGGATGACACCGGCAGCATTTTGGTCAATCCTGACGGCGCTGCCATTGAAACCGTTGAAATCATGGATGAGTTTCGGGAGGAGCGATCGGAGGCGACCCTGGGCTATCGCTACAAAGAGGCCGTGCTGCCAGTAGGGCAGGATGTCTTGGTTTTGGGGGCGGTGAGTGACGCCACCGGCAACGTGGTGATTGGTCAACCCAGCCAAGCCGATCATCAATATGTGATCTCGCTCAAAGATGAGGAGCAGTTGGCGATCGCGACTTCCCGCAATGCTAAAAATATGGGCATCGCGATGTTTGTCATGCTGGGCTTGGGGATAGTTTTACTCATCTGGGGTCTGGTGTCTTAGGGGCGCGTTTAGGGATCGACGGGAAAATAACATCCCGGTAACGGCAGTGCTCGGGTGGCTGGGTGGCTGGGTCAGTTGCGGGTCTGGAGTCGGTACTTTAATTACCCGCGCATCCCTTAGGGACTTGCGCGAAAAAAAGATCCCCATGAACCGAGTTTCGACTTCGCTCAACTCTCGATGCTGGCAGGTTGAGCGAAGTCGAAACCGGATTGAACGGGTACTTTATTTAGTTGCAGTTCCCTTAGCTAACGTCTATGGCCGCAGCCACCCAGATATGACCGCCGCAACCCAGAGTGGCGGCAGTGCTCTCTAATGGCTAAGAAATCTTGGAAATTGAGCAGCCGCGATCGTCTCTTAAGATTAAGTGAAATCGCTGAATCTGCTAGTTCGTTTCCCTTGAAAAAGTCCGTTTTATTACGTAATTGGCCCGTAAATGCTGACCGTTACCGCCCAGATAAACAAGACAGCGCTAATTTTCAGCAAAAAGCTGTGCGATGGCTAAACAGAACCAGTATATTTAACAGGAAATTAAAGACGCGACGGAGAAATCTGGAATGGCAATGTTCTTTTGATGAGGTGCGCGGGAAGTTACGCTATCAAAAGTTGAAGTTCGCTATGGATAAAGCTGTGCCACCTTGCTTCAAGCCTGTGACGGGCGATCGCAAGAGACAGCCGCAAGTGGGCAGACTAATAATGTCTACGTACAAGCGTTGCTTCGCTGGGTTGGTTTTGACCCTAGCCTCTGCTAACCGAGCCCGCCATCCGAGCCAATCTGCCGGATGGACGCACTTCAGCAAGTGTGGCAGATGTCACACTGAGTCAGGGATCTTGCCTTTCATGTTCTGTCGTCTTCTTTCGCCGTATGGCAAACGCTACTGCTTCCACTGTTCCAACTGATTTGACTTCCCCTGTTAAAACCTCACTTAGAATCACTGACATTCTGGGGGTGGCGCTGTTTGACCTCAGCGGATTGCCCCGAGAGTATTTTGTCACCGATGAGAATCCGACGACGGGCTGGGTGCAGATTGTCTTTCAGGCCTTGGGGCTGCGATCGCTGCTGTCTTCATCGTTAGAACTAGAAGGATTTCATCAGATCACAATTAATTTAGAAGCAACCACCGCGATGGTGGTGCGACGTAAAAAGGATTACATTGCTCTGCAGTTTAAGGGCAAGTTGGCGCTGCACAATCCCGCCGATGAAGAACGATTATTAACCCTGATTGCGGCTTTGAACCCTGATAAGCTGCGACAGCATCCCCACTTTAAGGTCTACTAAACGACAAGCTCACAATCCCAGTCCCGATACCTCGCCCACTTACTTACCCATCACCACCGGGATCTGAATTTTTCCGCCCATCCCTATCCCGGACGCCAGGTGCCATGAAAGCTATGGGGCACAACGTGCGGTAAGTGTAGACGGCAGATCGGCGCTTCGGTCAGACGATCGCTGTCATAAATCCAGAGTTCGCTTTGGTGGGCCGCGCCGTCATATACCACCGACAATACCCAACCAGCGGGCGCATCGCCGCCCTGTTTCGGCACATAAATCGGCTCCGAAGGATAGCGATCGGGATCTGCTTCAGTGACGGTCAATTTTTCAGTATCGGGGTCAAATCGTGCGATCGCGCGAAACAGTTCGCCGGTATTGTCTTGTGCCGAAGGCTGAATGGAGAGATAAGTGGGGGCCATGGCCGTGGGCTGATCCTCTGCAAGATGGGGAAATTCGCAGTGATCGGCAATCAGACAGGTTTGCGATCGCACCCGGGCCGTTTGCGGCTCCACACAAATCCGCCAAAATTCACCGTCCGCGACCGTTTTGATCTGTCCTGTCGCAATTTCTTTCAACTGCTGGTTGGTAGCAAAGTCGGGGTAGCGCACCACCTCCAGCACAATGTCGCCGTCCTTATTCACAAACCCTTTGCCAAAGTGCCACTGATACCAGGGATCCACCGCTTCAGAACTAATCACTTCCAACGTCTCGGCATCCACCACCACGAGCTGGGTGCCGTGCTTGGGCTGCCACATCAGCGCATCGCTAAAGCTTTGGAAGCCTAACACCGCTGGCAAGGGATTGAGGCGCACGGGCGGCACACAAAAAACCAGGTAGCGATCGGCCAGTACAAAATCGTGGACCAGGGGAATCCCGTTCAAGGGCACCGATTCTTTTTTCTCAATGTGGCCCTGGGCATCGCTGCGGTAAAGATTCAGCGTCGCATTGGCTCCCGGAACGATGCCAAAGTTAAAAATCTGCCCCGTTTGGGGATGACGCTTGGGATGAGCCGAATAAGGGTCATTATCCCTCAGTTGCCCCAGGGGATGCACGCCCTTCGTTTCTAAGGTGTGCAGGTCGAGGTGATGGGGCCAGCCCCCTTCCCACAGGGCCAGTAGCTTATCGGGCAGGGCAAGGACTGAAGTGTTGCCCGCATTTTTGAGCTGGGCATTCCACCGCTGCCACAGCGGCCCCGGTGCCAGGCTGCCGTAGCCGCTGTAAAGAAACTGCTCGGCCTGTTCTTCTTCGGTAAATCCGGCGGAGCGGACGTAGCGGTAGGTCGCCTGGGCCTGTCCCTCAGCAAAATGCACCGCCAGCACTGCGCCATCGCCATCAAACCAGTGACTCACCCGCTGGCCCTGCCGTTCAAGTCGCCCCGGCCCGTTGCGATAGAGACTGCCGCGCAAGTCGGTAGGAATGTCGCCAGAGAGCACCGTCAGGGGGGTGAGGGGAAATTCTTGGGCCGGTTGGGCGATCGCTTTTGCCCAGGCTTTTTGCTGTGTCGGGAGAGACGGAGCCGCAGTCGTCATAGATTCTGTCTGGAAATGATTTGGAATTCCTTTATTGTGCAAGAAATTGACCGGGGTGTCTGAGGGCAGTCCGCATCGCAGCGGGAGCGGTCATCGACGCCCTGCAAGGAACGTATGGGTGGCGTCATAATGAAGCAGCGATCGCGCCCCTGTCGTCTTTGCTGAGCAGCATGAAGCGGTTTACCGAACTTTTTCAGGCGATCGATGCCACCACTTCGACCAACGCCAAAGTCGAGGCGCTGCGCCAATATTTTGTTGACGAAGAACCCGCCAATGCAGTGTGGGCGCTATATCTGTTGCTGAGCAAAACGCGCCGCCGACTGGTCACCTCCCGCGTGCTGCGCGATGTGTACCTTAGTGTTTCGCACATTCCCGAGTGGCTGTTTAAAGATTGCTACTCTCATGTCGGCGACTCGGCAGAGGTGATTGCCTTGCTGCTGCGCGACACCCCGCTCCAGGGCAAATCGGCGGCAGATATTCCCCTGCATCAGTGGATGGAGCAAGTTATTCCCCGGGTGAAGGCGGCAGCGACGGATGAGGAACGACACGAGCTGATTGTGTCGTGGTGGCGATCGCTCGACGATTTTGAAATTTTTGTGCTGAACAAAGTGCTGACCGGGGCCTTTCGGGTTGGCGCATCGAGCAAGTTGGTGATCAAGGGATTGTCGAAGGCGTCGGACATTCCCGAAGCGGTGCTGGCCCATCGCCTGATGGGTGACTTTGAGCCGACGGTGGCATTTTACGAAAATCTGCTCAGCGCAGAGGCGATTGAAACGGCTCCCAGCCAGCCCTATCCCTTTTTCCTCGCGTCTCAAATCGATGAGGCCAAATTTCGTGACGAGGACATGGCGCAGTGGCTGGCAGAGTGGAAGTGGGACGGCATTCGGGCGCAAGTAATCAAACGGGCAGATGAGGTATTCATCTGGTCGCGGGGGGAAGATTTGATCACCGAGCAGTTCCCGGAAATGGTCGAGGCGTTGCAAGCCTTTCCCAACGGCCATGTGCTGGATGGCGAAATTCTCTGCTGGGAGGGCGATCGCCCCCTCACCTTCAATCATTTGCAAAAGCGCCTGGGCCGCAAGCGCGTCACCAAAAAGGTGATGGCCGACAGTCCCGTCCGCTTCATCGCCTACGACCTGCTGGAACATGCGGGCAACGACATTCGCGAAAAGGCGCTGCGCGATCGCAAAACGCTGCTGTTCGAGCTGCTCCAAGCTCATCCTGACGAGCGGGTGGGTCGGTCAGTGCCGGTAGAATTTCAATCGTTTGCTGATCTGGAGGCCATGCGATCGCGATCGCGGGATCAAGGCGCGGAAGGGCTGGTCATCAAAGCCTGGGAGAGTCCCTATTTGGTGGGTCGCAAACGGGGCTACTGGTGGAAGTACAAAGTTGACCCGATGACCCTGGATGCAGTGTTGATCTATGCCCAAGCCGGGAGTGGCAAACGCGCCAACCTCTTTACCGACTACACCTTTGCGCTATGGCAAGGCGAAGAACTGGTGCCCTTTACCAAAGCCTACTCCGGCTTGGACAACGCCGAAATCGAACAGCTCGACAAGTGGATTCGCCGTCATACGGTCGAGCGCTTTGGCCCGGTGCGATCGGTGGAACCCACCCACGTGTTTGAAATTGGCTTTGAGGGCATCGCCGAATCAAAACGCCACAAATCTGGCATTTCCGTGCGCTTTCCCCGCATTCTGCGCTGGCGCGACGACAAACCCGTCGCCGAAGCCGACACCCTCGACAACGCCAAAGCCCTGCTCCAGCAGTATCAATCCTAAAAACTGTAGACCATAAAAGCAGGCGTGATGTCCTCGCGTACTGCTGGAGCGTGACCCCTAACCATTACGGCGGCGATGGCCTGACCGTCCTAGCCCAGCGCCGCCGCTCTATGCCCCTGATCGCTGCCAACCCCGAGCGCGGACCAACTAAACTGCAAATTTCTATCGCAGGACGCTTCATGCCTTGCCCTTCATCCCCGACAATGCAATCAAGCCGAGCGCTGAATGCCGTGCATATCTGCGCCTGCCCCCTGTCAAAAAAGGATGCCTTATGACTGTTTCCCGTTGGTTTAAACCCTTTTTGCCGCTAATGTTAGTGACCATGCTAGTGGTCACCGGCTGTAGCTCCGCCCCCTCAAAATATGACCAGGTGCAAGATGACACGACGGGGTTTAATGCACCCGCCGCCGTCGAAAAGGGCGCTGAGCAGGGCAGCCAGTTCAATCAATTTTTTCCCACCTCCGAGGGTGATTTCAAAGTCGTTCCCTCCCAGGAAAAGAAAGGGTTTGCTGAATATAAGCTCAAGCGCGATGGGGCGACCCTGGCGATGCTGACGATTAACGACACTATCAGCCTGCCCGCTGCCGCTAAAAAGTATGAAGATGCCACCGAGTCTTTGGCGGGTTTTCCCTTGGTGGAACAGGGCACTACCGCCACGGGACTCTTGGTGAATGGTCGCTATCAGGTCAAGGTGCTCTCCCGCAGTGACGGCTTTACCGCCAGCGATCGCGCTACCTGGCTCGAAAAGTTTGACCTCGACGGTCTGGCAGAGCTCGAAGCAAATACGAAAGCCTTTCGTCGCGTGCAGAAAAAGCGGGCAACCGCCGCCGAGAAAGCCGCGACCCCGTCAGCGCCTGCTCAGCAGTCAGCTGGGGTAACCAACTCGGCAGCCACAGATATCCCCAAAGCGACGACAGACCCGACAGCCCCCACCGCCGCCAGCCCCAAGACCCCAATCACCAAGCCTGTCACCGCGCCCTCACCGCGATCGGCCCCTGCTCCGGTGGAGCCCGTGCCCGCATCTCCCGCCGTCAAGCCTACCCCCATACCGGAAGAAGCCGCCACCGCCACGCCGGAGTCATCGGCTCCCGACGCAACGGCAGAAACGGAGTCGGCCAATTCATCGACTCCAGAGACGGCTGCACCAACAACGGGGTCAAACTCAACCCTTGAAACCTCACCGTTTTTAGTGCCGACGCCCGCGAGCTAAGTTGCGACTCAAGCGAGTTCTACCCGTTCTAGCCACATTGAACCCTGATTTTTAGGAGCGTCCCATGAGCGTCAAAATTTACGAAAAAGTGGATAAGTTACCGACCGGCGGGCTGACCGTGCGGGCGTTGAAGACTTTGGATACGTTTGTGCCTGGCCAGTGGGACAACCTGGTAGGCTTTGACCACAGCATCAAAACCATCACGAGGGAAACGGACGAGGCGATGGTGCAGGCCATTGGGGAACGCGCGATCGCCCTCTTTAACGACAAATCCCAGGGCTACCAGCGAGCGCTATGGCTGTATGAATCCGTCGATTCCGCTTCTGGCATGTTGGGCGCGGCCGCCCTGGCCAACCGCATCGGTCAAGATACGTTTCTGGGCTTTTTGAAGAACATCACCCCCAAACCCGAAAAGGCGCAAACCATTGACCTCTCCGTGAAGCTGGTCACGGAAGTCGTCGCCTTTTGCCACATCAACGGCATTCCCGGCGACAGCCTGGGCGACTTTCTTTCCGCCCTCGGCGACTACAGCAGCGAATCGCTGATGCGCATGGCGGCCCTGGTGTCCTTTGACGGCGTGATTCCCCTCGGGGCAGATTTCAGCGTCAAAGCCCTCAACGCGATTAAAAATCTCGGGCCGGATGAGCTGGAGAAAAATAACACCTTCAAAGGCGTGAAAAAGGAAATTCCGGGCAAAGATGCCAAGGGCAAGCTCTCCTTCATTACCGAGAGTTTTGAATCGACTCAGGGCTGGATGGATAACTTTGTCAGCGACCAGAACATTACCCAGAGCGGTTTGGTAGACAAGCTGGCGGGCTTTATGGAAGGTTCTAAAACCAAGCTCGACTACTTGGGGGCCTTTCTCGATGTGTCAGTTCACTATTACGAACACACCGGGGTGCAGACGCTGGCTCGGCGCTTAATTGAACGCGCCGTGGCGGAACTTTAGGGAGACCGCAGTCTATCCCTCCCATCACTAACGCCCTCTCTGGTGACATCCCAGGAGGGCGTGGTTGTTGCTGGCGCTGATCGCTTGGTAGGAGTGATTCGTTTTACTGGAAGTTGACGATGCGCGCAAAGCCTTCAGCCTGCAAGCTCGCGCCGCCCACCAACACGCCGTCGATTTCAGACTGCGCCATGATTTCGTCGATATTGCCCGGTTTCACCGACCCGCCGTATTGAATCGGCACATCCTGGTTGGTGAGCTGGGCGCGAATGGCACCGATCACTTTGTTCGCGTCAGCAGCTTCGCAAGTGTCGCCCGTGCCGATCGCCCAAATCGGCTCGTAGGCAATGACTAAATTGCTCTGATCAACATCGACCAAATCTTTGCTGATTTGGGCCGCAATCACGCTGTCAGTTTCACCTGCGTCGCGCTGCTGTTTGGTCTCGCCCACACACAAAATGGGGGTCAAGCCATGACGTTGGGCCGCCAGTAGGCGCTGATTAACGGTTTCGTCCGTTTCGCCAAAATATTGCCGCCGTTCGCTGTGGCCGACGATGACGTAACGCACGCTGACTTCGCTCAGCATGTCGCCGGAAATTTCCCCGGTGAAAGCGCCTTCGTCTGCCCAGTGAATATTCTGAGCGCCCAGCTTAACCCGACCCCCATGTAAATTTTTGGAGAGGGTGCTCAGGGTAGTAAAAGGCACACAGAGTACCGTTTCGTGATCGTCAGGGGTCTCTGTCAAGTAGTTCAAAAACTCTTGGAGAAACGTCAGCGCGTCTCCTTGAGTTTTATGCATTTTCCAGTTTCCGGCTATGACAATCTTACGCACAGGTCGTCCAACTCACGTTCTTTACAGTGTTTCGCATCACTGCATCGTACTCGGAAAAGGTGGCTTGAATCAAATACCGGTCACGGTTTTGCCGCGTAGGGGCCGTGCTTGGGGAACGGGCTCCTAAACGTGATTCAAGGCTATCGGGGCTGGGTGGGTAAAACCAGCTGTTGCTCATCCTCATGCTTTGGCAAATAACCGGACTGGGGCGGGCCACCGAAGAAGCGATCGCTGAGTTGCTTCACCACAATGTACAAAATGGGCACCACAAACAAGCTCAGAAAAGTGGCCACAAACATGCCGCCAAAGACGGCGGTGCCCAAGGATTGACGGCTCCCGGCCCCCGCCCCCGTGGCAATCACCAGGGGAAAGATGCTGCTCAGGGTCGAAATCGCTGTCATCAGAATGGGGCGCATCCGTTGTTCGGCGGCTTCAAAGGCCGATTTCACAATCGGTAGCCCCTGATCGCGCAGTTGGTTGGCAAATTCCACAATCAGGATGGAGTTTTTGCTGGCGAGGCCAATCAGCATCACCAACCCGATCTGGCAGTACACGTCGTTGGGCAAGCCCCGCAGGGTTTGCGCCAACAGCGCCCCGAGCACCGCCAACGGCACCGCAAACAGAATCACCACCGGGTCGATAAAGCTCTCATACTGAGCCGCGAGCACCAGGAAGACAAACACCAAACCCAGGCCAAAGATGATCGGCGCTTGGTTGCCCGACTCGATTTCTTCTAGCGACGTGCCCGACCATTCGTAGCCCATGCTGGGCGGTAAAACCTGGGCTGATAATTCCTCCATCGTGCCGAGGGCAACGCCAGAACTAACCCCCGGTGCGGGACTGCCCGTGATTTCGATCGCCCGATAGAGGTTGTAGTGGTTGATCGTTTGCGCACCCGTGTTGGGGGTGAGGGTGATCAGATTACCCAGGGAAATCATTTCATCACGGCCAGAACGCACATACAGCTTGGCAATATCATCGGGTGCAGCCCGGAACTGCTGGTCGGCCTGCACGTAGACCCGATAGGTGCGCTGCCCCAGTGTGAAATCGCTCACATAGCGGGAGCCAATATAGGTTTGCAGCGTGCTGAATATATCGTCAATATCCACATCCAGGGCTTTAGCGCGATCGCGATTCACATCAATCAATAACTGCGGCGTCGCGGCAGAGTAGGTACTGAAAACATTTTGCAGATTGGGATCCTGGTTCGCGGCCCCGAGCATCGCCCCCATATTTTCCACCAGTTCATTCAGGGTCAGATTGCCCTGGCGGTCTTGCAGTTGGTATTGAAATCCCCCAAACTGCCCCAAGCCCTGAATAGCTGGAGGATTCACCGGAAACACCCGCGCCTCCGTAATTTGGGAAAACTTGCCAAATAGTTGGCCAATCAACGCCTGTACCGATTCCCCCGGTCCCCGTTCCGACCAGGGTTCCAATGTGGTGAATACGACCCCGGTGTTGGACGTGCTGCCAGAAAAGCTGAAACCGCCGACGGCAAAGGTGGCCCGTACGCCGGGCAGAGCCAGAATGTCTTCTTCGACCTGGCTCATCACGTCGCTAGTGTAGCTGAGGGAGACGCCCTCTGGCCCCTGCACGATGGTAATGAAGTAACCCTGGTCTTCCTCTGGCAAAAAGGCCGAAGGTACGGACTGATAGAGCCACCCGGTAATCACCAGCAGAGCAACAAACCCAGCCAACACTAAAGGTTTCACGGCATTCAACAATTCCAGCGTGCCGCGATAGCTCCGTCGCAGTCCGTCTAAAAAGTGGTTGAACCGTCGGAAGAAGGCACCGAGCCAGCCCCCCATCGGCGGTTTTTGCCGCAGCAGCAGTCCCGCCAGGGTCGGAGTCAGGGTCAGGGCGTTAAAAGTAGACAGGGCGATCGCAAAGGCGATCGTCAGCGCAAACTGCCGATACAGCGCCCCCGTCGTGCCCGGAAAAAAGGCCACGGGAATAAACACCGCCATCAGCACCAGCGAGGTGGCAATCACCGCGCCGGTGAGTTCCTGCATGGCGGCGATCGCCGCTCTAGTGGGCGGCATGCCCTGGTCTTGAATTTTGCGGGCGATATCCTCAACGACGACGATCGCGTCATCCACCACCATGCCCGTCGCCAGGGTCAGGCCAAACAGCGTCAGACTGTTGATGGAAAAGCCAAAGATTTTGACAATGGCGAAGGTGCCGATCAGCGCTACGGGAATGGTCACCGCCGGAATGATCGTGGTGCGCCAGTCTTGTAAAAAGACGAAAATTACCAGCACGACCAGCGCCACGGCCTGCACCAACGTCCACACCACCTCGGTCATGGACTGTTCTACATAGTCAGTGGTATCGAAGCCGATACCGTATTCCATCCCCGGCGGAAACTGCTCCGCCAACCGCGCCATCTCCGCCTTGACTCCTTGCGCCACTTCCAAGGCATTACTGCCCGGCAGCTGATAAATCCCTAGACCGATCGCCTCTTGCCCCCGAAATCGCAGGAACGTGCTGTAGTTTTCGGCCCCGAGTTCGACCCGCCCCACATCGCTAAACTTCACCAGTTCGCCGTTGTCGCCCGTTTTGATAATGAGATTTTCAAATTCACCAATGTCTTGAAAGCGACCAATGGCCCGCAGGTCGATCTGATATTGCTGGGCTTCATCTGCGGGCGGTTGGCCCAGCTGTCCGGCACCGACCTGCACATTTTGCTCACGCAAGGCATCGATCACATCCTGAGCGGTCAGGTTGCGACTCGCCAGCTGTTGCGGGTTGAGCCACAGTCGCACAGCGTAAGTCCGTTCGCCAAAGATCACCACGTTGCCGACGCCTTTAATCCGACGCAGCGCATCAGTGATGTACAAGTCAGCGTAGTTGCTGAGGAAAATGTCGTCGTAGGTGTCGTCCGGCGTGTACACACTCATCGCCAGCAGAATATTGCTACTCTCTTTGCTGACGGTGACGCCAGTTTGCAGCACAGTTTCGGGCAGTTGCGGTTCCGCCAGTGACACCCGATTTTGCACATCGACCGCCGCAATATCTTTATCTCGACCGGACTCAAAAGTCGCTGTAATGGAACTAGTGCCGCTGTTGCTGCTGCTCGAAGTCATGTAGCGCAGCCCTTCGACCCCGTTGATTTCGCGCTCGAGGATGTTCGTGACGGTCTTCTCCACTGTTTCGGCGTCGGCCCCGATGTAATTGGCCTGCACGCTGATTTGGGTGGGGGCGATATCCGGGAACTGGGCGATGGGCAGGGTGGGAATACTGATTGCCCCCACCAGCAGCAAAATGATCGCGCACACCGCGGCAAAAACCGGACGCTTGATGAAGAAGTTGACGAACATGGAGTGTTCCTTAACGACGGGATGCGATCGCGCAAAACCAAATAATTAACTGACTAGGACGCCGGGCCAGATGACTCATCAGCGGGCGGCCCTTCAGTCTCTGACTGGGGCAAGATGGGAGTGCCGTCTTGCAGATTCAAAATACCGGAAACCACAATGGTCTGCCCGGCCTCTAAACCGCTCAAAACTTCGTAATTGTTGCCCTGCAGTTCGCCTAGCTGTACGGGGCGAAGACGTGCAACTTGCTCCGGCGCGGGCATGCCCGGTGGCATGGCGTTGGGCGGCGGCAGTTCTTCTTCGGTACCGGCGTCAGCGACATAAACAAAGGTTTGTCCGCCCAGGCGGGTAATGGCGGCAGTCGGCACTAACACCCCAGTGGTCTCAGACCAAACGATGCGAGCTTCGACTTTTTGCGCATCTTGCAGTCGTCCCTGCGGATTCTCAAAGCGAGCTTTGACGAGCACCGTTTGCGTATCCGGATCCGTGCTCGGGGAAATAAAACTGATGCCGCCGGTGGCGAGTTTGTTTTCCCCCTCCACCGACAACAGTTCCACCGGCAGCCCTAGTTCTAAGCGATTGCGCTGCTCAATTGGGATCTGCAAATCAAGCTCTAGGGCCGCGTTTTCAGTAATGTTGGTAATGACGGTATTGGTGCTGACAAAGTCGCCGAGTTTGATGTTCAAATTACCGACGGTGCCAGCGATCGGAGCGGTCACAGTACGATCTTGCAAGCTCTGCTGCGCCGCCGCCTGATTGGCCTGAGCCTGGGCCAGACTGGCTTCCGCTTGATTCAAATTGGCTTGGGCAGCGGCGATTTCGTCTCGGGCCGAGGCTAGGGTCGCCTGCGCCACCTCTAAATCTCGGCGGGCCAAATCTAACGCTTGCTGAGACTGCGCGCCTTGGGAGACCAACTGCTCTGTTCGATTAAATTCGGCTTCTTGGAGGGCGAGTTCCGCTTCCAATTCGGCGCGGCGCGCTAAGAGGGCTTGCAATGAAGCCGCCGCTGCCTGCCGCGCCGACTCTGCTGCCGCTGCGTTTGCTGTGGCCGCGTTGGCCTCGGCCTGGGTGCGATCGGGACTAATGAGGACGATGGGCTGACCAGGATTGACGCGATCGCCCGCGCTCACATACACCTGGGTCACCCGACCAGAGACCTCTGGCTGCAGCACCACCCCAGTTTGGGCCTCTAAGCTGCCCAAAAACTCCGAAGCATCTTGCACATTTCCGGTCTGCACGGGCTCCAGCTGCACGGTGACGCCGGGGGGCATGCCCATGCCGCCCTGGCCACGAGCCCCCATAAATCGCCAGACCAAGAAGCCGCCAGCCAACAGCAAAATTCCGATGCCCCCAGCGATGAGCCAACGCCCCACGCCAAGACGGCGATCGCTGGCCGCACTCGTCAGCATGGGCTTTTCAGAAGAAGGTAGATTGGGCGCAGTCATCGCCGAGACCCCAAAATTGAACTGAACCGTTTAGGCAATTCGATTATCATAATGCAACTTAATAATTTTGTCGGTACTCTCCGAACGCATACATCGGTACTCTCCGAACGCATAACCGAGGGCGATTAAATCCCTTACAAAAGTGGGCGATCACCAAGGCGATCGGTAACTATCGAAAGGCAGATTTCTGGACCATTCATTCAAGACAAGGGAGCAGGGGCGGTAGTCACATCCTGCCCAACAGAGACAGGACGGTCAGCGATCGCCCACCCTTCACTCGGTTTGCTCCCTCACTTGGCAAATATCTGTGGCCCCATGCGAGGTCGCTTCGTCACAGCCGCGCTTTCACAAACGTTTCGAGGCGATTCATTCCTTCTTCCAGGGTGGCCATGTCGCTGGCATAAGAGATGCGCACCGTACCGTCTTTGCCAAATGCCTTGCCTGGAATCATGGCCACCTGTTGCTCTTGCAGCAAAGTTTCACAAAACTCGATCGACGGCAGGTGCAAGCTCTCGATATCGACATACAGATAAAACGCCCCATTGGGTTTAGTCGCCTTGAGGCCCGCAATGCGGTTTACCCGGTCAAAGATAAAAGCGCGTCGCTCGGCAAATGCCCGGCGCATGTTTTCGACACAGTCTTGGGGGGACGTGAGGGCTGTGATCGCGCCATATTGCGCAAAGGTGCAGACGTTGGAGGTGCTTTGGCCCTGCAAAATGCTCATGGCTTTGATCAAGGGCTGCGGCCCTGCCAGATAACCGACACGCCACCCCGTCATGGAATAAGCCTTGGCAAAGCCGTTGCTGATAATCGTCCGCTCAAACACTGCTGGACTCACCGCTCCAATGCTCAGATGTTGGGCGTCGTCATATAAAATCTTTTCGTAGATTTCATCAGAAACGACATAAATGTCAGTTTCCAACACGACTGCCGCCAACGCCCGAATCTCTGCCGGAGTGTAGACCGTGCCCGTTGGATTGGACGGTGAATTTAAGACAAATAACTTGGTTTTGTCCGTGATGGCCGCCCGCAACTGCGCCGGCGTAATCTTATAGTCACTTTCAGGGGTGGTCTGCACAATGATCGGCGTCCCCCCCGCCAGCTTGACCATCTCCGGATAGCTCACCCAATAAGGGGCCGGAATGATCACTTCATCCCCCGGCTCGATCGCCACCATCATGAGGCCATAGAGCGAATGTTTGCCACCGTTGGTGACGATGACGTTATCGGCCTGGTAGTCGAGATGGTTATCAGTTCTCAGTTTTTGCGCGATCGCCTCGCGCAGGGCGGGTTCTCCGGCGGCGGGGCCGTAGCGAGTCTTACCTTCATCCAGAGCGCGCTTAGCCGCTTCCTTAATATGGGCCGGAGTGTCAAAATCCGGCTCCCCCGCGCTAAAGCTGCAAACATCGATGCCCTCACTTTTCATGGCCTTGGCCTTGGCGGAAATTGCCAGGGTCATTGACGGGGTGACTTGCTGAATTCTGTTGGCCAATTCCATGTCTGAATCCGTTATTCGGCTCGGTGCTCAAAAATGACAATTAGCTCTTAAGCGTAACTCGAATTTTGGCTGGGTGCTGCCCCCCTCTCGCATTTCTTTGCCCCGCCCAAAAACTTGCTGATGGGCGCGATCGCGCCCCCATCTTGTTGATGCGAATCCAGCCCCTCGCAGCGCCCCAGCCCCCGTACACAGATCATTCCCACACCTTTGCCGTTGTTAAGACAGATGAAGCCAGCGCGCTGATCAGTCATCGAAATTCAACGATTGCGAGATAAAGTTGATAAAATCTGACACTGCGTTATCGACTTTGGCAAATTGCATCGGTAGCCCCCGGCATCGCAGTAAGATTAAAGTCAATCTGATAGCAACCCGCATCCCCGAATGGCACCACGCAAACTTTCTGACGCTGATAAACGACAAATCACAAGCATCTATTGCCAACCGGGAGAAACGACCTCGACCTTAGCAAGCAAGTTTGGCATCAGCAGCAGCACCGTCAGCCGGGTGTTGAAGCAAGTTCTCCCCGATGAGGAGTATGCCAAACTCATGAAATGGAAGCGAAGCGGTGAACGGGGCCGCTTTCCGCTGGCGAGTAGTCCCGTGGTTGAACAGTTGGAAGCCGAAACCTACACCTCGGACGCCGCTGACGATCATCAAGCAGATGCCGCTGACCAGGCGACACCGTCGGCCCCTGACGCCCCCGCTGAGGATGTCGAGACGGCGGCAGAACCCGACGCCACTCCTGAGCCGATCGCCTCTGCCACACCCACCAAAGAACGTCCCACCCGGCGATCTCGGCAGCGACAGTCAACGTCGGCGAGTGGCGACAGCGACGCGGTACAGCCAGAAGCCGCCGCCACCGACGCTGAAGCGGCTGATGATGACTCAGAAACAACCAAGCCAAAAACGATTCCTGCCCCCCGCCGGTTAACCTCCCCCCCCACCGACGTTGGCGAAAACGAAGATCAAGAAGTCGCCGCCTGGGTCTCCGAAGGATTGGCCGACTCTGAAGATTATGACGAAGAGTCTGATGAGGACTGGGATGACGAAACTTGGGAGGAGGATGACGACACCGACGAAGCCGAGCCCTACAGCGCTCCACGCGAATCGGAGTTGACGATTCATTCCTTTGATAGCTTCTCACTCACTAAGCCTTGTTACCTAGTGGTCGATCGCATGGCAGAACTGATCACCTGCCCGCTCAAAGACTTCTCGGAACTCGGAGTGATTCCCCCTGATGAAGAGCAAGCTCGGACGCTGCCAGTTTTTGACAATCATCGCGTGGCCCGCCGCTTTGCCCGCCGCAATCAACGCATTATCAAAGTGCCCGATGCACTCATGCTGAACAAAACTCAAGGGTATCTAGAAGCGAAGGGCATTACCCGAATTCTGTTCGAAGGCGAAGTGTATGCCTTGAGCGCCAACTAAGCCCACGCTTTGCCGCGTTTGCCAGGGGCGGCCAAGGAGCGGTGAATAGAAAAAAGTGGCGGCGGAATCTAAAGACAGCAAGACTGCCCTTAGATTCCCTGCATATGATGCAAAATTATTGGGCAGTTTCCATACCTTGCCCACTTTCACCAGCGGCCTAACCGCTGCTAGCGGTCATCCAACCAATTGAGACTTGATGGCGGTGAAAAATCGATGACCGCACTGCTGAATGATCCGCTTACGGAGCGAGCATCCCACAATCAAATCGCGGTGGCTGAACGAACGGCATAACAGCCTTAGCGCAAAAACCAACAGCAGCGAGTGAGCTATGGACGCCCTACCTAGATCTCGTCTCGTGGACTTAGCTGCCTAAAAAGTGAAGATAAAAATTTGAACTGCTGGCCAATCAGCAATTTACGACGGCGACTTGTCACTGAAATGTAGCTAACCACCAGGTGTGGCCTGACCCTAAAGCTTACTCAGCCCAATCGTCAGCCTCTTCGTCACTGTCAAAGAGGGCTCCCATCAGAGACGCATCCATCTCCATCCGTTGTTCCATTTGCCGCAGAAAATATCCGGTCATCATGGCTGAAGCCAGTAGTCCCGCCAAGTTTTCTCGGTCAGTCGAAACTTGGACATTAAAGCCATCACCAGGCAGTACCCCAATGAGACCTTGAACATTTTGCGAAATAATCTGCTTAATCTCTGGAGTGACCGCCTGTGCCACCCGACTCAGTACCTCCGGCGACTGATGCTTAAGGTATTTCAGCAGCTGATTACTGGCCTCATCATCTACATGCAGGCCTACAAAATCAACACGCTCAGGGTTAAATGTCATGGAAATCCTGCTATTCCTATCTCTTAAACCTTAGACCGCCTGACTAAATTATTCCAGTCGGTAATCTACGCAAATGCCGTAAAAGTGTCGAAAATCAAGGGATTATCGGCTTGAAAGTCAATTTACAACACCTGCCTGGTTTTGTGTGGTTTTACCTTAACAAATGATTAGCGGTTCGCTATGACTCCAAACGCGGTCTCTGCCGATGGAGGGTTACGCATCTGGCCCGGTGACAGAGGAAAGCGACTCGACGGCGGTTTCAGAGGCCGATGAGGGGAGGACGGTGGCCTCTTCATGGGAGCTGTCACCAGTATCAGCGGCGGCGGCCTTTGGAGACTGGGCAGCTTGTTTAGTAAAGGCGGGTAAATCGTCAATTTCGAAGTGTTGGTGAAATTTATTAGTCACCTGAAGCCAAAAAGAGCGGCCATCGGCCTGGCGGCGCTTGCGCACAAACCCGAGGTTGACGAGTTCGTTGACGTGTTGATATGCGCCAGAGCCCCGAATATCGATCAGGTCAGTCTGGGCAATGGGGCCTCGCAGGGCGATCGCGGCTAACGTTCGCAGTGCCCCCACGCCCAGATCTAACGGAATGAGCGTATCCACCAGATGGCGAAAGCCTGATTTCAATTGCAGGCAATAACCGTCTTTGGTCTCAATGATCTCCAGCGCACTCTCGCGGTGGGCGTACTCATTCATCAGATCCATGAGGCCTTCCTCGGCCATCTCGCGATCGCACCCAGCATATTCCGCCAGGTTCGCGATATTGAGTGGACGCCCCTTGAGATACAAAATTGCTTCGATGACGCTGGCCAGTTTAGGCATAGCGGCGTTTAATCCAGATTGCGACCAGTGAGTTCTACAAAGATATCCTCTAAGTTCGATGGGCGCGTCATCATGCCGGTTTTATCTGGCTGTTGTTCAAAATAAGCGTTGGCTTCGGCTAGGGTAGCAAAAAACTGATAATCCCAGCGATCGCCCGTTTGCCGCATGAGAATGCCCTCACCATGCCGCTGCCGCAGTTCTGCCAGCGTGCCCAGGGCAATGAGCTGCCCCTGGTCCAAAATCCCGATACGATTGCACAGAAACTCCACTTCTTCCATGTAGTGGGTGGTCAGCAGCATCGTCATGCCTTGCTGGTTCAAAGAGCGGATAATTTCCCAAAGGCGACGGCGGGTCTGCGGATCAAGACCGACGGTGGGCTCATCCAAAAACAAAATTTTGGGATTGTGCAACAGTGCCCGGGCGATTTGCAGTCGTCGCTTCATGCCGCCAGACAGCGTTTTAACTTTGCTGTCGCGGCGATCGCCCAGTTCGACAAACCCGAGCCATTCATCAATGCGCTTTTGCCGTTGCGGCTGGGAAATGTGGTGCATCCGCCCATGCAATTCCATATTTTCCCAAACGGTGAGGTCGCCATCCACACTCGTTTGTTGCAGCACCACGCCAATCTGTCGCCGCACATCCATCGGGTCACGCTGCACGTCATATCCCGCCACGATCAAATTGCCATCCGAGGGCTGGGTCAGGGTCGTTAGCATGCGAATGGTGGTGGACTTCCCCGCCCCATTTGGCCCCAGCAGGCCAAAGCTCTCACCGGGTTGAATGACAAGAGATAAATCGTTCACAACGTGGAGGCGGTTGTAAACCTTGTGCAAATTTTGAACGCAAACGGCAGCTGTCATAGATTAGGCAATCAGCGAGTAATGGTTTGGGATGATGCATAGCCCATTGCTTAAAAGTATCAAAACCTTGGCAGGTCTAGCTGATAATGGTGCCCTGCTGGAGGCAAATCTGCGTTGGGATAAAGGAATTGGGAAATATGCGCTGTTACGTTGACTCGTCCGTTTTGCTCATCCACCAAGATGACGTGCCCCCCTACAAAAAGCAGGGGTCAGTGGTCCGCAACAGTTACTTTTGGGCCCTGAAATCGATCGCTGACACGGCCCGCTTTGATCAACCGTGGGAATTTGAGCAGTCGGTGTGGATTGCTCTGTGTCGTCTGTTGACCTCGTTTGCCATGTCGGGATATTTAGGCGATCGCGAGACCCTGCTCGAATTTCCACCCGATGCCCAAATTCCGGATGAATTACGTGCCATGAGCACTTGGGCATCGGATGCCCATGATTGTTCGGAGGCCGCAGACGCGCCAAATTTCTAAACCCCGAGTTCGCCAAACAGCATCAGACTAGGATTTCAGTGCGAGTTGCGAATCATGGCTTTCGCCAACACCCGTGGTTGCCAGCCTTGCTCGCGTTTGGCGGCATTTGGAGAGAGCGATATGCCTGCGATGCGGCCCCCAGCCCAGTGCTCCCCCTATCACCTGTAAGTGATGGCACTTACTGCACTGTGTATCAGATCCCCGCTTTCACAGCAGCCCACTCACCAAGCCTCCGTGTTTCTCCACGCAGCACATCATCGCCCCTGGAGAAATATCAAGAGTCTGTGAAGCTCACTGCTCCCATCATCAAGAAACAGTCAAGAAACCATACAAACCGTTCAATATTGGTTCGCAGGAACCAGGGTCGTTAAAATTGACTGAGCATTTACGTATTTCTCCCAGTCTGCATTCTCTTGCCATCAGAGTTGTTGACTCACGCTCTGTACTGAGCGCCCTCCTACCATCACTGTGTATGTCAGAAAATCGCCATCCAGAGCTTGAAGGCCATCAATCTGAGCCCTTATATACCTTTGAACTTACTAACCATCGCAAAGCCTTTCGCACCAAATTGCTGTGGACTCTAGTAGGCGTCAGCATTGGCATTGGCGGCATGTGGTTAGGGCTGGCAGCAAACTTTTCCTTATTAAGACCCCAGCCGGATAACGCCACCACGTCGCTCGAAGACCCCTTTGCTCAGGGATCGCGCCAAGCGATGAGTGCAGCTGAGTTGACTCAAAGTGCTGAATACCGCGAAGAGTGGAGTCAAGTCGCGATTTTGTGGCAGCAGGCGCTGACCAAGATGGAATCGGTACCAGCGTCACATTCCAGCTATGAGATGGCGCAGCAAAAGCAGGTTGAATATGCGCGCAACCTCCAGTACGCCCAGAGCAACATTGATTCCCGCGCTCCCATCAATCCGGAGGCGCAGTCCTATTGGACAATTGGTTCCGATCGCGAACTGGTGGTCGCCTTGCAGGGCATGCCGGCGCGGATGACGCAGTACGGCAATTCTTGTAAAGAGGTGATGTACTACGGCGACAGTATTGTTGAGCTAAAGAATGGCTATGTCGTTGATTTCAGTGATTCGGATGGCAATCTCAAAGTGTTGGGGGATGGGCAAGTAGCCTTGTCATTCCAGGCTTCGCCGGAAAATTGGGCGATTGGGTCTTCCCAAGAAGAGGTTTTCCAAATTCAAGGAACGCCAACCCGTACGAGCACGTTTCAGAATGCCGTGACCTTGCACTATGGCAGCAGCATTGTCCAGTTGGCCGACGATCGCGTCATTGGCTACACCAACACCAATGGCAATCTGAGCGTGGCGATGATGCCAACGATGGCAAAGGGTCAAGCGACCGCCACTTTTTGGACGATTGGCGCTGATCGGGTTGATGTCTTGCAGGCCGAGCAGCAAACGCCGACAGCCGTGAGCCGATTGGACAGTAGCTGTAAAGAAGTATTTAGTTTTGGCAACAGCACGATAACGTTCCGCCAGGGGGTCGTGAGCGAATACATCAACCACGGAAACGCGCTCAAGCTGCAGTAAAAGATCAGTGAGAAACTAACTTCTCGGCTGAGGTCAGTGGATAGGGCGCTGGGTAGCTGAGCCTGAGTATTTTCACGACGAGCAAACCCTAAGGAATGGGAATTTAATTATGTGTGGACAGCCGAGACGGCTGTCCACATGCAGGCAAGATGCCTGCCTGACAAGACTTGGATTTTATACAATCCTGATTCCTAATCGCATACGTCAGAACCGCTGGTCTAATTGCCATCGTGCCCTGGGGAAAAGGTCTGTCCCAACGCACAATGTACAAACGGGCGGCCCTCGATCGCCCGCTTCAGGACGCCCTAACGTGCTTAAAAAGGTAGCTTTTTCTTGCTGGCTTTTTCGCGATCGTAGTCGAGTTCGCGGAGCTTTTTCATAATGCGGCCAAAGTATTCGCCCAGATACTCTTCAACGGTGGTAATCTCGCCAGAATCGATGTGAAAGGTTTCGTAAACTTCGTCCATCGGCGCAATGAGCGCGTCAGACCCCACGACCACTTCGGTAAAGGCGAGGCGATCGGCCACATTCCAGCCCCATTCGAAGTAGGACAGCATCTTTTTGACAGCACGCAATAGCCCAAGTGGCATGCGAGACACCCGCGAATCTTGTCCAGTGAGGCGTTCGCACAGACGAATGATTTCGTTCGAGTCCCAGGCCCGACTGCCCGCCAGGGGAAAACTCCGTTTGACCGTGTCAGGGTTGCCGAGCGCCGCGATCGCAAATCGGGCGATATCCTGGGTGTTCATGTAAGCAATGGGTGCCGCCCCATTCATCACCCAGATTCCCTGCTTCTCAAGGATGGGAATCGCGTATTGACCAATCAAGCCCTGCAAAAAGCCACAGGGTTTGAGAATCGTGTAATCGAGCCCCGATTCTGCCAAAAACTTCTCAGTGCAATGCTTGATATTCATCAAGGGCACGTCGGGATACTTTTCGGCTCCCAGGATAGAAATGAAGATGTAGCGGTTAACGCCTGCGGCCTTAGCAGCCTTGATGAGATTGACCTTGCCATTCCAATCAACCCGGTCGATCGCGTCCGTGGGTCGCGCCGTGGCCGCATCAATGACGGCATCCACCCCTTCTAAAATAGGGGGCAGCGTCTGAGGCGCACAAAGATTGCCGCGCAGCAACTGAGCACCCCACTCTCGCAAGAAAGCACCGCGCTGAAAGCTGCGAACTAAGCACTGCACCTCATGCCCTTCATCCAGCGCTCGGCGAACAATCTGTCTGCCCAGCGTGCCAGTGGCACCGACGACCAAAAGTTTCATGAGAATTTAGAAACAAAAGTTTACGTTCTTCTAACCATAGCAGATGAACCCCAGGTGTCTGACGGATTATCCCTGGGGTTTTTAGCAAACCTATTCTTCGCCGCCCTGAAGTTTCAGCATGACAAAGCCTAAGCCCAGACCCACTAAGGTCAGAACAAACAATAGAATAGCTGTACTAGTAATTTCGCCGCCCATGATGAATTTAGCTCCTATGCTTAATTGCGTTTAATCGTTGAAAACGCTGTGTTCGCACCGTTTATTTTACAGTTTCAAGGTCTCACGTTTAGTCTTTGTGTCGCTGATGCCGACCGCTGGAAAATGCCTCATCCCTTAGATGCCCATCTCGATCAGGTGAATGTTCGGTTCAAAGCGGCCCGGCTCGGGCTCAAAGTCGAGCGGCGGGGCGATATGTTGGCGCTACGTGGCACGTTGCCGCCGCGCCCTGGCAGCGATCGCACCCGCCCCTATCAGCAGCGCATTCCCCTAAAACTACCGGCGAATAAAGCAGCTTTGAAACAGGCGGAGCAGGAGGCTAAGGTCATTGCCGCCAAGCTGATTGAGGGCACCTTTGACTGGCGCAACTATCTCGTGCAGTCTGGCCTCGTGCTGGGGTCAGATGCCCTGGCGGACAAAATTGCAGCCTTTGAGCAACATTACCTGGCGGAAGCCCAAGCCGACCCCGATAAGCATCCCGCCTCGGTGCAAGCGACATGGAGCAAAGCCTACGCACCCTATTTGAGAAAGTTGCAGTCGCTCAGCGATCGCCGCCCCAGCTTGAGTGTGCCCGAGGCGATCGTGGCGACGGTGAAAGAGACGCAGGCAAATTCTCGCAGTCGGCAGGTCTGCTGCACCGCGATGGAAGCGTTGGCGCAGTTTCTCTCGCTAGAGTTGCCCGTTGATTTGAAAACGCTGTGGGGCAAATATGGCAGCAGCCGTACCCAACGGCGAGATTTGCCCACCGATGAGCAAATTGTCGAATGCTTCCACCGCATTCCCAATCCGGCTTGGCAGTTTGTCTACGGCGCGATGGCGGTGTACGGCCTGCGCAATCATGAGGTGTTTTTCAGCGATTATCAGGCATTGCAGTCGGGGGATACCGAAGCGGCGATCGAAGTGCTCGACACCACCAAAACCGGAGCCCATGACGTCTGGCCTTTTCCCCCCGAGTGGATTGCCGAATTTGACTTGAGGACGGTCTGCTTGCCGGACATTGAGACCAATTTGCAGCGCACCACCTTGCAGCGTATCGGCCAGCAGGTGACGCTCCAGTTCCAGCGTTACAAGATGCCGTTTTCTCCTTATGATTTGCGCCACGCCTGGGCGGTACGCACTATTTTGCTGGGGGTGCCCGATACAGTGGCGGCGCGCATGATGGGGCACTCCGTGGCGATTCATAACCGTACGTACCATCGGTGGATTACGCGCCGCGATCAGCAGCAGGCGGTGCGGGCCGCCCTCAAGGGATAATCTCTTGCTCAGAATTGGCCGCCAGTTGAGTAACTGGTGAAGCGAGTCACTCAACCGGGTTTCTCAAGTCGATTGGAGCGATCGCTTGTGAAGAAATATGTCATGGTTTAAGGAAGTTGATTTCACCGTACGCTCAATGACCCGTCCATGGCTCCGTCTGATTCTCGGCATTTTAAGTTTGACGCTGACGTTTGCGTCTCCCGTTTGGGCCGCCAATGCAGCGATCGCGCCGCCGGATGTCGATCGCCCAGCCAGCACTGACAACACGAGTACCGCGATTTTTGCGGGTGGCTGCTTTTGGTGTATGGAAAAGCCCTTTGACGAATTGCCCGGCGTCATCAGCACAACTTCGGGATATACCGGCGGCACCGTGGCTAACCCCAGTTACATGCAGGTTTCTGGGGGAGGCACGGGGCACGTCGAAGCGGTGAAAGTCACGTACAATCCCGCTCAGGTCAGCTACGACCAATTGCTAGAGGTCTTCTGGCATAACGTCGATCCGGTGGATGATCGCGGCCAGTTTTGTGACAAAGGCAGCCAGTATCGCTCAGCCATCTTTTATCAAGACGAACAACAAGCAGCAGCGGCTGAATCCTCCAAGCAAGCATTAGCAGCAACAAAATTCAACCAGGCGATCGCCACCGAAATCTTGGCCACTTCGGCTTTTTACCCAGCCGAAGACTACCACCAGAACTATTATCAAACCCATTCAGTGCGCTACAAGGTCTACCGCTATGCCTGCGGGCGCGACCAACGCTTAGAGGCGATCTGGGGCGAAGCAGCGGGTCATGAGTCTGCCGCTCCAACCGCCGGATAATATCAGGTCATCCAGTTCAGAGTTCAGAGCTTTAACCAAGCGTTCCCCGAGCCAAAGCGTTCTCCAAATGTGTGAAGAACCAGACGTTTCTTGAGTTGAGAGGACACTGAGAAAACCGAATAGGCCGCTAAGCAACGATCATGAAGTATATGCGCAATAAAAATTCCTTAGCACAGCTGACGAAGAGGGTGAGCACTTCATCATGATAGAAACTGTGTCGATGGAGATGGTGCTGGCTTTATATCTATCGGCTGGCTTATCGCTGCTGAGTATATACGGCATGGTGGTCTTCTTTGGCCTCCAGCGCCAGTCCCTGGACGAGGCACCCAGGATAGCTCCCTTGACAGATCAGCCGACTGCTTTGCCGCTGGTGAGCGTCATTATCCCTGCCTATAACGAGGCCGTTAATATTCAGGACTGCATCAAAGCGGTTTTAAATAGCGAATTGCCTAACCCCGGTGACCTACAGATACTGGTTGCTGATGATGACTCCACCGATGCCACGAAAACCCTGGCTCAAGCATTAGCTGACCAAGATGACCGGGTACAAGTCATCGCCGTCCCGCCCCGTCCCCAGGATGCTGTATGGCTGGGTAAGAATTGGGCCTGTACTCAGGCAGTATCCCAGGCAACGGGCAATTATCTGCTGTTTATCGATGCAGATGTACGCTTAGCCCCGAAGGCGATCGCGACGGCTGTCACTCAAGCCGAGCAAGACGACATCGACTTGCTCAGTCTGGTTCCCAATATTCTGTGCGGTTGTTTAGCAGAGTGGCTGGTGCAGCCCGTGATGGCGAGCATTCTAGCGGTTGGGTTTAACTTTGCCGCCGTCAACGACCCCACCCAGTCGGAACAAGCGTTTGCCGCTGGCCCTTTTATGTTGTTTCGCCGCGCCGCCTACGACGCAATTGGCGGGCATCAAGCGGTAGCAGACAACTTGGTGGAAGACGTGGCTCTGGCCCGGTTGATTAAGCAGCGGGGCCATCGGCTTTACTACGCGTTAGGACTGGACTTGTTTCAGGTGCGCATGTATCAAAACTGGGCTGGCCTCTGGGAAGGCTGGACGAAGAACTACTATCTGGGAGCCGGACGCAATATTTACTCGACGCTCTATTCGGCTTTGTCGATGTTGGTCGTTTTTACGGCTCCCTGGCTGGGGTTGGGATTAGCGCTGGTGCTGATCAGCAATGGCGGGTCGTTAATTGGTATCGCGACAGTGCTACTGGGGATGGGGGCAATTGTGCGGCAATACGTCTATCGCCGGGAGACTGCGCAGCGGTTTCGGCAACCGTTGCGATATTTCTGGCTGAGTTGGTTGAGTGGCTTACTGGTAGCCGCGATCGCCATTGGCTCCATCATTAAAACCGAAACGGGCTGGGGCTGGACTTGGCGTGGTCGTCCCTTAAAAGTTCAGGCTCAGAGATAACCATATGCATCGGCAGACCTTATCACTGCAAGACTACACAGTGGCCTACTCGGAACAAGGGCAAGGGACACCCCTAATCTTCTTACACGGTTTCCTCGGCAACGGCAGTAACTGGCAATTTATTATTCCTGAACTCCAGTCGGATTATCGCTGTGTCGCGATTGATTTGCTAGGTTTCGGCAACTCCTCTAAACCCCGACTGCGCTATACCATTTGGCATCAGGTCGATTTTTTGCGGCAGTTTATTCAAGCCTTAGACCTGCAACACTTTCATTTGGTAGGTCACTCCTATGGCGGCTGGACGGCAGCGGCCTATGCCCTAGCGGCGACGGGACTGGGGTGGACTGATCAAGGGTGGTCTTCTGTCGCATCAAGGGCGATCGCCCTGCCATCCCCTGCGACCCTGACCTTAATTGCGGCAGCGGGCATTCGTGACGATAGCTTTGTGGGGCGCTACAACCATCTAAGACCGCTGCTATGGGAAACCCCATGGGTTGATTGGGGGCTTAACGCGATCGCCCCGGTAGCCAGGATTTTCAACCAGCAATCAGCCTTTCAGCAAATTCATCAGACCCGTCGAGAACTGCTGAATCAGCCAGTCGCCAAGTCATTTTTGATGGATCGGTTGCGCCCCGAAGATGCGATCGATACGGTCGATCCGTATCTACAGCGGATCAAGTCCCCCACCCAGGTTGTCGCTGGGCAGCAAGACACCACCATCCCGCTTTGGCACAGCCAAACCTATGCGGAGAAAATTCCGCTGGCAAACCTAAAAGTTATTGCTGAGGCTGATCACGATCTGATCCACACCCACGGCGCAGAAATTGCCCAACTGATTCACCACCAGGTCAGGCGACATTAGTTATTTGGTGGCGGACAAAGTCGCCGCGATTGTCCATACCCCCCAGCCTTTGCACGTTAGAAATCGCATTCTAGAATGGTGTGACTAATTCGACTAACGCCCAAAGCTAATTTCCTGAGGTGGCCCCATGGTTCACGACTATTCGCCCCCGGTTGCGCACCTGCTGAGTTACGACGCTGTCAAACCCGTGAGGCTGCCCGACTGGCCTGACTATGTGAGCGAGTTTGGGCTGACGGCTGAGCATGTGCCCGCTTTGCTTGAGTTGATGAAAGATACGGCCCTGGCCGAGTTTGATCCCGACCATCCCCCAGCATTGCCAGACTACGTTGACCCAGAAACCGCCTGGTGTGCGCCCATTCATGCTTGGCGATCGCTCTATCAACTGCGATCGCTCGCCATTTTTGAAGATCATGCCCTTGACCTATTGCAATCTGAGTTAGATGAATGGGCTGGGGAAGACTTTATCGACATGATTAAGCACTGGGGGCCTCCAGTCATTGAGCCTGTCACCCAACTCATTGAAGCTAATCTGGCGACTGAAAATCGCATTCTGCCGCTGATTGAAGGTCTATATGAGTTGCCCCAACAGTTTCCCGAGGCCCGCGATCGCATCGTCGCCGTGCTGCTGCGGCTGCTGGAAACCTATGCCACTAACGAGATTGACAACAACTCCTTTCTCGCGATCGGCTTGCTGGAACTTAAAGCCACGGAATCGGCTGACTTGCTAGAGCAAGCGTATGAGGCAGGCCAGATCGATGAGTTTATCGCGGCCACTTGGCCTGCGGCCCAGATCGAACTCGGCCTCAAGTCAGAGTCTGACTTCACGGCAGAAGAACTCACGCCCGCAGTTCCTCCAGACATTCAAAGGATGCGGGAAATGATTGACGCCTTCCAGCGGAGGGATAAACCGAATGCCTTTGAGACCGGCCTGCCGGTCGATCCGAGTGCCTTTCCTGACAGCCGACCACCCGACTTTGATGCCCTGCTAGCGGGTAAAAAGAGTGCCGCCCCCAAAGCCAAGCAGGGATTTGGCGGCCCCTCTGCCACCCACAAAAAGTCGAAAAAGGGCAAAAAGAAGAAGCGTTGATCATGGCCGATTCATCATCTGGTGTTCGGCTGGCAAGATGACGGTGCTGTCGGCTTGGCTGCGTGGTCTGTCAGCATCGGTAAAGTTTTAGCCCACTGGCATCTGGGGATTTTCGCTCGCGAACAGATGCCCCCAGCGCCCCGCAGGCAGGTGCTAACGGTCCAGGGGCCGAAGCTCCTAGGTCACGGCATCGCGATGCACCGAGCAATAACGGATGAATGAATTTGCGCCATTTTGATAATTAATCGGTAGACTTGTCGATATTTTTGAACACAATTGTGATTGATCAGGTAACCTAAGGCCAATCTTGGCGTCATCTTGGTCAAGCGAGTAACAGGAGGCAACGGCAGCGGTGCGCAGGCAACTGGTAGATGAACTCAGAGTGTTGGGGCTGCGGTCTGATGCGAGTTTTGCCGAGGTCAAAGCGTCGTATCGGCGACTGGCACGGCAGTATCACCCGGATATGAATCCGGGCGATCGCGAGGCTGAGGATAAATTTATCCGCATCACCAAGGCGTATCAGGCGTTGGCGGATGCCATGCCCACCGTCACCACGACGACGGTCGCGGCAACGGTCACGGCCGCCCAGGCAACAACGACATCGTCGCGGCCCAAAGTCACCATTCACAAATCTGCTGCTTCGAAAGTGACAGTGCAGGTCAATCCCGATCTCACCCCCGAAGATCAGGCGTTGAAACAAAAGGGCTTTGACCAATTGCAGCTGCTATTTCAAGCGCAAAAGTTTCCCAGAGCGATCGCCCTGGTGGATGGATTGGCCCAACGGCTAACGAACGATGCGGAAGTAACCCAGTGGCAGGCGATCGCTTATCAGCGCTGGGGGCGCTACTTAATTCGTCACGGCCATCATGACAAGGCCCGCCGCGCGTTGAAAAAAGCCTTGCGCCTTGACCCCCACAACAAGGTGCTGTGGCAAGAAGTAAATCGCGATTTTCAGCGGATGGAATACGTTACGCAGCAGCGGTCTCCAGCGGCTAAATGATTTAATGCCTCATCAGTCAATCGCTAATTTGGAATGCTCATATGGCTGGAAATGAAGGCGATCGCCCCCCAGCCATTGCTGTGGTTCAGGTACTAAAATAGTTGATTCAGGCCAGGAAACCCAGGAGCGATCGCCCTAGGCGTCGTCGTTTGCCGCAGTTTGAGTCGCCTCTAGGTCATTGGTGTCAAACAGCGTCAGGTACTGGTCATAGCCCTTGGCGGCTAGGTCCGTCACCGGAATGAAGCGCAACGCTGCAGAGTTCATGCAGTAGCGCAAGCCCGTAGGCTTAGGCCCATCGTTGAAGACGTGTCCCAGGTGAGAATCTGCCTGACGGCTACGCACTTCCGTCCGCGTCATAAAGAAGGAGCGATCTTTCCGCTCTACCACGTTTTCGGGCTCCAGCGGTTGCGAAAAAGAAGGCCAGCCCGTTCCTGACTCAAACTTATCGCGGGAAGAAAACAGCGGTTCCCCAGAAACAATATCAACGTAAATACCGGACTTTTTGTTGTTCCAGTAGGTGTTGCGAAAGGGGCGCTCAGTCGCCTCTTCTTGGGTGACGGCGTACTGCAAGTCGGTCAGTTGCGATCGCAAATCGGCATCAGTCGGTTTGCGAAAGTCCGAGGAAGCATTCAGGGTGGCAATGGGGCCAGCGATCGCTGCCGCCGGACTGGTGTCATTAGGGAGTGGCGTAAGCAGTGTGACGACTCCGAGCACCATACTTGCGAAAACCAGCCAATACAGTCGTTTCATCAAACCTCTCAATTCCGGGCAAAAAGCTACCGTTACTTAGCGTAACGATTTTCTGGGCACGGGACAGCCGCAGTTATCAAGTTGAGATCGCCCCTCACCGCCGACGATGGCTCTTCATGCCCACCGAGATCGCCTTGTTGAGCAAAACAAAGCCAAGATTCCAGTTGGTTCAATGGTTTCTAATGGCAAGATGGCATTGTGGCTGTCGCGCAAGATTTGCTCGATTGTGCGTGTTGAGCAGTTGCCGCAACGACTCTAAATAACCTGGCTGACTGCCAAAACTCTCGAAACCCTTATTCTGTCGTCGGTTGTATTAGCGCCAAAGTAACCCAACGAAACCCTTTCTGATGTTGGGTTTTACTGCGTTCCGCCCAACCTACGCGAGGAACTTGAATGCGCTCAATCACCGCATCCAAGTGAGCGTCAGCCTCCTGATTGGTAAAGCGAAGGCATCGAATGCCTAGAGCCGCGATCGCAGCGCTAAGGAACTTGCGCGCAAAAAAGATCCCCATGAACCGACCTTCGACTCCGCTCAACTCTCGATACTGGTAGGCGGAGCGAAGTCGAAACCGGATTGCACGGGTACTTTATTTAGTTGCCGATCCCTAAAAGAACCAGCCGTAGCTGTGCAAGCCCTTGCCGAGAATGTTGACGCCGAGATAGCAGACCCAGACCACGAGAAACCCAGACGCCGCCAAAATTGCCGGACGCCTCCCCTGCCAGCCCTTGGTGATGCGAGCGTGCAAGTAAGCAGCGAACACTAGCCAGGTGATCAAAGCCCAAGTCTCTTTGGGATCCCAGCTCCAGTAGGAACCCCAGGCTTCATTCGCCCATACGGCACCAGAAATGATGCCAATGGTCAGTAACGGAAACCCAATGCCAATAATACGGTAGCTGATGTTATCTAAAGTGTCTGCCAAGGTTAGACGTTGGGGGGTCAGCTTTTGAGGAGCCGTTGTTGGTGCGGTGACCACCTTTGCTAAAACAGCGGTGCCGCCATCGCGGGTGACGGTATCGGTCTCGCCGGCCAAGTTGGGAGCAGCGCTGACCGTCTGCAAGTTGGGGTTACGGCGCAGCTTGGTTTCCCGGAAGGCTCCGGTGCCGACAGAACTGCCACGCAGCTCGATCGCTTGCCCCCGAGTCACAATCAGAAAGGCGATCGCCATCAGTGCGCCCACCATCAACGCGGCATAACTCAACAGCATCACGCTGACATGCATCATCAACCAGTTAGATTTCAGTGCGGGCACCAGCGGCTCCGAAACCTGCATATTATCGGGAAGCGTCAGGGTGCCAAAAGCCGTCATGCCCATGGCGATTGGCGCAGTGATGGCCCCCACCAACTGACTCCGACTCATGCGCTCGGCGACGAGGTGAACAGCGGTAATGCCCCAAATCACAAAAAATAGGGACTCGTAGAGATTGCTGAGGGGAAAATACCCTCCTTCAATCCAGCGGGCCGTCAATAAGGCCGCGATCGCCATATTGGCTAGCGCCATCCCCGTCGTGCCCAGTCCACCCAGCAGACGAACCTTGGGGAAGGCAATACTGCTCCAGTAGGCCAACATGGTGAAAAACAGAATGGTAAACGCCGTGTTATCCAGCCATCCTTGCAGCGTTACAAGATCCATTGCGCAGGTACTCAAACTTTCCGTACATCCTCCATCGTACCGAGATTTTGAACGACTCACCCACGAGAATTCTTAAGGCTTATTGAGCGTTAAGGACTTTTTGACCCAGTAGCGAGCGACCAGGAGATCGCCGGCTCAATCAGCTCGCACCCCTCAGGCAAAGAGGTCAGCGATCGCCACCAAAAGATCGGGCACTAACGCCGACTGAAGTGTATCGGCGGCGGCGTAAACGCGATCTTCATATAAGCCATTCACCCACTGGCAAACGGTCACTTGCCGCAACTCCGGATCAACAATCCAGTATTCCGCAATGCCCCGCGCCGCATACTCCACATATTTGTAACGATAATCACGATCGCGATTGACCGGCCCTGGACTCACGATCTCTACCACCAGCGCTGGGGGCGGCATATCGCGAGTGATGGTGGCTCGGGATTGGTTCGCGATCGCCGCCTTTGACTCGGCAGTATGCACCAGCAAATCAGGAATCCGACAACGTGCCCGGCGTCCTGTAACTTCTATTTCTGTATCTTTGTGAGCTATCCACTCGATTGGCAACTGCTGCGCGAGCTGAATCAACAACTTCCTGGCGAGATCATTATTTTCCTCTGATTCTGGTGGCATCTCGACTAAAATTCCATCCTCTAATTCGTAGCGGATATCGGTGGCATCGTCATAGGCGAGATAATCATCGAAGGTTAGATAGTCTGGGGCGGTGGGAGTGGTGGCGGTCATGATGACAACAGAGTTAGGGCCAGACAGCAGCAGTGCCCTGATTTTAACAAGCTGCCTGAAGCAGGTTGTCAGAATGACGCGGCGCTTAGCGATCGCTCTCAGGTGATCACCACACCACGGCCACAGCCACAATAAACCGGCACCAAACCAGAGTGTGGGTGGGTCACCAATTTCCTGGTTGCCATCATGCTGCCACCTGAGGTAAACGTCGCTATCCCAATAAAAATTCACCGCTGTGTACGTATGAGCGAGACGCGAGTTCAGCCTACCGAATTGTCACTCGCGGAAATCATCACGACGGCCCACAGTCTTACTGCTAACCAGGCGATCGCCTCTCCCCCCCCAACTGTCCGAAACCTCGTTACGCTGATTGAGTCCTGATGTTTGCGCCAACATGCCTGCACCCGCGATTGTCCCTGTGACTGCGACCCCAACCGCTGACTTTGTTTACATTCCGCCTCCAGCGGCCATCAACGCCCAAACCATTCTTGTAAAGCCGAATCTGGGCTACCCGGTGGGGCCGCCGGTAACGGTCAGCATGGCGGGGCTGGGCCAGGTGCTGACAGGATTACGGCAGGCCAGCCCCCAAGCCGAAATCTTGATTGTGGAAGGGGTCTGCTCTAAGGTTTCGTTTGCCGACATTATGGGCAAATTGGGCGTATACGACTTGCTGGATAAGGGGATGCAACTGCTGGACGCCGACACCCTAGAGCTGATGGAGTATCCCAATCGGGCCATGACCCCAGTGCGCTTCAAAACCTTGTGGGCACCGAAGCTATTGCAAACGGTGGACTGCCGCATTTCCGTCGGAGCCTTTAAGAAAACGAATTTAAAGGGGCGATCGCTCATCTCCGCCTCCCTCAAAAACCTGTACGGTCTCTTTCCCCGCACCAAATACAAGGCCCGCAGCAATCACTCACGGGGCCAACTGCATCGGCCCTCGGTGCCCGAAGTGCTGCAGGATGTTTATGGCACCATCGGACATTTATTCGACGGAGCCGTGGTGGACTGCGACCAGAAATTTATCAGCCGCGACTGGCGACCCGACGTGGGGGATAGCGTGCCCATCGGGCAAGTGATTTTTGGTAATAGTTTGCTGGCAGTGGATGAGAGAGCGTGTGAAATTGGGAAAGAGGAGATTGCTTCCTATCTCCAGCTCATCCAACAGCTGCGTTTCCTTTAAGTCCGCCTGCCACAACTGAGAGGGCATTTCTAAAAAAGCTCAGCGATCGCGCCGTTTAATGGGACACAAAACTTGGGTCAGGCGTCGCAACTCTTCCGAGGTGCCCATCCCGATCACCATATCTCCCGCACAAATTACCGTATTCGCGTTGGGGCCAACGATCAGCGTATTGTCCGCCCGCCGAATCGCCAAGATCAGCGCCCCAGACTTGAGCCGCAGCTCGGCTTCCCCCAGGGTTTGCCCCACCTTCGGGCAGTCATCCACCGAAATCAGAAACTCTTCCACATAAACGGTGCGATCGCCCCCGGATAAAATGCCCTCCAAAAAATCCACCACCTGCGGTCGCAACGCCGCAGCCGCCATGCGTTTGCCCCCCGTAATGTACGGCGAGATCACCACATCTGCGCCTCCCCGCTGAATTTTTTGCACCGCTTCCTCCGAACTGGCGCGGGCGATCGTCCGAATCTGCGGCGCGAGGGTTTTGGCCGACAGCACGGTGTACAGGTTTTCGGCATCGGAGGGCAACGCCGCAATCAGACAGATCGATCGCTCAATGCCAACTCGCTGCAATACCTGGTCTTGGGTGGCATCGCCCTGATAGGTGATGAACCCCAAGCTCTGCGCCGCTTGGATCGAAGTTTCGTTGGAATCGACCACAATGAAGGGAATCCGCTCCAGCGAAAACTCTGACGCCACTTGCCGACCCGTGCGGCCAAATCCACAGATAATATAGTGCTGATTTAATGAGTCCATGAGCCTCCGGCGCTGCTGTAGACGGATTCCAGCTTGAAAGTGGCCTTGAATCAGCGCTTCAGAAAACGAGTTCAAAATATAGCCAATCACCACCACGCCCATCAAAATCAGCACAATGGTGAAAATCCGCCCCCGTGCCCCCAAGGGCTGCACCTCGGCAAACCCCACCGTCGCCAGCGTAATCACTGACATGTAGACGGCGTCCAGCCAGGTCCAACCTTCCACCCATTTGTACCAGAGGATCCCGGAGACGAGTACCCCCAGCAGGGCGATCGCGCCACCGATCAGATGGCGGCGAGTGCGGCGATAGGTCGCCTCAATGAGCGTGTCAGACAACGATGGACGCGACGGCGGGGCAGTCATGCGGTGACAAACTCAACACAAATATAAAGTGGGCAGTGACCGACCCGTTCTTGATTTTAGAAGTTCTTGCCGAGAGAAAGCCCCACGCCGCCACCCATTTTCTGCAACCGATGCGGCAACCGAGCGGCGTTGACCATGAGTAGTCATCCCTATTGTCCCCAATGCGGCGGCGACATCCCCAATCATGAACACCAGGGGCGGCGATCGCCAGCCGCTCGGAGACCGTAGGGGACGGTTCCCTGTCGGAGCCGCCACCGATCCACTCGGGATCAGTGCCAGGGAACCGTCCCCTGAGAGATGGTCTTCACAGAAATTCAACCCCGGTTGAGGGCCAACCGGGCCAAGGCACGGGCCGCAAAAACTGCCTGAGGTGCTCGCTCAAGCGATCGCCACCGACAAGTAACTTCTTTTTTCGTCATAATTTTGATGACCAGTCCGGGGGCCAAAGCTAAAAATATCCCGCAGAAATTGGGCTGATCGGCGTTCTGTAGACAGGATCGGAATACAGATAAAGGCCAAAAATAGTTAGACAGCTTAATGAGTTAGGAGGCATATTTCCAGCATGTTGACGATCGCCGACATTATGACCGCCGAGGTTCAAGTCATTGACCGCCTGGCCACCGTTGCCGACGCCATTGTGCAAATGCAGACCCACGGAGTGCGATCGCTCATCGTTGACCGACCGGCTACGGATTTGCCCTTTGGCGTGCTGACCGAGCGCGACATCGTATACAAAGTATTTGCCCGCAATCTCGAGCCTGACCGCGTCAGAGTACAAGATATTATGCGTCAGCCCTGTATTGCCTTAGAACCGCACATCAGCCTCCGAGAAGCGGCGTTAGCCATGTCTGATGCGGGTATTCAGCGAGCGCCGGTCATGCAATCAGGCGAGTTGCTAGGCATCGTGTCCGTTACGGACTTAGTCATGAAAGGCTATGTTGCCAGTACGCTGCTGCCCAGCTAGCTGGGTGCCCTGTGTGGTCACTTTGCCATCAGGGCGAACGATGTTGAAGGTTGTATCCGTTTAGCGTTGAGTTAGCGTCTAGCGGCTCCCGATGCACCTTGATCTCCCTAGAACCGGGGGACTCTCCAGCTGGTGAAGTGTCAATTCCTTTAATAATAAGTCGGTGACACTATGGGATATCAAGTAACGTGAAGCCGATATTGGGGGTTTCCATCGCCGATCGCGCATTGCCGTACTTTCCAAAGGTTTAAAGTTTTCTGATGTCGCTCAAACCCTCGCTTGATCCGGCTTACGACATTCTCCGTTCAGAAGAACAGCCCCTCAGCGCCATCTTTAACCCCAAGGCGGTGGCGGTGATTGGCGCGACCGATCGCCCTGGCAGCGTGGGCCGCACCGTGCTGTGGAATTTGATTAGTAGCCCGTTTGGGGGCATGGTCTTTCCCATCAATCCCAAGCGGCAGAGCGTGCTGGGCATTCGGGCGTATCCCAGCATTTGCGAAGCGCCGGATCAAGTCGATTTGGCCATCATCGCCACGCCAGCGGCATCGGTGCCGGGACTGGTGCAAGACTGTGTAAAGGCTGGGGTCAAAGGCGCGATCGTTATATCCGCCGGTTTCAGAGAAATTGGACCCGCCGGGATCGAACTCGAGCAGCAAATTATCGAGCAGTTGCGGCGCAGCCCCCTGCGGCTAATTGGGCCGAACTGTTTAGGCATTATGAATCCGCTCACGGGGTTAAATGCCACCTTTGCTAGCAGCCTGGCGCGACCGGGCAATGTCGGCTTCATTAGCCAGAGTGGGGCGTTATGCACTGCCGTGTTGGACTGGAGCTTTCAGGAAAACGTCGGCTTTAGCGCCTTTGTCTCCATTGGTTCCATGCTGGATGTGGATTGGGGCGACCTGATTTATTACCTGGGCGACGATCCGCGCACCAAAAGCATCGTGATTTACATGGAATCAATCGGCAATGCGCGATCGTTTCTCTCCGCTGCCCGGGAGGTGGCGTTGACGAAGCCCATCATTGTGATCAAATCAGGTCGCACAGCGGCGGCGGCCCAGGCAGCCGCTTCCCACACGGGCACCCTAGCGGGACAAGACGCCGTTTTAGATGCCGCCTTTCGGCGATGTGGGGTGCTGCGAGTCGAACGGGTTTCGGAATTGTTTGACCTGGCCGAAGTGCTGGCGAAGCAGCAACAGCGGCCCCAGGGGCCACGTCTTGCGATCATCACCAACGCGGGGGGGCCAGGGGTATTGGCAACGGATGCGCTGATTAATACCGGGGGATCGCTGGCCGCGATCGCCGATGAAACCGTCGCTAAACTCAGCGAATTTCTGCCCCCTCACTGGAGCCAGGGTAATCCCATCGACATCTTGGGGGATGCCGATCCCGATCGCTACGCCAAAACCCTGGAAGTGGTCGCCCAAGACCCCAACAACGATGGTCTGCTCGTGGTGCTGACGCCCCAAGCCATGACTGATCCGACAGAAACTGCAGAACATTTGAAGAAGTACGCCCAGACCTCCCGTAAACCCATTCTGGCCTCTTGGATGGGGGGCGCTGAAGTCACCAATGGCGAAACCATTCTCAATCAGGCCAGCGTTGCCACCTATCGCTACCCCGACGCGGCCTCGCGGCTGTTCAACTTCATGTGGAAGTACAGCTATAACCTGCGGGGCATTTATGAAACGCCAGCCCTGTTGCCCGAATCAGAATTTGGCCACACCGATCGCTCCCAAGTGGACACCATTATCGAGTCCGCCAGAGCGGCGGGTCGCACCCTGCTTACCGAGGTGGAATCCAAGCAAGTGCTCAGTGCCTATGGCATTCCCACGGTCGAGTCCTGCTTTGCTGCCACCCCCGAAGCGGCGATCGCCCATGCCAAAGCCTTGGGCTATCCCGTGGTGCTGAAGCTGGTGTCGCATACCTTTGTTCACAAAACTGATGTGGGCGGGGTCAAACTTAACTTGCAAAATGCGACAGCGGTCAAACGGGCCTTCGCTGATATTCAAGCGGCGATTACCGAGAAGGCTGGGGGCGAGTATTTTCAAGGCGTCACGGTGCAGCCCATGATCGATCGCACTCAGGGCTACGAAGTGATCATTGGCAGTAGCTTGGATGCGCAATTTGGCCCGGTCATTCTGTTTGGCACCGGGGGGCAACTAGTGGAAGTCTTCAAAGATCGGGCGATCGCCCTGCCGCCCCTGAATACGACCCTGGCCCGTCGCCTGATGGAGCAAACCAAAATCCACCAGGCTTTGCAGGGAGTGCGGGGGCGGCAACCCGCCAATCTGGACGAGTTAGAAATGTTATTGGTGCGGTTTAGCCAACTCACCCTAGAGCAGCCCTGGATTAAAGAAATTGACATCAACCCGCTCTTAGTGGCGGAAGCCAACCATCGCTATCCGCTGCTAGCGTTAGACGCCCGCATCGCCTTGCACCCCCCCGACACCGATCTCGCCACGATTCCCAAGCCCGCCATTCGTCCCTACCCCACCCAATACGTCTCGCCCTGGCAGCTCAAAGACGACACCGCGGTCACCGTGCGACCCATTCGTCCCGAAGACGAACCGCTGATCGTCCAGTTTCATCGCACCCTCTCCGAAGAGAGCGTCTATTTTCGCTACTTTCACCTGATGACGCTGAACCATCGCATCGCCCACGAGCGACTGACCCGCATCTGCTTTGTGGACTACGATCGCGAAATGGCCCTCGTGGTGGATCAGAAAGACGACAGCGGCAGCCACCAAATTCTCGGCGTGGGTCGCTTAAGTAAATCCCACGGGGCCAATGCGGCAGAGTTTGCCATGCTCATCAGCGATACCTACCAAAAGCAGGGCATTGGCACCAAGCTTTTAGAACAGTTGGTGCAGGTCGGCCGCGACGAAAGGTTAGACTGCATCACTGCCGAAATCTTGCACGAAAACCGGGCCATGCAACGCGTGTGCGAAAAGGTTGGCTTTGAGCTGAGACGAACCCCCGATTTCATGGATGCCAAGATTGACCTCACCCGCGATTCCGGCCAATAGTCACCGTTGGCTGATGCGCTGGGGGGACACTCAATCGGCTCGCGGCAGCCAAATCACAAATATCGTGCCGCGCTGGTGGGTCTCTGGCGCAATCATGTCTGGCAACGAATAGGGCCAAGCAGCCAGTGGGCTAAACACTTGCATCTGACCGTGCATTTCTTGTACGAGGTCGGCAGCGATCGCCAACCCTAAGCCACTGCCATCCAAATCGCCAGCCGCCTGCAACCCTCGATAATGTCGCTCAAAAATGCGCCCCTGATCTTCAGGGGGAATGCCCGGACCAGTATCCCCCACCAAAATGCCCACCCAGTCGGGGGCGTTCGGTAATGACCAGCCCCACTCCACCCAGATTTGACTGCCGGGGGTGGCATATTTAAGTGCATTGTCCAGCAAAATACTTAAGCTCTCGGTTAGCGCTTTGGGATCGGCCTGCACCTGCAAATCGGCGTCATCAGCAATGGCCTGCAGACCCAGTCCCGCATCTTCGGCGAGGGGCTGCGTGAGTTCCACCAGCGGCAACGCAATGGCCGCGATCGCGATCGCGCGGAGGGTCAAAGCCCCGCCAAAATGAATCAACGACTCCGGAGCGGCAGCCAGGGCTGGTGAAGACTGCCGGGTATCATCGGCAGGCAGCAGCAGCGGCACGCTGGTTGCTGTCTCCTCACGCGAATCATCCGCCGCCTGTAGCGTATCGTCAAAATAGCCCAGCAGTTCCTGCATGCGATCGCCCTCCCGCAGCATGTTCGTCACCAGTCGCCGATTGGGATCTTCAGTTGGCAGGCGCTTGGTCAGCAATTTGCCAAAGGTTTTCAGCGCCGTCAGCGGACTCCGCAACTGGTGCAGTAGTTCATGGAAGCGATCGGACTGCTGCGCTTGCACATGGTCTAACGCAGACATTTGCGTTTTCAGCCATTGGCCGCGCTGGTCTAACACACAGGCCAGCGTCAGCGATCTCGCACATTCCTCCAGGCGCTCCCGCTCCCCATCACGCCAGGGGCGATCGGCCCGCCAACTCACCAGCACCCCAAACACGCCCCCCTCATGCATCATGGGAATGGCCAATTGTTCGGGCGGCTCCGCGGCCTCTGTCGACCCCCGAGAAGAGGCTTTAGATAACGGTGGCTCTTGACGGGCGGTGATCGTCTCAGGTCGCCCCTGTAGCGCCATAAAATTGCCCGGTGCCGCCGGGAGCGATTTATTCAGCGCCCGCAAATTGGCGCTGGCACCTTCTGGCGGATAAACCGCGATCGGCAATAAATTAGGCACCTGTTGAGCTGACCACCCCTCCGCCATGTACACAGCAGTCGAATCAGCGCCTACCAGCTTGGTCATCATCGCCAATTGAGACTGACACAGGGCGGCAAATTCGGCGCTGGCAGGCATCAACATCATCAAAATCGCTGAAAAACCTTTTCAAGAAAGAAAAATTGAACCCCTGACCAGGAGGCACATACGGCGTAAACCTACGGGTAGGCTGTAGATTTGAAAATCTATCATTTAACCACGCCAGCTACCCATAGTACGTTCAGATAAGTTGAAATTTTAGTTTTTACCGGATATACTTTGCAAGGTTGGGGGTTTTGTAGCACAAACTACATCCTCTATCTTACATGTACACCAGAGAGTAGGAGGTAGGCAGGTTGGCAAGAAGACGTAAACGTAAAAGCCGCCGTCGTCTAGAAGGTAGGCGTATTCTGGAGTGTGTACCTCAATATAGTATCGAAAGCGGTACCGATAAACCGGTAACTGCGGCTCGTAACTTTATCCATAGTGAAAACATTGCTCCCCCCGCATTGTTATTGGTAAAGCGTAATGAGCATACAACTGATCGATATTTTTGGGCAGAAAAAGGCCTTTTTGGTGCCCAGTATGTTGAAGAGAACCACTTTTTGTTTCCCAGCTTGAGAGCCCTGTTGAATGAAGACGAAGATGAGGTTGTGAGCTTGTCGAAGTAAGCTTTTCATCTGATCGCTGGAGAACCCAGTAATTAAAGTTTTCCAGCTTTTCAGGTGCTCGCGGAGAAACAATTAAAGTCCTAATTAACGAGAGGTAGAGGTCGATTACTCTACCTCTCGTTGTTGCTTTAAAGGCAGCTGAGCGGCCAGCGTGGCGAGTTCATCACGGTGAGCTGTCACTCGCAGCTGCGTTGCTACCGTTTGGCCCGTTGTTTGGGCGGGCTCATCTGATGGCAGTACACAAAACGAAACTTGCTCTAAGCGGTTAGCCCCGCGCCAATAGAACCAAGAAGCCAGTGGCGAAAACCCCAAGAGCACATAAGGCCAATAACCCAGTTGAGGGGCTGATATCACCACTACCAGCGCCAGGCACAATAAACCGACCGCAGCGAGTCCACCTAAAAAAACGGCAAGAAACACACTGGCCCCGACGTTTCCTTCCAACGCAATTTGACCTGATTCTGGATCGACCACTTTGACCCGATAAGCCCGATTAGCAAAATACTCCTGCAACTTTTCCAGCAGGGTGACATCGGACAGGGGCGTCACGTAGAGCGCCGTCTCCGTACGGTCTTTGGTCGCGGCACGAATAAAAAAGAACAGACCAATGAATAAGAGAAAGGTCAACCCGAAGATTGAGGGCGGCACCAGTTGTTCGACAGCAGTCATAGAAATTAAGTACAGGTCCGTTGATTACAGTTCAGTGATTAAACGCATGTAGCGGGTCGGGCGATCGCCAATATCGACCGGGACTGGACTCCACAAGATGCTCAAACCGGGCAAACAACCTATCAGGTCGCAAATTAGATGACATCCGGCGTCAGCTTACTGAGCCAGGAATCCCAGTCATTGGCCACTAAGCCACTGCCGATCTTCACCACTGCTTGCCAGTTAAACAGCTTAAGCGGCTCAGCCCTACCGATACTTGAACAATCCATAAGGCATTACCTAAATGGCCTCAGACACAAGTGTGCCCTCTCGTAATCGATCGCTGATTCAGGAGTGCAACTAGAGAACGGCACTTTCATGTAGAAATGTGAACGTGCTGTGATCGCTGCGCGTGAACCACTCTCCTCAATATAACGGCCCAAATGTTGTTGGCCGAGACCGCCAGCTTAACATTCATTTACAAAATTTATCGGCATCATTAAACTTTTGTTTCGCGGGATTGAGAAAACCCGCTGATTGAGAAATCCTAGAGAAGAATAATTTTTCGGATGCCGCTATGAGCGATCGCTTTCCCTTAGTTCCCCGATATCGATTGGATGACGAGCAAACCTGGCTGGTGGGGATTGACCCCCTTCGCCGATATTGGTTGTTAGTCAACGGGGACGAAGCTAAGCCGATTATTTTGCCAGGACTGAGCATCAACGATTTTGATCAGTTTCGGCAAGCCATCTTGGCCTTCCGGGGGCTCGCAGCCGGCGACACGCTAGAGTTGCCTACCGCTACAGGTGACGTGTTAACTATCCGATGTGCTTCGAAAAATTGCTTTGCCATCGACTTTGACGTTGATGGGTATCTGGCAACGCATTTGTTCGATCAGGAATCGCTAGAGTCGCTGTTGATGACCGCCCATCCTGATTGGCGCTGCGCCCCCCACCATCGCGATTTGGGACGAGAAATGCTGTCGCTTTCCTGGCATCAGCCCGCAGCCGAGAAAACCGCCGCCTAGCTCTGTTCGCCGAATGAACTGGGCACTGCGGCACACCAATGATGAAAAAGATGAACGTTTGGGCTGACTGAATTTAAAGTTGGCGTGGCGATCGCGGTGCAGCTATCAACCATCACTGAATTGATGCAGGCGATCGCGATGGCTGGCAGCGCCCCATCAATCGTCGTTTTTGTGATGCCGACCATTTTTCAGCCAGCTTGCCGTCGATAATGCTGCATCAGTTTCGCAACATTACTGATCCAGCAACATCACTGATCCAGCCAATCTGCCTTATTTTCCTCGTCCTGGTAACGTGAGTTGCCCCAACAGCGAACGCATCAGATCTTGGTGCCATTTTGAGATCACGCCCGACAAGCTCTGAGGTTGGAGCCTTTCCCTGCTAAGGAAACTGCAACTAAATAAAGTACCCGTTCAATCCGGTTTCGACTTCGCTCAACCTGCCAGTATCGAGAGTTGAGCGAAG
>NZ_JACSWC010000393.1 GCF_016888165.1 Halomicronema sp. CCY15110 | reverse complement strand
CCGCACTCCTGAAATAAACTAGGGCCTGTCGTCCTTTTGCCGCAAGGCTTTGATGACTAAATGATGACAGGCCCTAGAATTTTGATGACAGTTTCAGGCTCAGACTCTAGATTGCTCGACCTTCTGCTATGCCAAAGGTTGCATAGTGTTCAAAAGCACTCTTGAGGCTACCGCCAGCCACCGCCGTAGCAACATCACCATGGATAGCTAAGTAAGCATCTTGGTCAAAGCCCGCGCTCGGATCACGATTTTCGGTTTGGCCAAAGGCGAGAAAATGCTCCCATCCTGAGTTAATCAAGCCGTCCGTCACTGCTTTGGCGACATCCGCGTTACTCGCTAAATAGTAACCTTCATCAAATAACAGCCCACCCAGTCGGCCTTCAGCCAGACCAGCGTTAGCAAAATGCTCGAACGCACTGCCCACGACACCGCCGTCAACCGCCGCCTTGACATCGGGGTTGTTGAGTAGATAGTCGCTGCTATTAAACACCGCAGCAGGGTCGCGCCCTTCTTCATGGCCCGACAATAGAAAATGCTGTAGCCCACTCACTAAGGCTCCGGACTGCACCGCTGCTGCCACATCCGCATTGTTGGCTAGGTAGAAATCTTCGTCATAAAACTGGAAGGGCTCGCGGCCTTCTGCCAGACCAGCACTCAGAAAATGGATATAGCCTGACTCAATCGCCCCAGCCGCGATCGCCGCCCTAACATCAGGGTTAGTCGCTAAGTAATACCCCTCGTCAAAAATGTTTTCGATATTAATGCCGTTCACCACGTAGCCAAAGGTCTTTACCGGTTGCCCCAAACCCGCCAAGCCAATTTGCGCAGACAGGCTCAGCGGCAGAAAGAGCGCATCTGATACAGGCGTGATGCTGCCCCCTGAACCACCGCTGCCACCCACCACACCACCGATGTCTCCTGAACTGCCCCCTGAGCCACTGCTGCCCCCCGACACAGTAACGGTGAAGTTGCCCCCAGCAAAAATTTGTTGATTTTCGTCGTCGGTTGTCCAGTTACTCGGGTCAAAGAGGGCAGCTTGTAGAGTGGCTTTGTCGCCGGAAAGGGAACCTGTGTATACAGCATTATCAACTTCATTCAGGGATATGGCATGGATGCCTTCTGTCAGGCCGAAGGGCAAGGCAGAGCTATTTGTGTCTGGTGCGTCAGCCTGCCATGTGGAGTCTTGATTATTGAGTGCGGCAATAAAGGTTGGGGCCTCGGCTGTACCTTGATACGCAAGAATTTGGTCGCCAGCTGTTGACAAGCCATATGACCCAGCAGACCTCACAACCGTGCCTGCCGAGGTCGAGTCGCCATTTCCGGTAATGGTGACCACAGTGCCAGCGCTGATGCCACCTGCGGGAGCCGTCCAAGTCAAGACCCCCTCGCCGATCCGAAAGGTGTTGTCACTCTTCCACCCCCGGTCGGTAAAATTAATCACCACATTAGCGTTGATTTTGACGAGGGCAACAAAGCCAATTTCATCCGGGTCGTCGGAGTTATATAGGACAAAGCCAATATCGCCAGCAGTCAGTGACATGGTAGATATCTCTGTGAAGTTTGCCGAGAAAATTGTGGTGTTAAGTCTTCGTGCCGCTGGTTCGCTTGCACCAATGCTCGATGATGTGGAGTGCTGGGAACGCCGATGAAATGTCCGAATCAGTTCCCCATAAACCTGCCCATATCAATCCTCGTTTGGGCTGGGTTGAGTTAATCGCTGATAAGCGCAATGGATATCTCAACCGATTTGCAGCCTTAGGCCAAAGTATTCGACTCGCTTCACCTGATTAAACGAGGACGGGAAGATGGCTCATGTAGTCTCTGATCGTGCGACGGGAAGGGGATTGATAAATCTGAGTTGGGGGATGAAATTGGCAACTGTCGGATTTGGCGGCGATCATCAGACTGTTCAAAGCGGTTGGTACTGGCAACCTGCTCGCTTTGGCAACGCCTCCGATCTGGGTGATCATGCGGCAAGGTCAGTCGAGGTTGGCTGATTAATTTCATAAGTTCATGCGCTGTGTAGATGCCCATCTAATCGCGGCGGATCAAGGCATTGATTAATGTCAAGTTGCCCAAGTGGGTGTGGCATCTTCTACGCAGAAACTCGGATTTTTCCAGCGTCAAATATTATTTCTATTAAAAAACGTGTAGTATTCGGGCCATCGCAAACTTCAAAAGGCAAAGTACTCTTCGAGAAGGGCAAAGCCCTACCAACTTCAAAGGTAAGCCCCTGGCATTACAAGGCCTCTGGCACTTTAAGGGGCCTGAGACCATCAATCAGCGGCTTGCGATCGCCTGTCGTCGAGTTTGGCCCAGACAAACGCTTGTTATGCAAGCAAATGCTCACCCTACTGTGGGCTGAGTGCAGGGTTAATGATGTGTCTTCTTGGCCACGGGCAAAAGACGAGGGCCAGTTAGCGATCGCTTTTAGCCAGCAGTTGGGCTTCAAGTTCTTGACGCAGGCGGGAAACGGTAGAGTCGGAGTCGATCTGGCTGAGGATATCTTTCATGACGGCTTTGACGCCGTTAGGCCCCCAGGTGCAGCCTTGTTCTAAATACACTTGGGCGGCTTTGCCGACGGCGTAGGTGCCGTAGCCGGAAGCGCCAGCCTGAGCAGCCATAACGCTAAGCAGTGCCGAAAATCCGCTCGCACTGTCAAACATGCTCCACACGGCGGCGGCTCCTTTGCCCGTGCCTAAAAGCAATCCGGTGCCGACTTCGCTGAGCAGCAGAGTACCGGAACTTTTGGCGATCGCCTGCCACAGTTTTTTTGCCTCGTGTTGGGTGATGGGCAGTCCATAGAGTTTCGCAAGCGTCCGAATCATGACGAGGTCGGTGACGAAACCGCCTGCCAAATCCAATACGGCGATGGGGTTGAGGGCCACAGCGAGAGCTTTGTATTTGGCAAATTTCCAGATCAGGGCTTCGGCGTCTTCGTGGTGCAGGGCGATCGCCCGTCGGGCCATGTCGGCTTCCAGGGAGTCGGCTTCGCGCAGGGCATTGAGGGCGATTAACGTGGTGCCATCTTGACGAGCGATGGTTAGCAGCGCTTGCTTCAGGCCGTCCATTTGCGGCGGCAACTGTTCCCATTCATGGGTGATTTTGCCGTCGGGCCACTCGACCCGGACTTGCAGGGGGGCTGGGGCGGCCGCCACCATCACCACATCGTCAACAGCCAGGGCGGCATTGGGGCGATCGCGGTTCGTCGTTTTCCATAAATTTGTCAGCACCTGATAAATGGCTTGGCGATCGGTATCAGGAAACAGATCAATCTTGTTAAAGACCAGCAGCAACGGCTTCTTCGCGGCTTGCAAAGTCACCAACGCATCATATTCAGTGCGGGTGATGTCTCCCGCCACCACAAAGAGAATTAAATCAGCTTGATGCGCCACATCCTGGGCCATCGCCCCCCGGGCCTCGCCGTCCACTTCATCCAGTCCCGGCGTATCGATCAGTTCAATTTGGGGCAGTTCGTCGACATCGTGAACCGCCTCAATGGGGGGCCGCCAGTACACCGATCGCGGCCAGCGGGTGACGCCGTGCAGCGGCCCGGTGGGCAAAATATCTTCCCCCACCAGGGCATTAATCACCGCCGATTTCCCCCGGCTCACCAAGCCGAACACCGCCACGCGCAGCACCGGTTTTGCCAGTCGGGCTTCTAAGGCACTCAGCGCACTAACGCCGTCTTGCACCGCTGCTTTTCGCGCTTGTTGATCTCCATCTGACCACGATCTTTGCAAGGTCGGCGCATATCGCTGCACGCTCTGGCGCAGGGCTCGGCGCACCTGCTGAAACCGATTGATGGCAGAAGTGGACACAGTGTGATTCTCTACAAACGATGGGCGTTCAGCAATTCAGACCAGTTCACCTGAGGATATCGTCTCCATCTGAGTGGACAATATTTGAGGGGTCGGTTGAGACAGGTTCAGGGCGGCTGTTTCCCCTGGTGCCAGGGCTGGGGCGGTTTTGGGTGAAAGCTTTTGCCGCCCCTGGTTGATGAGGGTTTGCAAAAACTCGGCGCGCTGGGTGCTGGGCATAAGGGCTTGTAGCTTTTGCCCGATCGCGTCTACCGAGATGGCGGTTTCGGCCTGTCCCGACAGGGCGCGCTCCTCAAAATAGGCCATCAGACTTTCGCCACAAAGGCGGGTGAGATAAGCCGCACTAAACGCCTGGACGCCGCCGCCCACGACAAAGGTCGCTGCATGGCTTTTGAGGGCCGCAGTCAGCAGTTGAGTGGAGACTTCGACCACGCCGAGTTTGACCACGACGGTGGCGAGTTCAGCGGCAATGGTTTTTGCCTGATCAAGCGCCAGGGGTTGTTGATAAGCCTTGCTTAAATCCATCACCAGTTGGCCGTTGATGGCGATCGCGGCGAGCAAATCGAGCGACGGCACGGGACTCGCAAAGGCGGTACCCGCCGCCGCCCACTGCAACTGTTCGACCAGGGGCAGGGCCTGTCGATGGCGTGCCTGATTCAAAGTCGTCTGAATGTCGCGACGGAATTGATGCACCTGACGCATGACGGTTTGTGCCACCAAATGCGGGACTTCCTGCTCGCACCATTGTTGAACTGGGGTCGTGATCGGAGCCACTTCTGGGTCTGGGGTTTCTAGGTGCTCGGTCACTTGGCCCGCCGCGTCGTGGGTGCGCACTTTGATGGGGCGCGGGGCGGTGGTGATGGCGACACAGGCAATAGTCTGCGGTAGCGATCGCAGTTGGGCCTGCATCTTATCCAGTATTGCAGTCTGTTCGTCGGGCAAATAATGATCTCGTTTGTTGAGGCACAGCAGTACCCGCTGCCCCGCTGCCGTTAAAGTTTTCAAGTCGGCAAACACCGAATCTGTCAGGTCTTCGGTCACTAAATAGATGACGGCATCTTGCTGTTGCAGCAAGTCAGCCATGACTTGAGGATGAGCGGTTGCAGCGGTTAGGGCGATTTCTGCCACCGTTAACCCTGCATCGGTTGCCTCTGGGGAGGCTGACGGTAAGGCTGTCAGAAATGTCTGCAACAAGGATTTGCCAGAGCGGGGATAGCCCGCGATCGCCACCTTCAACGCGGCTCTATCCAGCTCTGTCAGAAGTTCCTGGCGCTGCTGCTCGAACCGGGCCATGGTGGCCGCGACCAGCTCCTCTGCTTCTAAAGCGGACAACTCTTGCTGTAGGGCGTCGAGGTCAGCTTTGAGGGTAGCGATCGCGGCCGCCACTTGCTCCCGCTCAACGGGCGTCGTCGGCTTGATCTCAACGGTTGCAGTCTCAGGACGTTGGCGTCGCCACCACCAGACCCCAGCCCCCGTCGCAACGAGCCCTGCCACCGTGGTGCCGTCGGCAAAGACATCCTGCAACCCGCCCAACAAACTCAGCGTCGCAGCTAAGCCCAGCCCCCCGATCAAAATTGGACGTTCGAAAAGCAGCTTGCGCACCACCACACAGACCCCGCAAATGCCAACATGCTCGCTAACGTCAGAAGCTAAGCATTCTCATTTTAAGACCTCATCGGGCTTTGTAGATTACGGCAACCCGACTGCAGCACCTTCCTGCTGTGGAAACAGGTCTGGGTCTGACTCGCTGTACCAACTTGAGTGGGGCTGGGCGAGTAGCCCAAGCGGGCCATCACTCCAAATTTTGGGATTTAGCGTTAAAGAAGACGGAAGGTGAGACAGAAAAGAACTGGGCGAGTTTTTCGATGTGTTCCACAGTCAAGCGGCGATGACCGTTGAGCACGGCTGACACAATGGACTCCGTTTTGAAAATCGGCACCAGATCTTTTTGCTTCAGGTCAAACTCTTCAATGAGGGCCTTGAGCAACTCCACTCCGGCTAAATCTGGCATGGCGACGTGCTGCTCATCATATTCCTGAATAAGTAGACCCAATAGATTCAGGTAGTCGCGTTGATCTGCGGTCAGCTCTCCTGCATCCAGCAAGCGATCGATCACTGCTTGCAAAGCCCAATAATCCTGTTCAGATTTAATTGGACGAGGGGGAAAGTCTTGCAGGAGTTCGAGATAGGGCTTGGGTTCCGTTGTAAACATAGCGTTATAAGTCACCAAAGTTTGACAACCGACCTATTGATACCAGCTATTCTGCTTCCACTTTTCTTGGTCATATTCGGCATGGGTCAAAATGTCGCGGATAAACACCTTTTGATAGGTGTAGTCAATGAAGGTAATCAAACGATACTTGTTGCCACCGATATTAAAGACCGTAAAGTTAGCCACTTGATCGGCGGATCCAAAAGTCTTACGGACTTCAGCTAAATCTTGCCATTTAGCACTTGTGGTCAACTTGTACCACAGAGATAAACCAACTTGCGCTTGAGGGTGCCGCTGCCAAAACTTGGTCAACCGTAGTTTTGTAATTACATGCATTCAGATGTTGGGTTATGCCCCTGCCCTTCTTATCCAAAGTTTCACTGGGTATTGGGACCGGGAAAGCAAGACCTTAAGACAGATCCTTTGGTGCTTAATACCCGCGCTTTTAATATAGCGAAAATTCGCAAATTGCGAAGACTGCCAAGTGGGATTGGCACATTCTACAATCGATAAATCTTGAAGGCAGGCTACCTTGATTGAGGTATGCTTGCTTGTGTTTTTGCCCAGAGACGTTGGTTTATGTATTCTCCACTCCCCTTTGGCACTGTCCTTCAGTCGCGCTATCAGATCGTTCAACTGCTCGGCCAGGGGGGCTTTGGACGGACTTATCTGGCGCAAGACCAGAATCGCTTTAATGAGCGCTGCGCGGTCAAGGAATTTCTGCCGCAGCAGGGAGAAGATCATTTCTCTAGCAAGTCTGCCGAACTATTTCAGCGGGAAGCGACCATTCTGTATCAGATTCAGCATCCCCAGATTCCGCAGTTTCGCGCCACGTTTGAGGTGGAAGGGCGGCTGTTTTTGGTGCAGGATTACGTGGAAGGATCGTCCTATCGCGAGCTGCTGAATCAGCGCCGCCTGCAAAATTCGACGTTCTCTGAGGCGGAAGTCCGCCAATTTCTGCAGCAAATGCTGCCGGTGCTGGCCCATATTCACGCTAAGGGCATCATTCACCGCGATATTAGTCCGGACAATATTTTGCTGCGCAACCAAGACCGCCTGCCCGTGCTCATCGATTTTGGCGTGGTGAAAGAGGTGGTGACGCGGGTGCAAATGTCGGGGCAAACCCATCACGCGACGACCGTAGGCAAACCGGGCTATGCGCCGAGCGAGCAAATGCAGTCCGGGCGGGCGTACCCCAGTAGTGACCTGTATGCTTTGGCCGTGACGGCGATCGTGCTGTTGAGTGGGCGGGAACCCCAGGACATTTTTGATGATGTGAATCTGACCTGGTATTGGCATGATTATGCCGATGTCAGTCCGGGGCTGACCCAAGTGCTGGATAAGGCGACCAGTTATCGACCGGGCGATCGCTATCAAACCGTGAGTGAAATGGCCCAGGCCCTGGGCACGGTCGGTAGTTTTGCTACGGCTCGACCCCAGGCACCGTTTACGCCAGCGGTGGCCCCAGCTTCTCAAGTGCGGACGGTAGCAGTGGGGCGATCGCCCCAATCCACTACCATTGCCGGCCCAGAATCGCCGCAAACCTATCGACCCTCTACGCCTGGCGTGCTGACCGAAGATGAGGGCTCGATTTGGGAAAATCCCCTGGCGATCGGAGCCTTGGCGTTAGGGTTAGCCCTGGTGGCGGGACTCGGGGGATGGGGCCTGGTCACGACCCTCAATCGGGCACCGACCAACCAGCCCGATGTACCGGAAATTGAAATTGATCCAGACCGTCCCGTCACGCCGCCCACTACGCCCGACCCCGACCCCGACCCCGAACCGCCAACGGAGCCCGTGGAATTCACGCAAAATTTAGACATTCGCGCGGGCGAATCCACCACCGTTGAGGGTAGCCTGAAAGCCAATGAAACCGTGAATTACATCGTGGCGGGGCGCGAAGGCGAAACCCTGCTCGCCCAATTAGAGGGCGAAGGCGTACTGATGACTGTGCTTGCCCCGAATGGCAATCCGCCAGACCGTCAGGCCCGCCGAGTGTTGGGATGGACTGGCACGCTGGAACTGACCGGCGACTATACGGTGCAACTGCGACCCGTTGAGGGCGTAGGCCAGAGCGACTATCGCCTCAATGTCTCGTTATCTGAGGGGGAAGATCCCGAAGCGCCAACGGAGCCGGAGACGCCCGATCCCGAGCCCCCCATCGAGCCGGAAACGCCGGAACCACCAGACGAACCAGAAATCATTTCCGAGCAGCGGGTCAGATTTCCCGCGGGCCAAAATACCACATTGGTCGCTAACAGCGCCGGGCCGGGGCGCATCCGTCGTTATGTCATTAACCTCCGCGAAGGGGAAGTGATTGAAATTCGAGTGGCCCGGTCGACGGCCCCCACGAGCTTTACGGTAAAACTGCCGACGGGCGATCCGTTGGCTTCGTCGGTAGAGCTGTGGGAAGATGCTGCGCCTGTGGGGGGAGATTACCTGGTCGATGTGACGGCCACGGGCGACTCAGAATTTACCCTACAGTTTTTGAAAAGGTAGCGATGGGCACTCCGATTAAGAATGGCTTGCTGATTACGGGGACTGACACGGATGTGGGTAAAACCATCGTCACTAGCGCGATCGCGGCTTATTGGCTCCAGCACCATGCCGCCGACTCCTTGGGACTGATGAAACCCGTACAGTCGGGCCTGGGCGATTTTGAAACCTACACGCGGCTATTTGACCTGAAGCAGTCCGCTGAGTCGATTACGCCGCAGCGCTTTGCGGCCCCGCTAGCGCCCCCACTCGCTGCCGCCCAAGAAGGTAAAAGGATTGACCTGACAATTGTTTGGCATTATCTCAGTCAACTGCTAGCCGAGCGGCAATTTGTCTTGGTGGAGGCGTTGGGTGGCTTAGGGTCGCCCGTTACGGATGAGTGGACGATCGCCGATCTTGCGGCTGCTTGGCATTTGCCCATCGTGTTGGTAGTACCCGTCAAGCTGGGAGCGATCGCTCAAACCGTGGCCAACGTGGCCTTAGCTCGTCAGCATCAATTATCAGTTCGGGGCATCGTCCTCAACTGCACGGCACCGCTTACTGCTGAAGAGCGACAAAACTGGGCTCCGATTGACCTAATTGAGCGTCTGACCCAACTCCCTGTTTTGGGAGCGATGCCCTATCTGCCTCAGACTGACGATATTTCAGCGCTGGTGCAGGCCGCTTCTGATCTCAAGCTCGAAGCCCTGTTGCCGCACTAACACTGCCAGGGTAGAGCGATCGCAAAGTGGCAAATTAAAAAGTGAAGCTGTCGCCACACCAGGTTCCTAGCTTTGCAAGGTGACTGCAGGCAACTATGAGTCGCTGTGAAATGCGCGCTTAAATTTTGGGCACCGCACCTTGGCTGCAAAGGTGTCGCCTTAACGATGAGCGCCGCCCCAGGCTCCTCGGATATTCACCAAGCCCGATAGACTACCGAATCCTCGGTAAACATAGATCAGAGATTGAGCAATCCGGTGCCGTCCGAGCAATAAACCAGGTGCCAGCAAACATAGCCCCAGCAGAATATTCAAAAAACCTTTAAGGACTCTTTGCGCTTGAATCAAGACAGACGGAAAGTATTTTTTTTCGGTCACACTGTGAGCACTGTAGCCGTAATAATTTCGGTCTAGTAGCCATTTGACGCGCATACGATTTTCTGGGATGAACTCATAAACCATTGCCTCACTACACCAGACAATTTTGGCTCCCTGAGCAAAAAGTCGGGTAAATAGGTCAACATCTTCTGCCCCCTTAAAAGCCAGCTTGTCATCGAAGGGAATTTCAATCTGCCGTATTAGCTGGCTTTTTACCAATGTGTTGTTAGTAAATGCCACTCCCATCAACTTGCCAGTTTCATGTTGCACAGGGTCAAAAAAACCGCCCTTGAGCACCCAGCTTGGCACTTCGGCGACCTCAAATTTAGGCGTGATTGGTCCCGTTACGACATCAGCATCATATTCTTTTTGACAAATTAGCAGCGTCTCTAGCCATAAGGCATCAGGCACTTCATCATCATCAATAAACACGAAGAAATCAGCGTCTGGGGACGCTAACGCAAGGGAACGATTGCGCGCAAACGTTACCCCCTGGTGAGGCTCAATGCCATAGACCAATTTCCAGTTAAAGGTGGGCTTAACTGATTCATAAATCTGCTTGGCTGATCCTGCTTTATCATTATCGGCAATGACCACTTCAATCGTCGGAGTTTCAAGTTCGCTAAATCTTAGAGTGTTAATGCTTTCTAACAGTCGAAATAGCCCTTGAGGACGTTTGTAGGTGGCGATGCAGATTGAAATAGAGGTTGTCATAACAAAGCGTTGATGATTAATGGGAAAAAACTAACCGACTATGGACTGTTTAGTGACATTGATGAATAGGTATTAGGAAGATTAAAGGCGTGATAAAAGCCTGATATAAGGTGCTTGATAAGTGATCGATGGCTCCGTGATTTCCCACATGTAGAGCTCCGAATCACTCCGATCTAAGTAGGCTCGCATAATGGGACGCTCGGCAATCCCCTCAGCCGGGCCGGTGTAATCGTTATTGGGTCCACCAGTAACATACCCAGGTGCTGGCCCACTACGAGAGGTTTGGGCATTTTTATAAATCCCATCGCCCAGCCAGGCATGGAACATTTCGTTTGCCGAGTATTCGGCCCCGACATCGTACATGTTGGTGAGATAAACGATTCCGAGTGGGTTGACCCCATGTAAATAATGCAAATAGCCCAGGGCCTGATTTGTATACATTTGAGCGGCACTGGTGTCATTCGTCGCGGCGCTTATCGCTTGGTTGATATTGCCAAAGTTGCTTTTGACGGCATTGCTACCCCAGTGATATTGCCCATCGGGCATGTAGGCCCGATACGGGTCGAGGTTCACAATATCGTTAAAAAAGGGGGATAACTGGTCGAAAAAGAGCGTCGAGAAATCAGCCTCCATCTGGGCTTTGAGATCGGCGGGGGCGTTAGCCGATTGAAGATAGGTCATGAGACCATCCACCACTGACGAGGCATACAACACACCCATGGAATCATCGAAGGGTCGCGTCTCTGAGTAATGGTCGCGGATGTAGGTGTGAAACTGCGGGTCGTCCCGTAGCTGTGATAAATAGACGGCGGCTAAAATCGCCCCTCCCATTTGCACCGCTGGGTCGCGATCAGCATCACCTGCTTTGATTTCCTGGCTATCACACTCGGTCTGTATCGGGTGGCGGTTGAACCAATCCCAAGCTTGTAGCGATCGCTGCTCTAAAGTCGCCGCTACCGATTGCAATTCAGGAAAGTCGCGAAAGACCACTGCCGCGTGGGCAAAGGTACTCGCTAAGTCAATCGTAGAGGAAGAACATTTGGGGCCATAAAAACGCGGGCGGCGATCGCGACCGGGCGTACTGGCAGCGTTGTGGTCTAGAGTCCCTAGCTTGATAAAAACACCGCCGTCATCGTCTTGCATGCGCTGAAACCAATCTAGCTCGTACCGCACTTCATCCAGCAGGTCGGGAATGCCATTGTTGGACTCTGGAATATTAAAGTCATCCGGCCACCGGTCAGGATTTTGGGAATAAGCGCTGAGCAGTAAGTGTAGAGGCTGAGCCGCAAACGTGACGTATTTATTGGTATCGCCCGCATCAAACCAGCCGCCACGCATATCCCGTGCGAGCGCAGCATTGTCTTTATCATCCACAAAGCGGGCTTCCGGATCTTGACCAGGGCCTAAAAAAGCCGCCCGATCCGTCCAGCGTGGATCGGCGTAGGGCGGTGCTTTCTCAAAACCGCTGCGCTGGTAGTAATACATGCGGGTAGCCGTTTTCAGCACGTTTTGATAAACGTCTGGAGCGATCGCAAATTGGGCCGATGTTTCCCCCGTACGAGTGTTTTGGATCGCATAGTTCCCTGGAGTTTGCACGGTCGAAAAATCAAACCAAGCGACGCGATCGCCAGATTGGTCGTGGATTTTTCCGTCGGCCCAAATTTCTGCTGAGGCGGTATAAACTGGGGCGTCAGGTGCTTCGACATCGATGACCTGAAAGGTATCGTTTAGATGCTGATATAAGTTCGGGTCATCCTCTTCGGTCGCATTTGCTTGCTGAATTACGGCAACTTTTTGATCGCCAGGACGGTAGCCAAACTGATCGATCAAGATGTTAGGAGGTGAGGCTAGAGCCGATGATTGAAACGCTGAGCAACTGCCAAAAGCGATCACCGCGATTGTGCTAAGCACGCCCAAGCAGATAACCAGCCATCGCCGATGGCGACCGAACAGATGGCGACCGAATAAGGAACTAAATTGAATCGATGCAAATGTTGCCATAAATGTTAATTGATCAAATGCTCTGAAAACCTTGCACTCTCAGGGTGTTCAATGCCTTTCTGGATTTTGAAAGCAGTTTTTTATCGTCACTATCGATCAACACATTAGGCCATGCCGATTTAGGCTGGCGATGCCTGCTTGTGTATGAGATATTCACCCTCAAGGGTCTCATCAACTTTCAGTCCAGAAATTTGCTTCAGTACCCGAGTCTTAAAAGTGGCTTGAACCTATTTTCAGAATGCGACTTGATTAAAGGATATTGAGCGCTATTCAGGCCTGAATAGCAGTTTTCAGTTTGAGGGAATGGGCCAAGCATCCCATCATTGTCAGGCAGGAAAGACAGCATATTCAGTGCAGAAAAAGACAAATCGCTCACAAATACTGGGATAAATAGCCTTGATTGAATAACCTCTATTCAATAATTAAAAGTGACACTATTAGCAAAAGTATACGCTGAACGTTTAGAACGTCGTAAGTGGGCATACTCATTGTTTTCATGAAAAATACGGAGCTTACTTTAAAGTTTTTATGAAGTTAACCGAACCCATGGTGAATATTACCGATATCAGGGTGCTTCGCATACACCCTGATTTGGGCTAGCCAATCTGGCTGGTGGATAAGCTTTCCGCCCTCCAGCGTGGTTGAATCGCCAATCTAGGCCCGCCGCAACTTTAGCCCTCTAACATTTGCAGTTTGTACAAGCTGGCATATAGGCCATTTTGCGCCAATAGTGACTCGTGGTTGCCCTGCTCAATCAACTCGCCTTGCTTGAGCACGAGGATGCGATCGACATTGCGAATGGTGGAGAGGCGGTGGGCAATGATGATGGCGGTGCGGTTTTCCAGCAGCTTTTCAAGGGCATCTTGAATCAAGGCCTCTGTGCCAACATCGAGGTTGGCACAGAGGCCTCATCCAAAATGAGAATACCGGGGTTGCGGATGGCGGCGCGGGCGAAGGCGAGGAGCTGCTTTTGTCCGCCCGATAGGTTGGTGCCCCGTTCTCGCAGCAAGGTGTCGTAGCCCTGGGGCAGCTGTTCGATAAAGGATGCCACGTTGGTTTTGGCGGCGGCTTCTTGCACGGCCTCCAGGGGATAGTCTTCGCCGAGGGTGATGTTGCTTTTGACATCGCCCGCAAACAGAAAGCCGTCTTGCAAAATCACGGCCATGCGGCGGCGCAGTTCTGCCTGGGGCAGATCGCGGATATTGACGCCATTCAACAAGATGGCTCCTTGGGTGACGTCATAAAGTCGACAAAGCAAGCGAATGATGGAGCTTTTGCCTGCGCCCGTAGGGCCGACCAAGGCGACTTTTTCGCCGGGTTGAATGGTGAAATTCAGGTTTTTGAGGACATACTCATCGGGCTTATAGCCAAATTGCACCTGCTCAAAACGGATTTCTGACGCTTTGGTGCTATCGCTCTTGTCGCGATCGCCATGCTGTGCCGCGATCGCCACTGCCACGGGTGCATGGGCCGAGCCGTTCACCAGCGCATTGGCCGGCACCGCCTCAGGAGCAATTTGAGGCAGCTGTGTGTGCCCCGGATCTTGAATTTCGACGGGGACATTGAACAGGTCGGTGATGCGTTCAACGGCAGTAAATCCGGCCTGAATGGAGGTGAACTTATCGGCAAATTGTCGCAGCGGGTCAAATAGCCGCTGGGCGAACAGAATGAAGGAGGCCAACACCCCAAAGGTGAGCGACTCCTGCATGACCAGATAGCCCCCTAGCCACAGCACCCCCGCGATCGCCACGAGGGCAATCCATTCCAGGGTGGAAGAGACGGCGGAGTCGTGAAAGATGGTTTTATCGATCGCCTGCACATACTGCTCATTGGTGGCCCGAAAGATTTCTGAGTTGAAGCGCTCGCGGCGAAACATCTGGACTACTTCGATGCCCATGATGTTTTCTTGCAGGGCGGCGTTCAGTTCGGACAGTTTTTCGCGGGCGCGGTAGTTGGCTTTGCGGTACTGCTGCTGAAAGTAAATGATCAGCCAGGTCACGGGAATCAGCATGCCCATGAGCATCAACGCGAGCTGCCACTGCAACCAAAACATGGCGATCGCAATCACGCCAATGGAAAAAATGTCGCTAAAAATGCCGACAGCGCCCGTGGAAAACACATCGCCCAGGGCATCTACATCACTGGTCAGGCGGGTGATGAGCTTGCCGACGGGAGTGCGATCAAAGAACCGGACTGCCAGGGACGTTACGTGCGTAAACAAATCGTTGCGGATGTTGGCCGTGATGCGCTGGCCGACTTTTTGCACCAAAAAGCTTTGCCAACCGTCCAGGGTCAGCCGCACCGCTACGGTTACCACCAGCACCGCCACCAGTAAATTGAGCCCTCCTTGGAGGGTGCGCTCTTCTAAAAACCAGGCGACGGGCTCTTGGCGAATCAAGGAAATAGCCTGACCAATCAAAATCGGCTGTAGGGCATTGGCCAGTGATAGCGGCACGAGCATCACAAACGGCAGCCACAGGTAGCGGCGCTGGGCGCGGATATAGGGCCACAGCCGCAAAAACAGCCGCCAGTCACTGTTTGGGGCGGCGGCGGTGGGAAGATTGGATGTATCAGTGGCTGAGGTCATAAAACGGGGGAATGCGATCGCCGATAAAGGGGCAGAATTGCCGACGCCCGACCAGCGCATTGGCGAGGACTGGCCCTCTTCACACTGTATCTCAGGTGACGAAAACCCATGGGCGATCGCCGGGGTGGGGCGGGGGCTAAGCCGTGACCAAGGCGGGCGATCGCAATTGCTGGATAATGTCGCTCAAACCATCGGAGTTGACCCGATAGCTGATGGGATGGGCAATGAGGCGAGCCGTGCTTTGATAGAGCACCTCCAACTCCACCAGGTTATTTTCTTGGAGGGTGCGCCCGGTAGAAACCAAATCCACAATGGCTTCTGACATGCCAGTGATCGGCCCCAGCTCCACCGAGCCATACAGCGGCACAATATCCACCGGCAAATCAATGCCGTTGAAATAGTCCCGAGCGCAGTTCACAAACTTCGACGCCACCCGGCAGTGGGCGGGCAAATCCAGCGCTGAACGATAGGGACTCGTGGCTTTGACCGCGACCGACATGCGGCAGTGTCCAAAGCCCAAATCTGCTAGCTGCGCCACATCGGCCTGCTTTTCGCGGAGTACGTCATAGCCGACGATGCCGAGTTGCGCTTGGCCATACTCCACATATACGGGTACATCTTGCGCCCGCACGAGCAGCCCTTGTGCTTTGCCATTGGGCGTGGTGATTTGCAACTGGCGGTTGGACTTGTCGAGAAAGGCGCTAAAGTCTAGGCCAATCGCTTGAAACCGAGCAATACTTTCTTTGAGCAGGGCTCCCTTGGGGAGGGCGATCGTCAGCATGATGTTGTGGGTGAATATCGCCTCTGATCCTATCAGTGAATGATTGCGAGTGTGTGACTGGCGCGTTATCCGATCGCCTCAGCTGTTGCCGGCTATCGTCAGGGGCTGACCGGGGGCCAGCGATCGCCCCAAAAACCACTCAAACCCCTCTCTTAGCTGGGTTTTGGCGTCGTTCTCGATAATCGAGCCGTGACCCGGAATGACGAGATCGAACTCCCACTGCAACACCTGGCGAATGGACTGCTCAACAGCATCTTTGTCAAAACTGCCCCATTTTTCGAGCCGGGTCGGGCGGAGCGTTTGATAGCTGCCGAGCACCTGGGCCGCGAGCCGTGAGGTAAAGGGAAACGTTTCATCAAAATTAAAAGCAATATCCGTGAGAATCAGCGTCTGGCTGGGCTGATGCCAAAATACGGTTTCATGCGCTAGCTGCACGCCCTGCAACATAATGCTGCCAAAGCCCTCAACCGGTAAATAATGGAGGACGTCAGCAAAACTGCCGGGCTCATTCAAGGTACCGTCAAACCTGAGATCAGGCCGTTTTTGCGCTAGTCCTTGCACCCCCCAGGCCTGCGCCTGGGGATAGAGAGCCTGCGCATTGCCAAAATAAAGATGGTGAAAGCGATTGGGCGCAATCAAGTGTTTGACGGTACCCAGAGCGTCTAAACGAGCGCGATCGCCATGCTTCAGAGGCAACGGTGAAATTAACACGAGTTCACGGTTGGGCAATCGCACCACCGTCATGCGACAGCCGACTTCTAAGCCCAAAAACCGCAGCAATTGAGTCGCCGTCCACAAATCGGGAGCCATCTCGGTTAAAAACAGCATCTTATTGATTCCTGCCGCGACACATTATGACCAACCCCCGGCGTTGACAACGTTTTTACGGTGAACCGCTGTTGCGCCCAAGCCGACCCAGCCCCTGGCATAGAGTTGACAAAAGGCGTTGATCTGCCGGGTAATTTCGGCCTCACCCCGTCCGTAAAGGCATTGCAACAGCAGGCCATCTAAATAAGTCAACAGACAATCCACTGCCTCGGGGGCGATCTGTAAATACGCCACCAACTGGTGATGTGTTTGTTGCCAAAACTGCTGTAGTACGGTGTCGCTGCCCTTGCCGGTGTGCTGACAGTGCTGATAGAAATCAATCCAAATCAAAAACTGCTGCTGATAGGCCCCATAGTTATGGAGAAAAAAAGCCATCACATATTGCAGTCTTTCTTCTGTCGTGGCGGCAGTAGGCGCTTGGGCAAAAAACTGGGCGACATCCTTGCTGCAATACTCTTCGACTAATTGCACAAAGATGCTCTCTTTGTTGGGGAAGTAGTGGTATAGCGTCCCGGTTGACACGCTGAGGCTCGCGGCAATTTGCCGCATGGTGACCGCCCCAAATCCCTGTTCGGCAAACAGAGATAGGCATTGGGCGAGCAATTCTCGCCGATAGCGATCGTGGTTAACAATCTTAGGCATGTCTTTTTATATCATGCGTTCGATATAAAAAGACGATCGCTGACTAGAGCGTCGATATTCATTCGCGACCACCCGTAGCTACCATGCGTCCTAACTTAAACAAGGGTGAGTTTCGCGTTATGCAATACATCGAAAGCGCGTCAGGTGGCAGACAGTATGATGGGGCGATCGCATCTGCCAACCCACTCAGGAGGACATCGCGTGGCAACTTTGTTGGTCAAAAATATCCATACCTTGGCAACTTTTGATGATGAACGGCGAGAAATTCGACAGGGGGCGCTATTTGTTCGCGACAACGTGATTGAGCAAGTCGGGACGACTGCTGAGTTGCCTGACACGGCTGATGAAGTGCTGGATTTGGGCGATCGCTACATCGTGCTGCCGGGACTCGTCAACACCCACCACCACTTCTTCCAAACCCTGACGCGCGTCATTCCCGCTGCGCAAGATCATGAGTTGTTTCAATGGCTCCAGAGTTTGTATCCGCTCTGGTCCAATATCACCGCCGATATTTTGCGTACTAGCGCCCAAATGGCCGCCGCCGAACTCATCTTGTCCGGCTGCACGACCGCCAGTGACCACAGCTACTTATTTCCCAATGACTGCACCCTCGACGACGAAATCCAGGCCGTACAGGAAACTGGGCTCCGCTTTCATGCCAATCGCGGCAGCATGAGCATCGGCGAAAGCAAAGGCGGGCTGCCGCCGGATGGCTTGGTTGAGGCCGAAGATTTTATTCTCAAAGACAGTCAGCGACTGATTGAGCAATATCACGATGACGAGCGCTACGCGATGCTGCGCATGACCTTGGCCCCCTGCTCACCGTTTACGGTCTCTCAGGATTTAATGCGGGAATCTGCGGCCATGGCGCGATCGTATCCGGGCGTCAGGCTGCACACCCACCTGGCGGAAAATGTGAGCGATGTGAATTACAGCCTGGAGCGCTTTGGGCAGATTCCGGGGGAATATGCGGAATCGGTGGGCTGGCTTGGGGACGATGTTTGGCATGCCCACTGTGTCAAATTGAGCGACAGTTCCTTGGCAAAGTTTGCCGCGACGGGGACTGGAGTCGCGCATTGCCCTTGCAGCAATATGCGGTTAGCCAGCGGCATTGCTCCCATTCGCAAAATGTTGAACTTACAAATTCCCGTCGGGCTGGGGGTCGATGGGTCGGCCTCCAATGACTCGGGCCATTTGATGCAAGAAGCCCGCCTGGCGATGTTGGCGGCGCGGGTGCGGGACGAAGCGCCGGGAGCCTTGACCGCTAGGGACGCCTTAGCGATCGCCACGCGGGGAGGGGCTCGCGTGCTGGGCCGGGATGATATCGGGGCGCTGGCTCCTGATATGGCTGCTGATTTTATTGCGATTGATTTGGAACAGCCTTCTCTCGCTGGGGCGGCGGTGCATGATCCGGTCGCGGCCCTCCTGTTTTGCCATGTGAATCAGGTCGCCTACAGCTTTATCAACGGTCGCCGGGTCGTGGATGAAGGTCGGCTGACCACCGTCGACTTGCCGGCGCTGACGCGACGGCATAATCAGGCCGCGTTGCAGTTACTTGCCGCTGGGTAATGATCCTGGCCATTGCCAATCCTTGGGACAGCGATCGCCGAGCCACTGGTGCTGCGGCCGGGGACATTTGGTCATAACTAGCACCGTTGATCGGCGATCGCAACCCAAGATATTCCCGATTTTTCGGACAATTTTTGTGAGCGAATCCAGAATCTCAGGCTGTTTTATGAAGATTGTATGAACCCAATCCAACCTGTCCCCTGGCTTTAGACCCCTTTCGATTAGTCTATAAACATCGCGAAAATTCGAGTGTGTGCGGTCAAAATATTGGCAATTCATACATTCCCGGTTCTACAGGTAGGCTTGATGGGCTACTTTTGGCGACGCTTCCTAATCGCAGTTTTTTGGGATTGTTGGGGTTGGGATACGCTAGTAGTAAGGTACGTGAATACCGAAGCTGAGCCATTCTGGCAAGGTGGCGTCAATTCAAAGAAGATGACTGGGATCGGCCTCTAAGGGTTGAGGTGCCAACATGCATTGGAAAACGATACTCAATGAGGCGATTGATCGGGCACGTCGGGGCGAACTGGCCGAGGCCGTGATTCTGTTCGACCAAGTTTTAAAGCTGGAGCCAGGATATAGCAAGGCACACTACAACCGAGCCTGTGCTTTGAGTGATTTAGGGCGGGCGCAGGAAGCCTTACAAAGCTTTTCGGAAGCCCTGCAACTGAATCCTGATTACGTCAACGCTTACCTGAATCGAGGCAATCTCTACCGCAAGATTGGCGACTATGCCGCAGCCATGGCTGATTTTGAAGCGGCTTTGCGCCTTGATCCCACTTCGGCTAAAGCCTATGGCGGGCGAGGGCTCACGGCTTTGATGCAGTCACACTACGCGGCGGCTATCCGGGACTTTGAGCAAGCCCTGACCTATTCCCCCAAGTTTGCCAAGGTTTACCTTTGGCGCGGCTGCGCCTATTTGCATTTAGAGGATTATCATCAGGCGATCGCTGACTTTAACCAAGCCTTGACGTACAAACCGTCGTTGGCCGATGCCTTACATAGTCGCGGTTTAGCCCATATGCATTTGGGCAATCTTTATCAAGCGATCGCCGATATGAATCAAGCGATCGAGCTGAATCCTCAGTTCGTGGAAGCCTATGGTAACCGGGGCCTGTTACGCCATAAGTTAGGCGATACGGCGGGGGCGGTGAATGATTATCAACAAGTCATGCAGTTCACTGCCGAGCTCTCGAATGCGGCTACTCCAGTGCCGTCACCGGCCGCGCTAGCCGACCCCCATGGCACGGCTTCCGGAATGACGCAAACCTACGAAAAAACGTCGACATCGGCGACGCAACTCGCGGAGATTTATCACAGCCGTGGCAAGCTCAGGGCCGAGTTGGGTGATCCCAAAGGGGCGATCGCTGACTATACCAAAGCCCTCTCCATTGAGCCCCAAAAAGCCCGCCCCTACAACGAACGGGGTGTCTTACGGTTGCAGGCGGGCCAATATGAATCGGCGATTCAAGATTTTGATCAAGCGATTCAACAAGACGCCAACTACGCCGAAGCCTATAACAATCGCGGTAATGCGTACTACGAGTTAGGCAATGCCAAAGCCGCCTTGCAAGACTTTACTCGGGCCTTACAGCTTGACCCCAATTTGACCGACGCTTACATCAGTCGAGCGCAGGCTCGGGCCGCTGCCGATGATGCCGAAGGCGCACTCCACGACTATCAGCGGGCGTTGCGGCTGCGAGGGCAGCAGGGCACTTCTGCCATCACATCGCGAACGGCTTAGGCCACGCTCAAAGTCAGCCACAATCAATGGGTCGTGCTGCTGCCCAACCTATTCAGAGGCTACGGCTGCCTCGGGGCGTCATCTTCCTCCGGCCAAATTTCTTCGGAATCCACATCAATGGTGTTGCCGGGCACCTGGGGCGCACCGGGTCGGCGCACATGATCAACACTAGAAGCCGCATCGGCAAAGCGATCATTCACCTGCGATCGCCAACCTTTGCTGCGCTTTTTGACCTGACCAAACACTTGCCCAAACTGACTACGGGCCTGTTCCGTCAGTTTTTGGGCCTGGGTTTGCACCTGCTCGGCCACTTCGCGGGTACTGTCGATCGCGCCTTGCATGTCTTGGCGTGTGCGGGACAGATCTTGCTGCCAGGCTTGCTGCACCTGTTCCTGTATGCCGGGGACAAATTGCTCCGCCTGTTGCAGCGCGGCTTGTTGCACCATCATGCGCTTTTTGCCGACACTCACGACTGCTGCTGGGGCCACCGTGTACAGCCCATCTGTCAGGCCCTGCCAGCCAGGAGCCGTAAACAGATATTGGGTAATCGCCCCGGTCGAGAGGTCAAGGCAATAGTCCACCAGTTGACCGACTTCGCTGCCCGCATCTGACCAAATGGCTTGGCGGTCGAGGGCGATCGCGGCATCCAAGCGCTCGGAAATGGTCGCTCCATTGCGGCGCACCAAAATACAGTCCTGCCCCACAGAATCGACCTGCACCCACATGATGGGCACCGTTTCAAGGCTCAGCAGTCCCTTTTTGCACACAAAGCCTTCGACTTGGTGATGCTGGACATCGACCAAAAACTGCGACAGTTTGCCGAGTTCTTCCGTCGTTTCCAGGTCAATCACTAGTTTTTGATGCAGTTGACTCTGTCGAATTTGTGTGGGTTCACCATCAGTCATGACCAGCGCCTCAAGCCCTATCGTTATCTTAGTTTAGACATGAACCAGCGACAGACCAGGTGCGATCACCCAACCAAAAGAGAGTCGCCCCGCCATCAGGCCCACCCCACTCAGAGTTGCTCCGCTTCGTAACCTTCTTCCGCTAAGAGGTCGAGGACATTATCTGGACCGACCAGGTGTAGCGCCCCCACGACGATCAGGTAATCGTCATCAGATTCCAGCCAGGGCAAGATTTGGGTGGCCCAGTCGCGGTTGCGATCGCGGAGGAAAATCGCCTGCATTTCGGGATAGTCGGCAAAGCCCGTCAGCAAAATTTCCGCCATGCGATCGCGATCGCCCGTCTCCCATGCCGTCACGATATCGTTAAAAGATTCCTCAAATAAGTCCAGTTCTGCCAAAGTTTGCTCGGTAAACAGGCTTTGCTCTTCGATAGAAAGCTGCTCAAATAAATTGAACTGTTGCTCCACAGTTTCTAAAAACAATATGGGTTTGTCGTTGACCTGAGCTTGCTCATAAAAATGTTGATCAACGCCGTATTCCGGCGTAAAGCCCAGGGAAATGAGTTCTAAAGAGGTCAGCGAAATGGCTAAAAACCAGGGTTCAAATTGTTCAAACATCTGAATCGGCAGGCCCAGTTCTTTAACTTTTTGAGCCGCCAAACCGTACGTTTCCGCATTCAGTACTGCCGTTAAAGATTCGCCGACTTCAGGCTGGGCGGCGGTCAATAGCAAAGCCGCGACTTCGGCTTCGGTGCCGGGGCCAACATCTGCTTCTAACACCAATGTTTCAGCGTCTCTAAAAGCCGCCTGCATGGCCTCGGGCAGCGGATAGCTGTCGGCATTTAAAAAGTGAACGGAGCCGAGTAGATAAACCGTATTGTTGGCGGTCTCGATCTGCCAGAGAAAATGATCTTCGGGGGCAGCGGTCGGTGCAGCGGCTTCAGCGGGGTCGCGGTCGGCAGCAATGATGACGACGGGGTTAGGAGCCGGAGCGATCGCCAGTCCCGCGATCATTCCCATGCCGAGCAACCAGGGCAGCGGCTGTTGGCAACGGTTCCAGGCTCTTCTTCCTGCTCGCTTGACCACAATCCCACTCCCTTAAATCGTCAGATGGACATCGATGAGATGACGAGATGACTGCGATCAAAGTGCCTCAGCCAAACACGCCAGCATTCCCAACTTGCCGCCTATCGGCCCAGCACAGCGGTACCGTCATAGAACCAAACACCGGCGATGCAGCCCGTCATTAAAGTCGCTAAGGTGCCTGCCCATAGGGATTTCCAGGCGAGAGAAGAAATATCTTGGCTGCGGGAGGGCACCAAGCCAGCGAGGCCGCCGACAAAAATGCCGACAGAGGGCACATGGGCAAAGCCGCACAACACGTAGCTGACGATGACTAAAGCGCGATCGCTCAGTACCCCCTCAGCGGCCAAATCTGCCAGAGCGATATAGGGGGGGATCGCCGTTTTCAACAATCTTTGCCCAATCAACACCGAGCAGGTCCACAGTTCATTCCAGTCCAACGACACCCCAGTCAAAAAGGTCAGTGGCAAAAACAACACACCCGTAATGTTGTCGAGGGTGATGACGCTGAAAATTTGACCGATGGGACGCAGCAGGGCAATGTTGCTGGTTTGCAGTCCGGCGAGGGAGGCAAAACACAGGTTCAGCAAGGCGACTAAGCCGAGAATTGCAATCAACGAGGCAGCAATGCCGACGGCCATTTTGACCCCATCCAAAGCGCCCAAAATCAGGGCATCCATCGGACTTTTTTGGTCTTCTTCAATTTGGGATAAATCGGGCACTTTCCCCAGGGTTTCTGGGACTTCTTGTTCGGGTACGAGGATTTTCGCCATCACGAAGGCGGCAGGAATCGTCAGCACTGAGGCGGACATCAGGTGACCGGCGATCGCGGGGAAAGTGGCCCGCAAATAACCGGCATACAGCCCTAGCACCGTGGAGGCGATCGATCCAAAGCAGGAGGCTAGAATGGCGCACAACTCACTGCGGGTCATCCGTTCGAGAAACGGTTTAATGGCGATCGCTGACTCAATACCCACAAAAATATTGGCCGCCCCCGCCAGAGACTCGGCACCACTGATATTCATTACCGAGCGGAAAAACTTGGCAAAGACCCGCACCACCGGCTGAATAATCCCGAGGTTGTACAGCAGGTTGAAAATGGCTGCGAAGAAAATGACCTGGGGCAAGGCCCGAAACGCCAGGATGTAGCCCATGCTGAGATTATCCGCCCCGAGGCGATCGCCCGGCACGGGGGTGAAGGGCGGCGTTAAGGCCCGCGCCAACCAGCGCCCCGCCCCCTGTGGCCCGACCTGTGCCCCTAAATCTGGCACCAAGATCGGGCCAAACAAAAACTTTGACCCTTCTTCTGAGGCATCGATCAGCGCATTGAGCAAGCCGCTAAGCCACACCACAATGTCGCGGGTAATGGGCGCTCGAAAAATGAACAGCCCCAGCACCAGTTGCAGCCCAATGCCCCACAGCATCAGCTTCCAGGGAATCCGGCGGCGGTCTTCTGAGCCTAACCAAGCCACAAAGCACAGACCCGCAAGACCCACCAGCGACAGTAAGTTCAGCATCGGCGCATCCTTTTCCGATTAACGCCACGATTCTACAAGGGTTAACGCGATTCGCGACGTTCTAGCGAAGACTTTGTAAGGCATCGCAATACGCCGAGATTTCACCCTTGGGTGTACGAGATGGCGATGCCCAACCCATAATGAGGGAAATGGTTCCTCCCCAGCATTTATGAATCCCTTTTCTTCCATGCCGCCAACCTGGTCTGAGTCCGCAGTTCATGCCTATCAGTTTGGTTGTCCTCGTTGTGGAGCTGGCATCTCAGAGTCAGAAGCCGTGTGGATCAATCGCCGATCGCCCGTTTATACCGAGGGGCATCGGCGTAAGTGGCAAGAATTTTATCAATGTGGCGAATGCCAAACTGCGTGGTGGGCCTGGAGTAGCGATCGCCCGCCCACCGTCTGGAGTGGTGACTCAGCAGCGCCAGAAGACATCACCGAAGACCCGTTTGACTTTTAGCGACCATGACGATTTTGGTATTGGGCAGTTTGAACATGGACTTGGTGGTGCGATCTCCCCGCTTGCCGCACCCCGGCGAAACTTTGACCGGCAGGGACTTTGCTACGATTCCCGGTGGTAAGGGAGCCAACGAAGCGGTGGCCGCCGCGCGTCAGGGTGTTGCCACAGCGATGATGGGCCGAGTCGGGGCCGACGACTTTGGGCACCAGTTACGCCATGCCCTCGCTGGTGATGGGATCAATATTGATGCGGTCAAGGTCGATGCCGAGACTCACACAGGCGTCGCAGCGATCGTTGTCGCCAAGTCGGGAGAGAATCAGATCGTCATTGTGCCGGGAGCCAATAGCCGCCTAGATACAACAGATCTAGCTGCGCTGGAGAACGCTTTAGCGTCTGCCCAGTTGCTGCTGCTGCAATGTGAAATTCCCGCCGCGATGGTGGCGCAGGCGGCCCAACTCGCCCATGCAGCAGGCGTTACCGTGATGCTTGATCCCGCTCCGGTGCCAGCCTTTGATTTGACGCCCATCTATTCAGCGATCGATATCCTGACGCCCAACCAAATCGAAGCCGCTCAACTCACGGGATTGCCTGTGAACAACGTGGCCGAAGCCGAGGCCGCGATCGCGCACCTGCAACGCCAAGGTGCATCCACTATCCTCATCAAACTAGGCGAGCAAGGCGTTCTCTGCGGCACTCCGACCGAAATGTTTCATGTTCCAGCCTTCCCCGTCTCGGTGGTGGATACCGTCGCCGCAGGGGATGCCTTTAATGGGGGGCTGGCGGTCGCGCTAGCCGAGGGGCGATCGCTCAAACAGGCGGTCATGTGGGCATCGGCAACCGCAGCCTTATCGGTGAGTCAAGCCGGAGCTCAGCCGTCCATGCCCACGCGATCGCAAGTCGCTGAGTTCTTACGCCAAGCCAATACATCCCTGGACTGAAGGGAATCCGCGATCGCCTCGCGCCGTGCTAAATCGCCGCCAATAAAAAAGACGCCTCGCTAACACGAAGCGCCTCATAAACTCAGAGAAGCCAATGTTCCCCTAAGTTTCAACAAGACTCTGACCAATGCTATGGTCGCGTACAGTCCTCCGGCGGATACTGCTCCACCAATTTGGTATTCAAATCTTCGGAGAAGAAGGGCACCCAAGCCTGGTTTTCTTCAAAAATATCAACTAATACAAAAGCATTGCGACCGTGGTCTACCACGACTTTATGCAAAGGATAGCTGGCATAGGCGATATCCGTTGGCACATAATTAGCATCCAGTGGTGTATGAAAATCGGGTCGCCCATAGAGATTGGTCGGCGATAAGACAAAGTAACAAGCCCGATCATCCTCGCTGCCACCGGGAAAACCAGACGCATTGACACCCGGGTTCGGGCAATCTGCCAGGTCAACCAAGATGGGAGTATCACTTCCCTTAGGGAACCGAGGCACCCAACCCACCGTGCCGTCAAAACCAGCAACCTTGATAAATGAGTTGCCGTCTTTTGTCTTATCCCTAAACCAATAAGACTTGATGGGGTTGGTAGTCGCGTAGGCAACATCGCCCACCGCATAACGACCTACCACTTCTGAGTGATAGGAGGGGTGGGCGTACATTTCGGTCTCAACTGCGATATTGAAACAATAGGGCGTGACATTATGCCCGGAGCTTTGGGCCGTCTGCGAAATCAGGGCTAACGAGCTGGCCCAAAAACCCATTCCCAAGAAAGCTATAGATTTGCGCCAGGGCAATTTAGCGAGATTCATGTAATTTTCTTTTCTCCACAACATAAAAACGGTGAAATGCCATGTGGCCGACCAGTAACTTGCCATGAGCTACAACGCTCATCCCTAGCAAACAACTGCGGCTAAGGCGATGAACCAATTGAGAATCTGGTCTCGAGATCGTCATCTATAGGGAAAAAAGAGGGAATCGGTCACCCAGCTAGCCGATCGCGCCTGCTTCCTACCCGCCTGATTAGCGGTGTCACAAGCAATTGGCACGAAAATCATTCACGCTAGACCAGAATCACTTCAGCAGTACATGGGTGCTGTTGTGCAACAACCAAACCTGCTGACGGTAGACTTTTTTGATTACACGACATGTTTCCAGTATTTCGGAATTTACGCAATAGTAGGCCAAAATTTTCAAAGTAGACATCATTAAATTGTGAAATTAGTTTTAGAACCAGAAAATCACTTAGAGATTGCAATATAAACTTCACTTACCAGTATATTTGTCCTAATTGATCGTGGCTTGATGTGGACTAAACTCACCGATTCACAGATGAAAAGATTTGTTCAAGCTATCGATCTACCCTGTTGGGAAAGGGATTCAGCCTTTTGAAGTATTAGCAATTATCGGCTAAGCGCACGAGTTATATACAGGCTTAGCCATGCAGGATTCAGTGAGCTACTGCTCCTTGACTTCTGTTTTCTGGTAAGCATGTTCTACTTTTTGGGAGCTGATTTCTGGGTTTTAAAAATTTCAAAAACCAGTCTTGGTTTACTTAATCAATAGGATTGAAGATCCCAAAGTCATGGCGGCGGGAGCCGCTTTATTAGCGCCAGTTATCAAAAAAGTTAGCGCCAATGAATTTTCAGCGATCGCCTCAAATATCGAGATCGCTGAAAATCCATTGGCGTATCTGAGATTAGCGGCGATAGTTTTTGGCCCAGCGCTGTTGCAGCAGCCAGATGCCACCGACACTCGCGGCGCTGACCCAAGCCAGGCGGCCACTTTGGAGGTGGCCGGTGAGCAGAAAAAAGCCGCCGGCGATGAACAGGATAAACGTGCCACTGCCCGCGATCGCCACCATGGCGCGAATGGCCTGGGTCGCCGCCAGCATTTGAGCGGCTAAATCCTCCCCTGGCGGCATCGGGACGGCCGCTTTGAGCGCTGCTTGAAAGGAGTCGTACTTGGCGAGATCAATCTGGTAGTACGTGCCGAGTTCCTCATCCCGCAGGTCGCGTACGGAGTAGAGGCCGAATTGCTTGGCCTGAGCGATCGCCTGACGAATCTGCCGTTTGGTCGCCAGCGATCGAAACGCCTCAAAGATCGATTCGCGATAGACGCCGGTTTTGGCCATCTCTAAGATACGTTGACTCAGCTCAGTTTCCGAGAGACGGGGGGCAAGTGACGACATCAGACTCAGAGGATGAACAAGAGCAACGGTGAGGGCGTTAAACCAGTGATCGCCAATTCTCACGCGGAGTTGGCGTCACTCCCAACGGGATGACGACCAACAGTTGTCCCTTAGTATATGCGAACCAAACCGCATTCACCGTGGTCGCTGTGGGCTTTGCTCGCCAGCATTACAGCCCGACCAGTTCGCGGAACCAGTCGTCGTTGCGAAGGTCAGTGAAGGTGTCTTCCATTTGGGCGTCGGCCCGCAGGTTGGGATCGAGCCGCACGGCAAGCTGCAAGTTTTCTAGGGCGATGTCGTATTCGCGTTGCAGGGTATAGCAAAGCGCTTTGTGATACAGCGCTTTGGCATAGTCGGGGTCAATGTCGAGGGCGCGATCGAAGCTCGTGAGTGCTTCTTCATCCCGGCCCAACTTCATCAAAGCGAGTCCTTGATTGTCCCAAGCTTTGGGTACTTGCGGATTGAACCGTGTGGCCTTATCAAACGAGGACAGAGCTTCCTCGTAACGTTCAAGTTCCAGGGCTGCGAGCCCTCGGTTTAGCCAGGCCACCGCATCGTTGGCTTGAATTTCTGTAGCCTTGTCGAAGGACTGAAAGGCCTCGGTGTGCTGCTGCAAAACGCCGTAAGAGACGCCACGATTGACCCAGGCTTCTTGATAGTCGGGCTTGATGGTCAGGGCTTTGTCAAAGGCCGCGATCGCTTCTTCCCGTCGCCGGAGTCGGCCCAAGACCATGCCCCGGTTGACCCAGGCCTTGGCGTCTTCGGGGTTCAGCATCAGCACTTTGTCGAAGGATTCCAGCGCCTCTTCATACCGTTTGAGGTCTTTCAGCGCTTGACCTCGTTGGAACTGAGCTGCAATCTGATCGGGGACGAGTTCGAGCACTTGGTCAAAGGCGGCGATCGCCTCTTCCTGGCGATCTAGCCCCACTAAGGCCAGGGCTTTGTTGAGCCAGACTTCGGCGTTATCGGGTTGAATCGTCAATGCTTCGGTGTATTGCTCTAAAGCGGCCGCGTAGTTTTCGTCGGCGAGATATTGATTCGCCGCGTCGATGCGTTCCTCGGCAGAGAGGAAGAGATTGGGGCGATTACCCCGCAGGCGCTGCACCAGCCCCGACACGGTTTCAAGCTGCTGCTGTGTCGTCGCCATAAAGCTGTTAGCTACATATTCGGGGGCGAGTTCGCCCAGCCGTCGCATAATGGCTTCTTTTTCGCCCTGGGCTTCGGCTTGCAGGGTGATCAGTCGCTCTTGCACAGTGCGCTTGACGTCTTCGAGGTCGGCAATGACGTCAGTGCGACCAGCGGCAATGTCTTTCTGCAACTCGGCCAATTGGTTACTAAAGTCAGTCTCAATTGCGGTCAGGCGCTGTCGGGCCTGTTCTTGGCGCGTGGCGGATTCACTTTCGAGCGCGCCGACATGTTCCGTCAGGCGTTGGTCAAAGCCGTCGAGTTTTTCGAGCATGCGATCGCGCCGCTCAAAGATGATGTCGCGCACGTCGTTCATTTGTCGCCCGACTTCATCTTCCATCCGAGCCAGGCTTTCTAGGGCGACGGTGGCGCGATCGCGGCTTTCACCCTGGAGCTGCTTTAGGGTTGCCGAGAGCTCTGAGGCGGTTTGCTGTACGGCGTCCCAAGTCACTGTTTTGTTCTCGTCCAAATCCGCCATCATGTCACCGAGCTGACGCCGGAAATCTTCGGCACTGCCGGTTACCTGGTTGAGGGCGTCAGCCTTCTGATCATCCACTTCATCTTGCAGGAGGGTGAAGCGATTGAGAAAGTCATCGGCAGATTGCTGCATGTCTGCCAAGATCTGGGCTTTGCCCGCGTCAATTTCGCCTTGATAGTTGCTGAATTGGCCCAAAAAGTCGTCGAGCGATCGCCGCAAATCGGACAGGGTATTGGCGCGTTGGGCCAGCACTTCGTCTTTGATCTGGCGAAACTGTTCTTCAAAGTCTTGGATGGAGCGCTCCATCGTTTGCAAAGCGAGGTCGCGATGGCCCAGGGTGCTGGCCTGCATCTCATCCAGTTGGCGATCAACCGACTGCTGGCGATCGCTCATGGCATCCATGACGCGCTGCTGATACTGCTCAAGCTGCGCTTCCAAATTGTCCCGCAGGGTTTCAAAGTAGGGGGCAAACTCTTCGCGTAACTTGTCTAAATCAGCGAGGGTGCGATCGCGCGTTCCCTCAACTGTCGACGTTAAATCCCGCATTTGGGCCGCAAAGTCATCAGAAGAGGCCGCCATTGTGGACAAGGTTTCGCCCTGGGTGGCCGCGACCTGGTCAGTCATCGCCGTCAACTGCTGCTGAAACTCCTGGGCGCTGGCCTGCACCGAAGCGAGTACAGCAGTCGTCTGGTCAGCGGTATCGGTGTCAATGGTGGCGGCCCGCTCCTCCATGCGCTGTTTAATTAGGCTGGCTTGCTCCTCAACGTTGCGTTCTAAGTCAGCCAAGGTTTTGGAGAGCAGCGTCACCTGTTTTTGCCAGTCTTCCAGGGTATGCGCCTTGGAGTCATTGATTTCGGAGAGAGCCTGATTGAGCACGCGGCGCTTTTCGTTGAGCAGATCTTTGAAACTCTCAGCGTCTTGCTCAATATCGTCGCTAATGTCTTCCGCGTCTTTCAAGACATTGTTGAGTTCGCGGGTAGCGGTGCGAATCTTATGCTCCAAATCGGACATTTGGTTCAGCTGGGTGCGAACGGCGGTCGCCACCTCTTGCACCACGGAGCGGCGCAAAAACCACAGCATCGCGACTCCCAACACCAGCAGTAGTGCTAATGCCGTCAGCAAAATCGCGACTAGAGTCGTCGCGCGAGTGAAGGCCAGGTTGGCCTCTTGCTGGAGCCGTTCGAGTTCGGCTTGCTCGTTGGCAGTGGCATTTTGGGCGATCGCGGGGGCCAGGTTCACAGTGGGGACGATGCCGCCCCCCAACAGGCACAGCGCCACCAACGCACTGCCACGCAATAACTCAGTTAAGGAAAAGGAAAAACGATGCCGCATCGGTCTCGCGATCACACTCTAGGGAAGGCTTCGTTTAAGGATACTCAAAGTACCGCCCAACGATACGCCTAGCATACCGTGAAGCCCTGACGGGAAGAACGGCATCCCTAGTGGTGACCGATCGCAGCAGTCAGCGATTAGGCTTGGCGCTGGTTGCGATGCTTCCACGCAAGATTGAGGATTTGGCCCCAAGTGCGGTGCACCCGCTTCGGCGTACATTGCAGCAGTTCCGACAGTTCGCCCGCATCCATGTCCTGCTGCCCCGCCCGAATTTGCGTCCGCCGCAGTCGCAAAAGTTGCTGTTGGAGGGGATTCAAGGTCGCCACAAAGTGATCCCACTCTTCCGAAGAGAGGCCAAGATTGTGCTCCAGGTCGATGCCCAACCACTGATGCACCATCTGCCAATTGTGGACTTGGGCAAATTTCTCGACATGATACTTAAAGCGCTGTTGCAAATAGTCGCGCTGCCGCGCCGTCAAGTCGAGAATTTCATCAATTTCGGCGGCGGGGAGATCCTGCAACCGCAGCACAAAATAGTCGATGCAGTCGTGCTGGTCTTGGGTTTCCAAATATTCAATCAGTTCTTGAATAATGCGATCGCGCAACACCTGATCAGCGGGATCGTCGGCCTCTGTGACCATTTGTTCGCGCACCTGTTGCAGTGCGGGCGAACGATTCTGGCTGTCCATTTCGTCTGACCGGGCCGACTCCATGGCGCGTTCAATATCGACCGACGTTTCATCGGGCTGCCGCCGGGCAAAGGTCTGCGCCCGCAAGACGATAATTTGCTGGTTCACCGCACCCGGAATGGTGATCCGCCGCTTGGCATACTGTTCGCAAAACGTCATGTATTCCGACAGTTGCAGCCGTGTCTTCGGCGAGTAATCAGCATCAACCGGGTTTTCCCGCCGAAAAGCCTTAAGCGCTTCGATATAAAATCCTTGTAAAAAGTCTTCGAGCAGGGTGTAACGCCCTTCAAACCCGAGTCGGGCCTGGCGCGGCGCGATGTAACGATAGGCGATCGCGCTGAGGGTGCTGTGCAGTTCCACCCGGCCCCGCTGGGAGCCCAGATTAAAATATTTCAGACATTTAGTAATGCGATGACGGGCCAGCGATCGCTGCCAGTGAATCACCTCGCCCGACGATTGGATCCGGCGGCTCATGCGGCAAATGCGATCGACCTCGCTAGCAATGCGCGTGGCCACTTGCTTCAGGCTGCTGACCCGTTCCGGCAGTTCGCGCTGAAATTCCGCCATAATCCAATCGACAAACACTGGATCGGGCGGCGGCGGGGCCGGGGGGGCAGTTTCAGCGGCGGGCGCGGCGGAAGCTGACGCAATGACCTCTCCATGACCCACGGCTAAGCTACGGGTCGCCGATTGATCAGCCGGTGGTTGAGATTGTTGCGCGCACAGGGGTGCATTAGTAGAAATAGAAGATATTGAGCGCATCATAAGCTTGGGTAGTGCACAGAACAGAGTTGGGCGATCGCCTGAAGCAGAACAATCATCAACCCTTGAGAAGTAACCCTACTTTAACTAGAGTGCCCAAATCAGCAGCGTAATATTGTGGCACTCTTTGAATCTGTGCCAGTTGAGTGGACGTTTTGGTGTGATGAAGTTCGGTTATACGACCCAGCCCCAACCGCTACATGCCCCGCCCGCCAGGGACTCCAAGTGAATTGACTACAGTGAAATTGTGACGACACTGGTCAAGAGAAGATCGCTGACCGGAGAGACAGTCAACGCAGTGGTCGGCCCCTTCCGGAATCAGGTTCCTGAGCGGTGAATAGTCGTATTTTCCGATCCCTTCAAGCGATGGAGGGGGCTACTTATGTCCCTTTAACGGCCTTTCCGAGTTCTTGGCAAAAGGCTTCCAGGTCGGCAAGACCAGCTTGCGGATCGTCAGTATTCGCTAAGCGTTTGACAAACGCGCTGCCCACTACGACGCCATCCGCACCCCAGGTGCGCAATTGGGCGGCCTGATCGGCTTGTGATACCCCAAAGCCGACGGCGATGGGCTTGTCCGTCAGACTGTGCAGTTCTTCGAGTAATTCTTTGACGCGGCTCTGAATTTCAGTACGGATACCCGTGACGCCTGTGACGCTCACCAGATAAATAAAGCCCTGGGACTTTTCGGCGATCGCCTGAATCCGTTCTTTCGGACTGGTCGGGGCCACCAGCAAAATGACTTCAATGCCATGTTGAGTCGCGGATTCCAGCACGCCGCTGACTTCTTCCAGCGGCAAATCGGGGACGACGAGGCCCTTCGCTCCGGCGGCGGCAATATCTTTGAAGAACGTGTCGATGCCCCGATTCAAAATCGGGTTGTAATACGTGAACAGAATGATGGGGGCTTGCAGCTCTGGGGAGACGGTTTTGACCAGTTCCAGCACGTCATCCAGCGTCGTCCCTTGCTGTAGTGCCCGCGTGGCGGCGGCCTGAATGACTGGCCCGTCGGCTAAGGGATCGGAGTAGGGTACCCCCAATTCTAAGAAGTCAGCACCGTTACGATCCAAGGTTTTGAGGGCGATCGCGGTTGTCGCCAAATCGGGATCACCCGCCGTTACAAAGGGAATCAGAGCACATTGCTGGCGATCGCGGAGTGCCTGAAACTGCTCAGAAACCGACTTCATAACCTGATCCTCTTAACGCTAGACCGTTCATCAACCCATACAGCAATCTAGGGCAAGACGGAGCCCGAGTCTACTAGGGCAGCCTGAAGTTCTAGGGGTCAGTAGACGAGGCCGCGGCTTCTTCGTCAGCCAATTTGGCGGCGGCGACTTCGGCTTCTAGCGCCGCTAGCTGCTCCGGTGTCATTTCATCCAGACGTTTTTGCAAAACGGCGTTTTCATAGTCCCGTAGTTGCTGACCGTAGGTCATATCGCTCGTGACGACCCGAAATAAGTAGGTCGCGACCCACCCGAGCAGCCCCGTCACGAAGATGACCTGACTCCAGACGCCCGCCGAAAGGCCGTCCAACCCGGCGAAGCGAAACCCGACGTAAAGGCCGCCGCCGAGTAAAAAGACCCCTAATCCAATGCCGATGACATCAATTCTGCGCATACTTTCACTTTGGTGCGATCGCTCTTTGGCATTTTAAGGGGTTGGCTCGGTAGGCGGTTGCTGGGGCAGACTTGATCATCAGCTTTACCTTCCCTAGAAAAGTTAGCAAACTTAGCTGCTGACCAGCTACGCTTGCGTGGCCTGCTGCGAAATATCGCCGAGTACCTGACCGATGCGATCGAGAATCATTTCGCAACCAGCCAAGTCATGTCGTTCGCCGAGATACTGCGGATCGTTGTAAGCCAGCCAAACTTGATCGGCTGCATCCTGCCAGATCAGCATTTTTTGGGGCAAATCGATCGCCACTGATTGACGGCACTGCATCAGCGGCGTGCCCACCGCCGGATTGCCAAAGATAAAGAGTGTCGTAGGGCGCAGATCTTTGCCCACAGAGGCGGCATTTTGCGCGTGATCAATGCGGGCAAAAACGTTGAGATGGCGTTCTGCTAATAGGGCGTCAAGGCGATCGCTGGTTTCCTCAACGCTAAACTCACTGCTGACCTGAATTAAGCCGGTTTCTGTCATGGGAGATTGAGCCGCCACAGGAACATTCACGGTGGCGATCGTGCCACAGAACAGCACCACCGCCGCTACCCACACCCAAAATTTTTGCTGCCGATTCATCTCAAAGCCCTTCGCGTCAGGATATGGCCATCATAGAGGACAGGTCATTTTCGTACCGCACAGCAGCAACAGCCCCAAATTAGAGTGGTTGCGCTGCACTGCGGGGTATCCACCGGAACGTGCCGGACTCGCTGAGAGAGCACGAGGCGATCGCCCCCTGACCGGGATGGACTGTTGAACTGCGGCCATATACTGCCCGAGCGTCATCAGGATGGGGTGAACGCTTGGATGATTCCTTAAAGCTGCCGAAAATTCCGGTAGCGACCCAGGGGGGCATCAGTATCGTGAACAGCAAGAATCTATTTTTGCTTGCCCATGACCACATCTCAGGAGATGTCGCTGCCTCGCCGCCCGGTGGCGATCGCCCCAGAGTATCTCGAAGCCTACGCCGAAGCCGATGCCCAGGCAGGGCAACCCAATCCGCGCTTCAAACAGTCCAAAATCTACACTCATCGTTATTTGGCGGTGCGTATGCGCTTGGTAGATTTCGAAAACTTGACCGATACCGAACTCGACCTGATGATTTTCTAGCGGGTAGGTCAGGCGTTCGAGCTGCCCAGGGGCGATTTCGAGCCATCCGGTTGCTGTGCGATCGCCGCTCCAGACTGCCCTGGTGGCAACCAGGATCACCAAATTGCTAATTCGGCGCTGGAGCCGCGATCGCCTGCCCTGCCAACCAACCTGTCGTCCAAGCACTTTGGAAGTTGAAGCCCCCTGTCACGCCGTCAACATCCAGCACCTCACCCGCCAGATATAGACCCGGACAGCAGCGACTGGCCATCGTCTGAAAATTCACTTCCGACAGTTTCACCCCGCCGCAGGTGACAAATTCGTCTTTGAATACTCCCTTGCCTTGGATGTTGAAGGTGCCGCGAGCGATCGCCTCCACTAATTGATTCGTCGCCTTTTTGGACAAATTTGCCCAGGTCACGGAGTCATCCAGCCCTGTCTGCTGCACCCAATAACGCCACAGCCGTTTGGGCAGATCAAACGGGCAGTGATTGGTGATCGCCCGCTTGGACACTTCTTGCTTGGCCGCTAACAGGCCTTGGCGAACTTGTTCCGCATTGAGCGAGGGCAACCAGTTCACTTGCAATGTGGCTTGGTAACGGGCCTCGTGTAGCTGCCGTGCCCCCCAAGCCGACAACTTCAGCACGGCGGGGCCACTCAGCCCCCAATGGGTGACCAATAGGGGACCAGTTTGTGTCAGTGGCTTCGCGCCCGCCACGACGAGTTTAGCCACCACCGGATCAACCGCCACCCCGGCCAACTCTCGCAGGGCGCGATCGGGAATATTAAACGTAAACAGCGACGGCACTGGCGGCACAATGGTATGCCCCAGACTAGCCGCGAGACGGTGCCCCTGGGGACTGCTGCCCGTAGCGAGCAAGAGGCGATCGCTCGTCAAAGTCTCTCCCGCTTTCATCTCCACGGCAAAACTATCGCCCGCGTACCGCATCGATTTCACCGCAGTGCGAGTCCGCACCGTGACGCCGACCCGCCGCGTTTCCCGCATTAAACAGTCCACAATCGTGCCAGAGTCATCCGTTGTGGGAAACATGCGCCCATCCGCTTCCGTTTTCAGCCGCACCCCCCGCCGTTTATACCAAGCCACCGTGTCCTGAGGCTGAAAGCGCGTAAACGCGCCCCGCAGTGCCCGCCCCCCGCGAGGATAGTGCTGCACCAACAGCGCCGGATCAAAGCAGTGATGGGTCACATTGCACCGCCCTCCACCCGATATCCGCACCTTACCCAAGGGGTGAGCCGCTGCCTCTAGTAGAGTGACTTGTGCATCTGGGTTCGCCTCAGCCGCCGCGATCGCCCCAAAAAAGCCCGCTGCGCCCCCCCCAATCACCAGTACTTTTAGCCGCTTTGTCATACTCCGCCCCAATCCGCACCTCCATCTTGTCACACCCCCTTGCGCCGGCCTTATGCACTGTCCCCCTGCCCTCACACCGCCCGCCCCACTATCCCCTGATCCCCTCCTCTGATAGACTGAAAAACTGAGATCGACCTGGTCAGACCCACGTAAAGTCGGGAGTTTTGGAGGATATAAGTCTTGTTAGAAACCACACTCGGTTTAGAAATTATTGAAGTTGTCGAGAAAGCCGCGATCGCGTCGGCTCGCTGGATGGGTAAGGGAGAAAAAGATATTGCCGACCAAGTGGCCGTAGAGGCAATGCGGGAACGCATGAACCAGATTCACATGCGGGGCCGCATTGTGATTGGTGAAGGCGAGCGCGATGACGCCCCCATGCTCTACATCGGTGAAGAAGTGGGTATTTGTACCCAACCGGACGCCAAAAACTTCTGCAACCCTGATGAACTAATCGAAATTGATATTGCCGTTGACCCCTGCGAGGGCACCAACCTCTGTGCCTACGGTCAGCCCGGTGCGATGGCGGTGCTAGCGATTTCCGAAAAGGGTGGCTTATTCCATGCGCCTGACTTCTACATGAATAAGTTGGCGGCACCGCCAGTTGCCAAAGGCAAAGTCGATATTCGCAAGTCCCCCACTGAGAACCTCAAGATTTTGGCCGAGTGCCTGGATCGTTCCATTGACGAACTCGTGGTGGTGGTGATGAAGCGTGAACGCCACGATGACCTGATCAAGGAAATTCGGGAAGCCGGTGCGCGCGTCCGTCTGATTAGCGACGGTGATGTTTCCGCCGCAATTTCCTGCGGTTTCTCCGGTACCAACACCCATGCGCTCATGGGTATCGGTGCCGCTCCCGAAGGCGTGATTTCTGCCGCTGCTATGCGGGCCATTGGCGGTCACTTCCAAGGCCAGCTCATCTATGATCCCGCTGTGGTTAAAACGGGTTTGATTGGTGAGAGCAAAGAATCTAACATCGCTCGCTTGACCGAGATGGGGATCACCGATCCTGACAAGGTGTACGATGCTGCTGAACTTGCTTGTGGTGAAACAGTGCTGTTTGCGGGCTGTGGCATTACGCCCGGCAACTTGATGGAAGGCGTACGCTTCTTCCACGGTGGCGCTCGCACTCAGAGCTTGGTCATCTCCAGCCAGTCTAAGACGGCTCGGTTCGTGGACACGATCCACATGTTTGAAGAACCCAAAGTCATTCAGGTGAAGTAAGCCAGGTGGGTAACTAGACACGTTGCTGTACAAAGCACTTAGCCCTTGGGTATGCGCAAGGCCAGGGATGAGGGCACTCATCTCTGGCTTTTTGCTGTCAGTAGTTGCCGCCTTTGGGGGCGAGATCGCCCTTCAGACGAGCAAGAATTTGATGGACTTTTGTTGAGTTTTCTTGAGTCCGACCCCGTTTATTCTTTACCTTCAGAAGAGCTGGTAAATAAGCAAAACGCTTTTGGGCCTTACGTTTGCCAAAAGGCCGCTCTTTTTATTTGACGAATTACAAAATAATTTCGTTGGGAGGACGCATGAATATTGCTGTCGTGGGCTTGAGCCATAAAACGGCCCCGGTTGAAGTACGGGAAAAACTTAGTATCCCCACCCCCCAGACGGGCGAGGCGATCGCTCAGCTCCTCAGCTATCCCCACATCGAAGAAGTCTCGATCCTCAGCACCTGTAATCGTCTGGAGATTCATATTGCCACCAGTCAGGCTGATCAGGGTGTCCGTGAAGTTATCCAGTTCCTGGCCGACTACGGCAAAGTTGAGCTGGCCGAACTCCGGCAGCACCTATTCATTCTGCTGCACCAAGATGCCGTCATGCACCTGTTTCGCGTCTCTGCCGGCCTCGACAGCCTAGTGCTGGGTGAGGGCCAAATTCTGGCTCAGGTCAAACATGCCCACAAGCTCGGGCAACAGCACAAAGGCGTCAGTCGCATTCTCAACCGTTTGCTGAAGCAGGCGATTACCGCCGGTAAGCGGGTGCGTACTGAGACCAGCATCGGGACGGGGGCAGTTTCCATCAGTTCTGCTGCTGCCGAACTCGCCAAAATGAAGCGCCCTGATCTAGAAGAGTGTCGCATCAGCATTTTGGGGGCCGGAAAAATGGCTCGACTGCTAGTTCAGCACCTGCTCTCCAAAGATTCTTGCCAAATCACTATTCTCAACCGCACGGTTGAACGCGCCGATGAGCTGGCTGCTCAGTTTAATGGCGCGAGCATTCAGACGGGCACCCTAGACGTCATGATGGAGACTGTCTGCAACTCCGATGTCGTCTTTACCTGCACTTCGGCTACGGAACCCATCTTGGATAAGGCGAAGCTCACCGATGCTCTAGTTTCGAAGCGATCGCTGATGCTGTTTGATATTTCGGTGCCGCGTAACGTTCACACCGATGTGAATGAACTGGATAACGTGGCCGCGTTTAATGTCGATGACTTGAAGGCGGTCGTCGCGCAAAATCAGGAGAGCCGGCGGCAAATGGCGATGGAAGCCGAAGCGCTGCTTGAGGAAGAGCTGGAAGCCTTTATGGATTGGTGGCGATCGCTCGACACCGTCTTCACCATCAGCAGCCTGCGCAGCAAAGTCGAAACTATCCGCGAGCAAGAGCTGGAAAAAGCCCTATCTCGTTTGGGTGAAGAGTTTGGTAGCAAAAAGCAACGGGAAGTGATTGAAGCCCTGACCCGAGGCATCGTCAATAAAATCCTCCACGACCCCATGGTGCAGCTGCGGGCACAGCGCGATATCGAAGCGCGTAAGCAGGCTATGACAACGCTACACACCCTGTTTGATCTAGAGCCGCTATCTAATGAGAAGTTCGGCTAACGGCGATTGGAGACGTTAAGGGACTTGCGCGAAAAAAAGATCCCCATAAACCGAGTTTCGACTTCGCTCAACTCTCGATGCTGGTAGGGTGAGCGAAGTCGAAACCGGATTGAACGGGTACTTTATTTAGTTGCAGTTCCCTAACCGTTCGACATCTAATCAATAGTCAGGAGGATTACTCCTCTTGACTATTTTGGTCGGTGGATATTACAGAAATCCGCTCCAATGACAATGAAGGCGTCTGCGCAATCTGCACTTAAAGCAAAGCGCAACATGATAGAAAACTAACTTCAGTTTTTTGAAAGCGGGTAACGCGATTCGAACGCGCGACATTCACCTTGGCAAGGTGACGCTCTACCACTGAGCTATACCCGCATTTGCCTTTTAGGCGTTTAATCAATATCTCAAACAGCGATTCCTTTGTCAACATTGCGCGACCACATTTCTTTGACCTGGCCTGATGGCGCGGATCATCTGCGGTGTCTGGATTTCATTGGCTTGGTCAGTGCCGATACGGCTCACAAGTGCGGCTGAATATTTTGCGTGGTGAGATACGGCAGCGGCAATCACCCATGATACCCACTATCTGCTGGCTAAGGGATCGGTCGAACTCAGCTCATGCCAGGTGATCGGGTTAATCTTCATCGGTTTTACGATTACGAAACTGCTTGGCCTTTTGTTGCAGATTTTGAAAGTAATCGGTTTCGACAATCTCTTCGACTTCTTTAGTCTTACGAGAGTGATCAATTTCAATTTTGAGATCACGAATTTGTTGGCGCAGCCGTTGCTGTCGAGCAAGCACTTCGTTGACCATCTTTTGGAAGACTTGTCCGAGCTGGCCTAATTCATCCTGGCGCTTAAGCACAGCAGTCAGTTTGCGCGATTCTGCTGTGTCTAGCTCTTCAATTGTTTGAATATCATCTGCGGCTAGCTTTTCAGACAACTTTGCGAGTCCCTGGACGGGTTTGATCACCAACGGTTTTAACAGCACATTGATACCGAAAAGGGCGATCGCAAAGAATAAGATAAATAACCCCATCACCCCAGAAAAAGCCTGCTGAGCACTGTCAAACACCTCGTCCGCAGGAACGTAGACAACCTGCGTGCCGATCACCTGGTTGAGCGGCCAGTTGAACCCATTTTCGCGACCATACTGAGCCAACATTGCCGGGGGAGCCGCCTCTGGGGTGCTATGGCAAACTAAGCAAGACTCATTGCGAATGATGATCGGGAGTGCGCTATAAAAATATCGGCCCTGGCCTGGCACGTCGCGATAGCCGGCCTGAACCTCAATATCTGGATTAGCTGAGTAATCTTGCACCAAAGCCGCTTCAAACTCGTCTACCAAGTCATCGGGGTTGGTGGGGTTCAACACGGCTTCTTTGTAGTGATGGTCAAAGTCTGCCGAGTCAAAATTCCCAGAGGTTTGATTCGCTTCTGACAGTAGTTCGAAGGTGCGACGGGCGGCATATGCGGGCACGACCTCGGGCCAAAATTCATCGTCATTTTCGTAGCGCGCCAGAATGGGCAGGACTTCTTGGTCGGTATACCGTCGCACGGCCTGCATCGACTCCATTAACATGACACCTTCGGCGGCGACTTTGGTTTCCGCTTGATAGCGCAGAGCTTTGGACAGCGCGAGGCCCCCGATCGCACTGCCCACGACAAAGATCAGCAGCAGAATGATGGTGAATTTGGGGGCGAGTTTGAGACGATTGAACATGCTGAGCACAAGATGAGTGAGATGAACCGGATGGTGGGGAATAGCGATCGCTGATTAGAGTTCCCTAATCGTGAGGATACCCAGCGATTACAGCAGGATGCGGGCAGACGACCGGACAACCCAGCGGGCGATCGCCAATTTTAAATTTATCGATGGTTTAGGGCAGGCAGCTTGCCCGCGATTGCGCCCCAAAACTGAGACGTACTCCCCCCGATTGTCTGGTTGGTTCTAATCCTATGCAGTCATTCCTTAAAATGGATGCTCATCTTCAAAGTCGCGCCAAAAGTTTATCCCCAGACATTGACTGGCGATGCGGAGCAGCAGGGCAAGACTATGGCTGGTGGCGCTGTTGCTGGCGCATGACCTGCTTGGCCTGCTTTTCGGGTGTCATCCTGTCATAGCAGTGGGGACAGGAGACGCCGGGCACATAGTGGGTATGGGCGCGATCGCGCTCACTGACAGGATTGCCACAGGCATAGCACAGCTCATGGCTACCCGGTTGCAAACCGTGACGCACGGCCACCCGCTCATCAAAGACGAAGCATTCCCCTTCCCATAGGCTCTCCGTTTCGGGCACCTCTTCCAAATATTTGAGGATGCCGCCTTGCAGGTGATAGACCTCTTGAAAGCCTTGCTTGAGCAGATAAGCCGTGGCTTTTTCGCAGCGAATGCCGCCTGTGCAGAACATCGCAACCTTGGGATGTTTTTGGGCATCGAGTTGGGTCGTCAGGGAGGCTGGCAGTTCGCGAAAAGAGTCGGTGTGGGGGTTTAAGGCTCCCTTAAAGGTGCCGATATTCACCTCGTAGTCGTTGCGAGCATCCACCAGCACCACTTCGGGATCGCTGATCACTTGGTTCCATTCGGCGGGGGCGACGTAGGTGCCCACTTGTACCGTAGGGTCGGCGTCGGGCTGCCCCAAGGTGACAATTTCCGGCTTGATTTTCACCTTCATGCGCCCAAAGGGATGGTCATCAGCATGGGACAACTTGGCGGTTAAATCTGTAAATCGCGGGTCATTTCGCAAGTCTGCCAGTAGTTGATTAATATTTTCTGAAGGGCCGGAGACGGTGGCGTTGATGCCTTCAGATGCCAGCAAGATAGTGCCCTGGAGGGCTAGGGCATCGCAGCGGTGTTGGAGCGATCGCTGCAACTCTTCGCAATCCTCAACGGTCACAAATTTGTAAAACGTGGCAACAACGACAGTCATGGCAAAAGCGAGCTAGAGGATGGGCCTAGCCCCAAAATTTAGACAATCTCTATTTTACAAACGATGTTGCTGATAGATCTCGGCTGCCGCGCGATGCAACAGAGAATGTCGATAGACCAAATCAGACATATTTTTGTCGTAGCCCCCGCCGATGACACAGGCAACAGGATAACCACCCGCGACACAAGTCTCTAGAACAAAGCGATCGCGCTCATACAGCCCGCTATTGGTGAGGGCTAACTTGCCGAGGCGATCGCCCCGATGCACATCAGCCCCGGCATCGTAAAGCACCAGATCAGGATTGACTTGGCTCAGCAGATCAGGCAAATAAGCCCGAACTTTTGACAGATACTCGTCATCTTCCAGACCTTCAGCCAAGGGAATATCCAGATCACTTATTTGCTTTTGGCGCGGAAAGTTCACCTCACAATGCATGGAAAAGGTGAACACGCGGGGATCATCGCGAAAGATCCAGGCGGTACCGTCGCCTTGATGCACGTCTAGGTCAAAAACCAAGAGGCGCTGTACTCGGGTTTGGGACAAGAGGATGCGAGCAGCGATCGCCAAATCATTAAAAATGCAAAACCCTGAACCGTATGCCGGAAAGGCATGGTGAGTGCCGCCTGCCGTATTGCAGGCAAGGCCGTGACTCAGGGCCAGCTTCGCTGTGAGAATGGTGCCCCCCACCGCCGTACACGTTCGCTTCACCAAATTTGGACTCCAGGGTAGACCGATGCGGCGCTGGGCTTTTTCGTCTAAAGTGCCAGTGCAATAAGCCTGCACATAATCGGGCGTATGCACCTGCTCGATCCAGCTTTGCGGCGGTGGTCCAGGCTGAAAAATCTGGTCAACGGCGACTACACCATCGCTCACCAATAAGTCTTTCAGTAGGCCAAACTTCGGCATCGGAAAGCGATGCTGGGGCGGCAACGGTGCCACATAGTCGGGGTGGTAAACGATCGGCAGGCCAGTCAAGGCGTCGAACCCAGGATATCGGTGATGGATGCTTTAATCTTTACGCAAGATTTCATCGATCGCTAGGAGCGAGGCCTGCTCTGTTTTGACCAGAACGCATTATTGAGAGGGCCTTACCCCGACCGAGGGTTGGCGGTTGAGAATAGCTGGCCTCTGACCGTGGATGGGGCTTACCCGATCACTTTCGCTTCAGCCTGCACCAGATATCCACAGCGGTGTTCGCCTTCCACCAACCAGTGGGTGCGCTGCACAGAGCAGTCCGGCAGGGCCATCTGAAACATTTCCAGTTCGTGACCGCAGACGCTAGGGAAATTTTCGGCGATGTGGGAAATGGCGCAGTTGTATTCGGTAATCATGAAGCAGGGGCCAGTGGCGCACCGCTTTTCGTCCGGCTCGACCCGGTGCCATTCGGCCATGTAGCCTTCTGCTTTGCGCAAGTTGACCAGGTGCTCTACCCGCTCTTCAATCGGGCCTTCCCCGACTTGTTGGCGATAGTCGATGGCTTTGCGCTCCCACTGCTTTTGCAGGATGGTGCTAACTTGCTCATGCCCGACGGTTTCAGCCAGGGTATCGAGTAGGGAAATGGCAAATTCGTCGTATTGGGCGGGGAAGCGATCGCGCCCTTTACGGCTCAGTTGATACAGATAATTGGGTCGCCCCATCCCAGCTTGCACGGTGCGATGCTCAATGAGGGCTTCTGCGGTTAAATCCTTGAGATGTCGGCGAATCGCTTGTGCACTCACGCCGAGCGATTCGGCTAGCGTTTGCGCACTGGCTTCCCCTTCCTTGAGCAAATATTGCAAGATATCGTCCTTGGTCGAGACTGGTTGGAGAGAAGTCATGGGATTGGAACCGTTTCAACGCTGACAGACGGGGAACTTAAGCGATACCAATAGCCGTACTCCCGACTATCAGTTAGGCGCATGGGGCAGCCGAGCGATCGCCCTGAACTTCTATGCACACCTGCATACTGAGCCCAGAATCACCCTCAGCATGGTAGCTTGCCTGCTACTTTAGCAACAATTTGGTTGTTTTACTTTGACAACATTTGTGTTGCTAAAGTAACCTGAAAGTTAAATCGAGTAACTTACACAACTTTCAAGTTGTTTTAATTATAAGATTGAACAGTCAAGACGCCACCTAATTTAGAAAGTCCGATGCAAGACACTCAAGCCACGACCCAAGCGACCGAAAAGAATTTAGAGCTGATGCGCAACTTTGCCCAAAGCTACGCCAAGCGTACGGGAACGTATTTTTGTGCCGATCTCGGTGTGACTGCAGTTGTTCTGGAAGGGTTGGCAAAGCATAAAGACGACTTGGGTGCGCCGCTATGCCCTTGCCGTCATTATGAAGATAAAGAAGCCGAAGCGAAGGCCACCTACTGGAATTGCCCCTGTGTGCCCATGCAGGAGCGCCACGAATGCCACTGCATGTTGTTCCTGAAAGACGACAATCCCTTTGCGGGAGATAAGCAGGAGATTTCGTTCGACGAAATTCGCTCTGAAACCAACAAGTACTGATTGTCTGTGGGCGATCACCCTCTTGTCTGAGGGGCGATCGCTCATCCTGAGTCCACCATTTGTAGATATACCCCTTCTACGTTTATGACTACTTCCGTCCGGTCACTGGTTAGCGAACCCTACAAGTACGGCTTTAAGACTGACATCGAAGCCGATACGATTCCGCGTGGTCTGAGTGAAGACACGGTGCGGCTGATTTCCGCGAAAAAAGAAGAGCCGGAATTCATGCTGGAGTTTCGCCTGAAGGCCTATCGCAAGTGGCTGACTATGGCGGAGCCGGATTGGGCAAACGTGGGTTATCCTGCGATCGACTATCAAAACATCATTTATTATTCTGCGCCCAAGCAAGAGAAGAAAAAGCTCAAGAGTCTGGATGAAGCCGATCCAGCCCTGCTAGAGACCTTTGAGAAGCTGGGGTTGCCCCTGTCGGAACAGAAGCGGTTAGCGAATGTCGCCGTAGACGCGGTGTTCGACAGCGTTTCCATCGGCACCACCTATAAAGAAAAGCTGGCAGAAGACGGCGTTATTTTTTGCTCCATCTCCGAAGCGCTAGAAGAGCATCCTGATCTCGTCGAAAAATACCTGGGCAGTGTGGTGCCCGTCGGTGACAACTATTTTGCGGCATTGAACTCCGCTGTCTTCAGTGACGGTTCCTTCGTCTACATTCCCAAAGGCACTAAGTGCCCGATGGATTTGTCCACCTACTTCCGCATCAACAACGGTGACTCCGGCCAGTTTGAGCGGACACTGATTGTGGCGGAAGAAGGCAGCTCCGTAACCTACTTGGAAGGCTGCACTGCCCCCATGTACGACAGCAACCAGCTGCACGCTGCGGTGGTAGAACTGGTCGCCCTAGACAACGCAGAAATCAAATATTCCACCGTACAGAACTGGTTCGCAGGGGACAAGGACGGCAAAGGCGGCATCTACAACTTCGTCACCAAGCGAGGCATTTGTCACACCAACGCCAAAATCTCCTGGACGCAGGTGGAAACGGGCTCCGCGATCACTTGGAAGTACCCCAGTTGCGTGCTGCTCGGCGACAACTCCGTCGGTGAGTTTTACTCTGTCGCGCTGACGAACAACATGCAGCAGGCCGACACCGGCACCAAAATGGTGCACATTGGCAAAAACACCCGCAGCACCATTGTGTCCAAGGGTATTTCCGCTGGCAAGTCGAAAAACAGCTATCGCGGCCTGGTGAAAATTGGGCCAAAAGCGGCAGGGGCGCGCAACTATTCTCAGTGCGACTCGATGCTGATTGGTGATACCTCTAACGCCAACACCTTCCCCTACATCCAGGTGCAGAACCATACCGCCCAGGTCGAGCACGAGGCGTCCACCTCCAAAATCGGGGAAGACCAGTTGTTCTACTTCGCCCAGCGGGGCATTTCGCCCGAAGATGCGGTGTCGATGATCATCAGCGGTTTCTGCCGCGAAGTGTTCAACGAACTGCCCATGGAGTTCGCCGCTGAGGCCGACAAGCTGATGGCCCTGAAGCTGGAAAATACCGTCGGTTAAGACCATGATGGGCATCACCTACGCCGATATCGAACTGATTCGCGCCGCCGATCTGATCTTGGTGCAGGAAGGCTATTTAACCGAGGATCAAATCCGGCGAGTACAGGTGGCGGCCCTCGTAGACAGCAGTTCTTCCATGTTGGCCATCCCGCGATCGCTCGTCCGGCTGCTGAATCTGCGCAAAATGGATGAAGTGCAGACAGAACTTGCGAATGGCAACATTATGCAAGCCGATGTGGTAGGCCCGTTGGAAGTCCGATTTCAAAATCGGCGGGCAACAGTTGATGCGGTTGTCATTGAAGCCGAAACAGAGGTATTGCTGGGGGCGATGCCGATGCAAGGGATGGACGTCATTATCGACCCCAAACGAGAACGACTGATGGTAAACCCAGAGAGTCCTGATCAGGCCCGACTGTTGCTGAAATAGCCTTGCCCACACGGGCATTGATCATGATTGATTTGACGTAGTTAGGATTGCTAGACCCAAGAGCCATGATTAACGAGAACAGCGAAGTGATATTGTCCGTGCGGGATCTGCACGCCACCGTCGATGGCACAGAGATTCTGAAAGGAGTCAACCTAGAAGTAAAAGCCGGCGAAATCCACGCCATCATGGGCTTGAACGGGTCCGGCAAAAGCACCTTCTCGAAAGTGCTGGCGGGGCATCCCGACTACGAAATGACGGGCGGCGAAATCAAGTTCAAGGGCGCAGACATCGCTGAACTGGAACCCCACGAACGCGCCACCGCTGGCATTTTCCTCGCGTTCCAATATCCCCTCGAAATTCCGGGTGTGAGCAACCGTGACTTTTTGCGCGTCGCCTTCAACGCTCACCGTAAATCTCAGGGTGAAGAGGAAATGGACGTGTTCGACTTCGACGACCTGATCGAAGAAAAGTTGGATGTTGTCAAAATGGATGCCGCCTTTTTGGATCGCAGCGTCAACGAAGGCTTTTCTGGCGGCGAGAAAAAGCGTAACGAAATTCTGCAAATGGCCCTGCTGGAGCCGACGCTATCGATTCTGGACGAGACCGACTCCGGTCTGGACATTGACGCGCTGAAAACCGTGGCGGGGGGCGTGAATCAGCTGGCAAATCCCGGCAACGCCGTGGTCATGATTACCCACTACCAGCGCTTGCTGAACTACATTGTGCCGGATTACGTTCACGTGATGGCTGACGGTCGCATCATCACCACGGGCGGCAAAGAACTGGCCGAGCGGCTGGAATCGGAAGGTTATGAAGACATCATGGCAGAGCATAAAGCGGAGGTGGCAGTGTAATGGCGATTCAAGTTCCCAATTCTGAAACTGCGACTCAGCCCACGAAACGCGAGCAGCGGGAAGCGTATTTGAAGTCCCTGCTCAGCACCGCGCAGGCTAACGTGCCTGATACGCTGGCCTTTGCCGATTTACGGGCAAAAGCTGAGGCGATCGTTAACGAGCATACGTTTCCCTCGAATCGGGACGAAGACTGGCGCTTCACTGACTTAAGCCCGATGCTCGCCGTGCCTTTCCAAGCGGCGGAGAGTCCGGCTGAGATCGATATGGGGGCGCTGGGTCCGGTGCAGATGCCGGAAGCGATCGCCCGTATCGTGCTCGTTAACGGCCAATACAACGCCACCCTGTCCGACGTGGACAAGCTGCCCACAGGTGTAGTGGTCGGCAGTCTCGCCAGTCTTAAAGACGGCGCTTTGGGTGAAACGCTTACTGCTCGCCTTGCCACCTCTAACGGCGGTCACGAAGTCTTTACCGCTCTAAATACCGCTGGCTTTCAGGATGCGGCAGTAGTCTACGTGCCGCGCAATCAGGTGGTGGAGCAGCCGATTCAGGTGGTGTACCTCTCGGTGGCTCGGGGTGAACCCATCATCGCCAGCCCCCGCTGCCTGGTCATCGCAGAATCCGGCAGTGCCGTGACCGTGGTCGAAGACTTCTTCGGCGCTCACGATCGCGACCATTGCAACAACAGCGTCACCGAAGTGTGGGCCGATGACAACGCGCAAGTCACCCACGTCCGCCTCCAGCGGGAAGGCGCAGGCACCTTCCACATCGGCAAAACCGCCATCACCCAAGGGCGCGACAGCCGCTATACCATGATCCCCGTGACGCTGGGCGCGCGGCTCTCCCGACATAACCTGGAGGTGTACCAGAACGGGCCGCAGACTGACACGAACTTGTATGGCCTGACGGCGATCGCCCAATCTCAACTGGCCGACACCCACAGTCTGATCGCCATGAATCATCCTCACGGCACTGCCGATCAGCTTCATAAAGCCATCATCGACGACTCCGCTCACGCCGTTTTCAACGGTCGAGTCTGGGTGCCCCGTGATGCCCAGCTCACTAACGCCAGTCAGCTCAATCGCAATCTACTGCTGTCAGGCAAGGCACGGGTCGATACTAAACCGGAACTCGACATCGTCGCTGATAACGTCAAGTGCGCCCACGGAGCCACGGTGAGTCAGCTCGACGCCAACGAAGTCTTCTATCTGCAAAGTCGCGGCATTGATGCCGAGGCCGCTCAGCGGCTGTTGATTTACGGCTTTGCGATGGACGTTGTCGATCGCATTCCCATTCCTTCCCTCAAGCAATTGCTCACGGATACCGTGACCCAGCGTTCCTCATAGTGAATAGTTGTCAGTTTTGAGTTTCGCGTTGGTCAAACAATTCAAAATTCAAAACTAATTCCCTAGTATGTTGATAAAGCTCTTCCATCGTTTTCATTGAAACTGGCATTATGACTCTGGCTCAAGCCCAAGACCTGTCCCTCGCTGCTAAGGTTCGTGACGACTTTCCGATTCTCCATCAGGAAGTGAACGGTCACCCGTTGGTGTATTTTGACAACGCCGCCACCTCGCAGAAACCGAAGCCGGTGCTGGATGTGATCAAGCACTACTACGAGTTGGATAATGCCAACGTGCACCGGGGGGTGCACGCTCTGAGTGCGCGGGCGACGGACGCCTACGAAGGGGCACGGGACAAAATTGCCGCTTTTATCAACGCGGCCTCGCGGGACGAGATTGTCTTTACCCGTAATGCCAGTGAGGCGATTAACCTGGTGGCCTACGCCTGGGGCATGAATACCCTGCAAGCCGGGGACGAAATCATTCTCTCGGTGATGGAGCACCACAGCAATTTGGTGCCCTGGCAGTTTGTCGCCCAGCGGACGGGGGCCATCCTCAAGTTTGTCGGGCTGACCGACACCCAGGCGCTGAATATGGATGAGCTGCGATCGCACCTCTCCGACAAAACCAAGCTCATCGCCGTCAACCACGTTTCCAACACCTTGGGCTGCGTCAACCCGGTGGAAGACATCGTCGCCCTGGCCAATCGCTATGGCGCGCGAGTGCTGATTGACGCCTGCCAGAGCACGCCCCACATGCCGCTGGATGTGCAGGCGATGGGTTGCGATTGGCTGGTCGCGTCTGGTCACAAGATGTGCGGCCCCACAGGCGCAGGCTTCCTCTATGGCAAACTCGATCTGCTGAAGGCAATGCCTCCCTTCCTGGGTGGCGGCGAAATGATTGCCGATGTGTTTTTAGATCACTCTACCTATGCGGAACTGCCCCACAAGTTTGAAGCGGGCACCCCAGCAATTTGTGAAGCGATCACCCTGGGCGCGGCGGTGGATTATTTGAACGCGATCGGCATGGACAAAATTGCCGATTACGAGCACGAATTGACTGCCTATCTGTATCAACAAATCAACCAGATTCCCCACCTGACGCTGTACGGTCCCCAACCGAAAGCGGACGGTTCCGGTCGGGCCGCGTTGGCAACCTTCACCGTCGATGGCGTCCACGCCCAAGACCTCTCGACCCTGCTCGATCAGTCGGGCATTGCCATTCGCTCTGGACACCACTGCACCCAACCCCTGCACCGCCTTTTGGGCGTCACCTCCACGGCACGGGCCAGCCTCTATTTCTACAACACCCGCGCAGAAATCGACGTGTTCATCGCGGCGCTAAAGGACACAATCGATTTCTTCGCCAGCGTGTTTGATGACGATTGATGCGGGCGATCGCCTGATGGCCTCGCCCCTAGGGATCTGCAACCAAAAAGAGTACCCGTTCAATCCGGTTTCGACTTCGCTCAACCTACCAGTATCGAGAGTTGAGCGGAGTCGAAACTCGGGTCAT
>NZ_JACSWC010000392.1 GCF_016888165.1 Halomicronema sp. CCY15110 | reverse complement strand
AGTTCTCGAAAGTGACGACTTTCTCACGATGAGACTACCGATACTTTGCTCCCAAAACTTTTCTGCACCAGTGAGCCCTGGCCCTCACGGCAGTATTCCTGTTTGCTAGCGTGGGACTGCTCACGATTGATCCATTATTTAAAGCATTGGGGGCAGGCCCCGACATCCTGCCTTACATTCGCGAATACATGCAGATTTGGTATTTCGGCATTGTGTTTTTAGTGGTGCCGATGGTCGGTAATAGTGCTATTCGAGCCGCCGGGAACACGCTGACCCCCAGCCTCATCATGACCTTATCGGCGGGCACAAACATTTTGTTAGACCCGCTATTGATCAATGGTGAACTCGGATTCCCCCGTTTAGAGCTACAGGGAGCGGCCCTGGCCACCGTAATTGCCCGTGCGGTTTCTCTGGTAGCTGCTTTGCTGGTGTTGCGCTTTAAGGAAAAGCTACTCTCGTCTCAGATTCCCACCCTGCAAGAAACCCTTTGGTGCTGGCGTGACATCCTCGTGGTCGGTTTACCGGCTGCCACCGCCAGCATGGTCATTCCCATTTCCATTGGCGTGATCACCAGCTTCTTAGCTTTCTATGGAGCTGTGGCGGTAGCCGGATTTGGTTTAGCTTCGCGGGTAGAGTCGTTGGCTCTGATCGCCACAATGGCTCTGGCCGCTAGCATGGGACCTTTTGTGGGGCAAAACTGGGGAGCTCAGCACGCTGACCGGGTACAGTTGGCCCTCCGGCAGAGCCATCGCTTTTGTCTGGCATGGGGACTTTTGATGGCGGTGATTCTTGGGATGGGGGCACGATCGCTGGCAGCGTTTTTCAACCCTGATCCAGCAGTAGTTGCGATCGCCGCTCAGTATCTCTGGCTGGTGCCCATCAGTTACGGAGCAGCCGGAATCTTGCAGGTAACCAGCTCAGCATTGAACGCCATGGGTAAGCCGCTACCGTCGATTGTCATGACCCTCACGCAGATGGGGGTCTGCTATATTCCTCTGGCTTACTTAGGTAGCCAGATAGCAGGCCCCACGGGGGTTTTTGCGGCGGCGGCGATCGCCAATCTGCTAGCTGGCATGGGGGCTTATCGATGGATTCGCAAAACTTGTCGACAGCCGCTCAAACCGGCATCAAGCCCCCCTAAATTATCCGACGCTTAGGGGCCAATCACTCATCCAAGGGGCATGTTGCAGAAATAGAGAGGTGGTGCCTGAGAAAGCCGATTCCCTCAGGTCATTGACGGTAGCGATCCCCCGGTTGCCCCTTTGCTTGATTGGCTAAGCCTCTAGCGATTGACAACCCGCTCAATGGCCTCAAGTGCTTCATCACACCAGGCCACCCAATCTTCTTGATAGCGAATCGCTCGACGAATGATCAGATGCATGTAGAGATCTTTCAGTTCGAGGGCATCGACATGTTTAGCAAAATGGCTATCCATTGTTTTCAAGTGTTGTGCCATATCCCTATGGAGGTTTTGACGGCGCTCGATTTCGCCATAAACCACTTGATTGGGTACCAGGTGTCCGGCTAATCCCATGACCCCAAGATCCTCACGGATAGCCGTGGGTTCTGTCGGTTGGGTTAACCAGTCAATCAAGGATTGATGCCCGCTGGGAGTAATGGAATATATTTTTTTATCTAACCGTCCAGCCTGAGGAATGGCCTCGTAGACGACACACCCTTGTCGCTCTAACTTGGCAAGTTCGGCGTATACCTGCTGTTGACTCGCTTTCCAAAAGCAGCCGCCAAATCCTTCGGTGAATTCTTTGGCAACTTCATAACCACTCAGGGGCTGACGCGATAGAAACGCGAGGATTGTGTGCTTAAGAGCCATAGAAAATAGGGGTAAGCCCTTCAGGACGAAACATTCTTGACGGGTCTCATTATTTGAGTGTACCTTAATGCTTGTATTCAAAAGATTGAATACGAATACTTGAATATGGCAAAAATTGCAAACTCAATTAAAAGCCCGATACGGGTCTTGGGCTGTCGTCACTGGGGCCTCGTCTGGCATTGGGCGGGAAATGGCTCTGCGGTTGGCGAAGGCAGGGTTAAATCTGGTCTTGGTGGCACGAAGCCAAGCGGTGCTAGAGCAGATGGCGAAGGATTTGCGCGATCGCGATGGCATCCAGGTGCGTCTGGTCATTAGGGATTTGTCGATGGCGGTGAGCGTTGATGCCCTGGTGATGCAGACCGCCGATTTGGACGTCGGGTTGCTGGTGGCGGCGGCCGGGTTTGGCACGTCGGGGGCATTTATTGACTCCCGATTAGAACAGGAAATGGAGATGTTAGAGGTTAATTGTCGATCGCTCTTGGGGCTAACCTGGCACTTCTCGCAGCGATTTGCCCAGCAGCGGCGGGGCGGCATTGTGTTGATGAGTTCGATCGTCGGATTTCAGGGAATGCCTTTTGCGGCTCACTACGCAGCCACCAAAGCCTATGTGCAGACCCTGGCGGAAGCCCTGTATGTCGAACTCGCACCCTATGGGGTTGATGTGATTGCTGCCGCACCAGGCCCCACTAATAGCAATTTTAGCGATCGCGCCGGGATGAAAATGGGCAAGGCGTTAAGCGCCGGCGAAGTGGCTCAAGGCACTTTAAATGCATTAGGCCGAAAGCCCACGGTGCTGCCAGGATTTTTGTCAAAACTGTTGGTCTACTCGCTAGTGCCGTTACCTCGGTGGGCTCGAGTGCGGATCATGGGCGGTGTGATGAAAAGTATGATTAAGTAATACCGGGGTATGGCACCGATTCGCGTAGAAATGGGCCACATCTCCTGAAAGTCTTTCAGTGATTAGCTTTCAGTCACTAAAAATAGACCGTTTCAGGACTCATAGAGAACTTTTAACTGCAATCCTGCTTTCAACTGCAATCCTGCTTTCATTTGTGATGGTGCAGATTGCCTTACAGAGGCGACCAATAATCTTAGCTAATAGTTCTTTGGCAGCTCTCAAGTTGCCTGGCACAGCAACTATTCTCCAGATACAGCCAGGGTTTACCCAAATCGAGTGAACGAGAAACCAGGCGTTTCTAACCATAACTCTGGAGCGATATAAGCCCAAAATAGTCCCTAAGCTATTTTCAGGTCGAAACTACTGAATCTTCCTGCCCCAAAAATCGAGCCTTCAGTAGTTCATAGGAACTAAATTGACCCAAATCGCAGCCTCGCTAGTTTAAGGCCTACTTCCGGTGGGTGGGTCACTCCGCAAACAGCAGCGATGAAGAGAGGGGTGGTGCGGCCAGATGAGGCGGAAATGAACGTGCCGGACTGAAGAAATTGACTAAATCGAAGCTTGAAACACTTGATATACA
>NZ_JACSWC010000391.1 GCF_016888165.1 Halomicronema sp. CCY15110 | reverse complement strand
TCACAGATGGCTCCCCTTCTCAATCTGAGAATCTAGCTACATCAATACTCTCAGGACTTTTCTGCACCACTAAGGGCTGGCTCACAGGGGTAATCACCATAGGGTGTCGACGGTGCCAAGGCAAGTCATCGTTTGCTACTCCTGATGTCTTCAGGCAAACAGAAACTCAATGGAGTCGAAGCTTAGCCAGATGGGCATCATGAAATCTGCTTATATTCAGTTAACCTGCAAGCCCTGAGTTGTAAGTAGTTGGGCCTATTTAAACGGTAGTCTGGTGGCTGATTTCGACTCCGCTCAACCAGCAATATTGCTTGGCAGGTCAGAAGTTGAGGGTTGAGCGGAGTCGAAACCCGTCTACGAAATAATTGTGCCTGCCCACTTAGTTGCCCTTGCCAATCACGGTATGACTGTAAAGTACCCAATGAGTCACAGAGTGAACAGAGCCGTTCCGGCCCCCAGTCTTGTCTAGCTCAGAGACTCTACGCCAATCTTGATGGTTTATCTTTCCTCGACTTGTCAGATCAGCAAAAACATCATTGATGCCATCACAAGCTTGCAACTCACCCAACAGTCGATACTATTGCAGCAACCGATTTACCCCTAATATCGTATTCAAAACTCGCGTAATTGGACTCAGGAGAATATCCGTTATGTCTCCAGTTTGGGCTAAGCCAGAACGATTAACCACAATGACATCTTGATCTTTCAAAATTGGATTGTTAGCTGCTGCAATATTCGCCGAAAAGTCAATATCAACATTCTGCTGTACAACTGTCCCGTTAGGATTTACTCTCAATAACTCTACGTAACTACGGTTCGCTCTTGGGTTAAAGCCCCCCGCAGCTAATAAAGCCTGATTTAACGGTGTATTCAGCGGTACGTCTAGCACTCCCGGTTCTTCTACCTCTCCTGAGACGTAAACTTGAATAGTGTCAGGCGCAAAGCTCGCAGTTGACAGTAGAGCTAGTTCTTCAGGGGACAAAGCAGTAGCCGTCGGAATCAAAACCTCGTCATCACTCAAAAGAATAGGATCTTGATCAAGATTGCCGGTGACTACCAAATCCCATAGATCAACACTAATGACTGTTGCTTGATCTCGGCCAAGATTACGTCTAATTTCAACTGCTCGCAGATTGGCGTCTGCAGTAATGCCACCAGCTTGAGAAATAATCTGGGTAAGGGTTGGAAAACGTGAGTCTTGGACATTTGACTCATTGAAATTGTCTAAGCTTGAAACAATATAAGAGCCTGGGCGTTTTACTTCACCAGCAATGCCAATACGCACAGGGCGAAACCGAATGGGCTGAATGTTGACAATCGGCTGACGGATGAATTCGGCATATCGCGCGGCAACTACTGCGATCGCCTGCTGAATGGTTAATCCTTCCACTATCACGCGGCCCGCTTGTGGCAGATTGATTGAGCCATCTTGAGTCACAATGACTTCGCCACTATATTCTTCTGCAGCCAAAATCTGAATATCTAATAAATCACCTGGCCCCAGCCGATATTCGGATACTGAATCGGTAATCTCCTCAAGCTTATCTGGCTCCTCTATCGGGCGAATATCAAATTCAGATAAAACGTCATCACAACTATCGTCACAATCAAAGAGCTCGTCAGCATTAACCGCTTGATGCCAGCCAACGCTAGCCACTATTGCCATGACCACCAAGGCTGATGGTGTGAACCGTAACTGAAAAAGAAAATGCATAACAGCGTCGTAAAACAGTAAACAGACGGTACACACCCATGTCGCTTGTTCTTTTACCGAGCGTCCCAGAAAAGAACAGAGCGACTCTCTACTTTCAACTTTAACTAGCTGGGTATGATTTTTGTCTGTTTTAAGACCAGAGAGGACTCTTCAGATCACTGCCATCTCCGTCCGGTACGCTGCGGGCGTTCGCTGCTTGTTGTCTGATGATTTGGAGAATCTGACCAATAGCATAAATGTGCTGCAACTTGTCGACGAGCCTAGAGTTGATTCCCTGAACATATACGTGAAGAGTCTGTGAGTTTTCTAGAAGCACTAAACTTCCGGAACCGCTCTCGTGAATATCTTAGGTCTGCCATCAGCATAGACCGTAATAACCCTGACAGAAGGCTTCATCTCCCTCGTAAGAGTTAACCATACAGAATCTTCAAATACCGCCTGATGGCAAGAAGACTTGATGAGTTTGCACCAAAGAGGAAGTCGCCTATTACGCCGTATGGAAGGCTCTTGAAGCCAACAGAGCTGCTTTGGTGTTTGTTAAATCAATAAAAAAGAAATTGCTGAATGCTTGCCAGAAAATGTTTGTCCATGTACATTAAGGTTGCTTTAACAAAAAGTTAACTCTTTTGCATGCTTTTACTGTCAAGCATACTGAGCCATCGTCTTAGTCATGCTGGTGAGTAATTGGAAGTATGTAAGCCAGGTTTTTTAAGATCTTGGGCACCTATGACATGAAAATTGCTTTAGTTCACGATTATCTCACTCAGAAAGGTGGGGCAGAGCGAGTTTTTGAATTGCTGTGCCATCACTTTCCTGAGGCTGATATTTACACATCACTATATGATCCACAGGCAACCATCGAATTAAGGGATCGAATAGTCAATACAACTCAGCTACAAAGGATCCCTGGAGCTGCTCGGCACTTTAGGATGTTTGCGCCGCTTTACTTTCCAGCTTTCAGGTTGTTAAATCTTGAGAGTTACGATCTGATTCTAAGTAGCACCACGAGTTTCGCTAAAAGCGTTCGCAAAAGCAAACATGCTAAGCATGTTTGCTTTTGTCACAATGTGACTCGCTTTCTCTGGGATACAGAAACCTACTTGCAGGGATTTGAGCGATATCAAGCGTTTCACCCGTTGCTAGAAGTTGTTTTTCGACAGCTACGACAAGTTGATCTGAAATATGCCCAGGAGCCAGATTTTTACATTGCCAACTCGAGTGTTGTCGCAGATAGGATACGACACCATTACGGACGTCCTGCGACGGTCATTAACTACCCAATTGATGAAAGCCAATTTTCTTTCTCTAATCAAAAAGACGACTATTATCTGGTGTCCTCTCGATTCCTGAGCTATAAACGGATAGATATCATCATTGAGGCATTCAATGTCCTAGGCTGGCCGTTGATGATTATTGGTGATGGCCCCGAACGCAAACGCTTACAAGCTATGGCCCACAGTAACGTAACTTTTTTAGGGCATGTTCATGACGAGCGTCGTAGGCAGCTAATGGGCAAAGCTAAAATGGTGATTGTTGCGGCCTTAGAAGATTATGGTCTCGTGCCAATTGAGTCTAATATTAGTGGTACTCCAGTCATTGCTTATGGAGCCGGAGGAGTTCTAGACACCCAAAGACCAGGCGTCACAGGCTTGTTTTTTGAGGAGCAGACGCCAGAGGCTCTGATAAGTGCCTTGCTGGAAGCGAGACAGATGAAATGGAATTATGAGGTGATCCATGATTACGCCAAGGAGAGATTTACGAAACGTACCTTTTTTAAAGAAGTTGATATTTTTTTAGAGAACTCTCTTCCTACTATGGTTGGAAACGAATTAGCATCTACATAATAATCGTACCGATATCTTTATCATTAGTTCGATTGCTCATATATGGATAGTGTTTCTTCTATTTCAGAGCCGCAGCTCACGCAGCCACAAACGGAAGACTTTGGCTATGGCAAACTGCTTCAAATTATTCTCAGGCGTTGGCCTTGGGTATTAGGGGCTTTGTTGTTTACTGTAACGCTTGCAACGCTTCGAGCATTCACACAGAAACCTGTTTACAGGAGTACGATGCAACTGTTGATTGAACCTAACTTTCAGGATCAGTTACAGGCTTCTGATTTAACCCCCTACGAAGAGTTGTCTAGCGATGACATTGACTATGCTACACAACTTAACCTATTGCGAAGCGAGCAGTTTCTAGAGCAAGCGGTCAATGCGTTAATCAGTCAATATCCCGAGTTGACGATTGATGCCGTTAAGTCTAATTATAAATTGAATCGACTCGTCGACGATGATGCAGAAACTCGAATATTCAAGGCAACTTATTCTTCAGAAGATCCAGCTTTGGCTCAACGCTTTTTAGAAGAATTGCAAGAAGTTTATCTGGAATATAACGAAGCTCGGCAGCAGAATCGCTTGAGACGCGGCTTAAATCATATTGACAACCAACTTGATTCAACTCGAATCAGTTTACAGCAGGCGCAAAACGCACTCAAACAATTTCGTGAAGACTCCAACTTGATTGATCCTAATGTCCAAGCTCAGGAGGCTGCTGCTAGTCTGATCACTGTTCAAGAAGAACGCCGACAACTGGAAGCCAATCTATCTGAGTTACAAGCTCAGTACCAGTTATATGAAGAACAATTAGGATTTTCCCCAGCCTCAGCCTTGATTGCGTCGCGGCTCAGCGAATCGCCACAGATTCAAACTCTGCTTGCCGAGATACAACAAATAGAGTTGGCCCTGGCGGAGCGGCGTAGTGTCTTTACTGATGCCGACCCTACGGTTCAACTTTTGCTAGAGCAGCAGCGTAATCAAAAGCAGATTCTGAACAACACTATCAGCGATATTGTTAAAACTCCAGTTGGTCAGTTCACTCCAGACCTTGCTTCATATTTGCAATTGGGAACAGTAGATATCTCTTTGATCTCTCAATTTTTGGCAACTGATAGTTCTTTTCAAAGCTTGAATGCTCGGCGTGAGAGCTTGCTGATTCAGGAGAGTCAATTAGGAGAAATTCTAGATTCTTATCCGGCACTAATTTCAGAATATGATCAACTCCAACCGGAAGTAGAGACGGAGAGAGCAACCCTTCAAAGACTCCTAGAAGAGCGAGAGAAGGTGGCTTCTGAGCTGTCACGAGAAGGCTATAACTGGCAAGTGGTTGAAATGCCAGAAATTGGACGTAATATTAGTTCGAGTCCGCTGAAGACTATCGCGTTAGGGGGTGTGGTTGGGGTCTTTATCGGCGGGGTCTTGGCCTTTGTACGTGAAATGACCGACACTACGGTGCAAAGCTTGAGCGACTTACAAAAGCAAGTATCTTTTCCTCTTATTGGTGCCTTACCTTGGGTTGATGCAAGTACGCCAGAAGATTTCCGCTCTATGCTGTTTCAGCAAGTTTCGCAATCTTCGAATTATGTGCGTGGATCTACGCTGATTCAACCGTTTTTATATCCGGCTTTTCGCGAGTCGATAGACGTCATTAGTAACTTACTGCAGCTGCGCTATCAGGGCAAGTTCAAGGTGTTGGCGATCGCGTCAGGGATGCCTGAGGAGGGGCGGACGACAGTTGTCTTGGGGCTAGCGTACAGTTTGGCCCGGATGAGTCAGAAGGTGTTAGTGATCGATGCTGATTTACGGTCATCGAACTTAAAGGAAGAATTGTCGATCGAGCATGGGCAAGACTTAGTCACAGCGTTAGAGCATAACACTGTTCCCCAAGCCTTTAAGCCTAGTCAAGTCGGTTCTGCACGGTTTGATGTCTTGCCAGCTGGAGGGATGCCAGCCGACCCTTTGATGTTATTAAGTTCTCCCTGGTTGCAGCATATGCTGGTTCGGTATCGAGACATCTATGACATTGTCTTAGTGGACACCTCACCGCTGTTAGGGACAGCTGACGCGACTAAAATCGCCGGAATTTGTGATGGTGTAGTGCTAGTGACCCGGTTAGATCAAGTAACTCATGATGATTTGAAATCAACAGGAACGATACTCAAATCTTTAGATGTAGTCGGGTTGATTGCTAATGGCGAAAGCTCTTCGCCGTCTTCGTATATTAATAGTCGAGAGACATTAGTGCTGAAACAACCTCAAGCACTGACACGCAATTGATCTCTCTAGCTTTGTCAAGAACACCGAAAAGAGTGTATGTAATCCATGTCTATAAAACCATTTATCTTCAAAAAATCGAGTTTTTGGCGTGAAAACTATTTGATACTGAGAGAATTAAATAGCTTTCGAGGGATTATTGTGATCGCCATAATCTTTACCCTCTTGTCTTCTGTTTTTCAAGGATTAAATATTGGGTTTATTTTGACTTTTCTGCAAGGCTTGACTGAGCCAGATGTTGCTCCTATTCAGACTGGCATCAACTGGATTGATATTCATATTTTGGGAATCAATTTATCAGTTACTGATCGAATCTATCGGATGTCTGCAGTGCTCGTACTTGCTAGTTTTTTGCAAGCAACTTTTACCACTCTGAGCATAGCATATAGTGGTTTGGCTCAAAGCAAACTCGTATATTATTTGCAGATTAGAATTTTTGAAAATCTCCAGAACTTAAGCCTGGCTTTCTTCACCAAGAGCCGTTCTGGGAACCTAATTAACGGTCTGACGACAGAAGTAACCGAACTTAAAAATGTATTTGAAATAGTCTCCTTCATGTTCACAAGGAGCTCTATCTTGTTGGTGTATACAATATCTATTTTATGGATATCTTGGCAGCTCACTATTCTAATCGTTCTACTATTCCTTATAATCTCAGTGTTGACAACAAGATTGTTTAGCATAATCCGCGAACTCAGCTTTCAAATGAGTGCTGCCCGAAGTGCTTATACGTCTACTGGGATTGAGTTTATTAATGGCATTCGTACTATTCAGGTTTCTGCAGCTCAAGATCATGAACGGCAAAAGCTCGGCGATAGAATTTTTCAGGTTTTTAAGGCGGACAGTAAAACTTGGAAAATTAGAGCAGTTGTTGAGCCGATTCCTGAAACAGTTTTGACGTTAGTTGCATTGGGCGTCTTACTTTTTTCTTTCACTGTGCTCATTCCTAATGGCCAACTGGGAACTGCTTCACTGCTCACTTTCTTGTTTGTGCTCATTCGAACGCTACCGATTATTCGACAGCTAAATAACGCCCGAAGCCGAATTAACAAGTATCAAGGAGCTGTAGAAGCCACTAAGCAATTGCTAGATATAAATGGCAAACCTCTTTTTCAGAATGGCTATCTGACATATAGTCCGCTTACAGAAGGCATTGTATTTGATTCAGTTAGATTTGGCTATGATGAACATTCTCTTGTTTTGAAAGACATTGATCTGGAAATTAAGCGTGGTGAAATGACAGCTTTAGTCGGTTCTTCTGGAGCAGGGAAAACGACTTTGGCGGATCTTATACCGCGGTTTTATGATCCAACTGGGGGCAAGATATTAGTTGATGGAATCGATCTAAAACAGATTGAAATTTACTCATTTCGCCGAAAGATGGCAGTCGTGAGCCAGGACACTTTCATTTTTAATTCATCAGTTCGCGATAATATTGCGTACGCACTAAGCGATATTGCTGAAGACAAAATTATCAGTGCAGCCAAAATGGCGAATGCTTGGGATTTCATTCAGGCTTTACCAGCAGGACTAGATACTCATTTAGGCGATCGAGGCGTTTTGTTGTCTGGTGGGCAACGGCAAAGGATCGCGATCGCTCGCGCATTACTCCGAGATCCAGAAATTCTAATCTTGGACGAGGCAACGAGTGCCTTGGACTCTGTAACAGAACGCTTAGTTCAAGAATCGATCGAAAAACTTTCGACGGGACGAACAGTGATCGCGATCGCTCACCGTTTATCAACAATTGCCCGTGCTGACAAAGTTGTTGTTTTAGAGCAAGGCCGCATAGTTGAGGAAGGAAGCTACGAAGAGCTTCTAACTAGTAGAGGGAAACTTTGGCAGTATCATAGTTTGCAAAGCTAGCTTTTTGTAAATCTTTATAATAATAGTGAACAATAATGAAGGAATTAGCGCTTGAAGATATCCAATTTCATAGCCTGTCAATTGTCGATAAAAATGGAAGACTTTTTTGGCTAAACGGTAAGCTTTATCGTGCGATTAGCCATGAAAATAGTGCACTTTATTCACAACTTTTCAAGGAGGGTATCGTAGAAGAACTCGTTACAAAAGGACTTTTGGTAGACACCACCATGACTGACTGGTGCGTAGATAATTACGAGCTAGTCTTACATCATCGGGCTATTCCATTCATTTCTTACCCATATGAATGGTGTGACCTGATGTTTAAGGATGCTACTTTATTTCACATTGAATTTCTTATAGAGCTTGAGAAATATAGCCTAACAACAACTGATGCCAACTCATTGAATATATTGTTTGATGGTTCAAAACCTGTGTTTATTGATTTTTGCTCAATCACTCAGAGTGATGAAAAGCCTTTATGGCCAGGTAGAACATATGAAAAGTTCAAGTTTTTATTCTTGAAACCCTTAGAAATTATGACTAAGAAGCAAGCAGATCTTGCACGTACACTTATACGCGATAGTTACTATGTCTCGACAAGTAAACTCGAGCAACAGCACCAAATTTTTGATTTCAATAAAAAGCATAATCTAAATACTGCCAGACTTAAACGTAGTGCATTTCAGCTGATAAGACAAAAGACGCCATCATTAATACGCCCATTTTTCAAGAAGGCCTTTCTAACAGCACAGAAAAGTCAGGCTCCACTGCAATCAGCTTCCCGCAGATCTTTTCTATTAGAGTTGCAAGAGAAAGTATCGCAGATGAAGTTGCCTGAAAACAGTATTCAGGTAACTGACTGTTTTGATAAATCTACAACTTCACTTACAGACAAAAGAACCTGGACAGCCCAGCAAATAGAAGTTGATCGAGTCTTTGCGACATACCATCCCAAAACGCTTTTGGATACTGACTCAAATCAAGGTTGGTATGCCCAGTGTGCAGCCCTAAATGGTAGCAAAGTAGTTGCTTTTGATGATGACGAAAATCGTGTTCGTAATCTTTATACTCAAGCACAGCAGAATAATTTATACATAGTCCCGCTGCTAATAGATTTAACATCTCCACACTTTAACCTGTGTAATGATTTTTTTGTGTCCATTGATGAGCGATTATGTTGCGAGATGGTTATGTGTCTGAACATTACACAGCACCTTTTGCTGAAGCGACGTCTTACCCTTGAAAAATTTCTGAGTCGGCTCTCTGCTCTGTCAAACCGTTGGGTTCTATTAGAGTTCATTCCCCCGGCAGATCTGCGTAATTTTATTCCTTCACATAATCTATCGGCTTTAGAAGCTTGGGAACGTGGCCATTGTTATAAATATGAAACATTTTTAAGTGTTTTATCAAAGTTCTTCGTCGACGTGACTAATTTAGCTACGTATGAAGGAGGGAGAAAGCTCCTACTTTGCAAGAAGAATGACTCTCATTAAGACCTTATCGTCATGAAATAGTTGATATGTTTATTACCGTATTTGTTCCGACATATTGTCGTCCACAGGATTTAAAGTGTTGCTTAGATGCTCTTAGCCAGCAAACTCGGCTGCCTGAGCAGGTGATTGTAACGATACGAGATATTGATCGAGAAACATGGGAACTTATCGAAAACTCGACTTTTGAAAGCTTTCCTGTGGTCACTTTAAAGGTGACTGAACCGGGTTCCTTGGCTGCTCATAACGCAGCATTTCGTATCCTTGAAGGTGATATTGTCGCAATTACAGATGATGATGCAGCCCCTAGGCCCGACTGGTTGGCTAGGATTGAAGAGCTTTACACAGCTAGACCTGAGGTCGGTGGTTTTGGTGGTCGTGATATTCTTTACCGCGATGGCGAACTAGTTGAGGGCGATTTACAAGCAAATGTGGGTTTAATTACTTGGTTTGGCCGGGTAATTGGAAATCATCATCTTGGTTGTGGTGGCCTGAGGGAGGTTGATCAGCTTAAGGGAGTTAACTCAAGCTTTAGAGTAGAACTGCTCAAAAATTTTGAATACGATAAATGCCTGAAGTACATGGCAACTCACACCAGCTGGGATCTTAATCTTAGCCTTTATACAAAAGCCCGAGGATGGAAACTAATATATGACTCAAATTTATTGGTCGACCATTATTCGGGTCGGCGTGTTGGAATGGCGGAGAGACCAAGCGTCACTACTCAATTAAATTACGATGCTCAAAAATTGGTCAACGGCATTTTTAATCAGACTTATGTTGCCTTGTCTTACCTTCCTAACTCAAAAAAGTTAACCTTCTTAGCATGGTCCATATTAGTCGGCAACAGAGGCCGCCGAGGACTCCTACAAGCTGTACGCTTTCTCCCCTCAGAAGGCTTTTTTGCTATACAGAAATTCGCTGACAACCTGAAAGGAAGATGGCTTGGCTGGCAACAATGGAGAAGAAATTCTAAGACAAAAATTAATCCCAAAATAAGAAAACCACTCAACCATGTATGATATCAATTTATTGTAAAATAAGAAAATGCCTCAACAATTGCCGATAGTCAGTCAGCAGGAAACGCATATACCAGTTCTAATTGGTTTTCTATGTTTTTCTCTTATTTTGGGTTTTTCTGGGCTGGGTGACTTGCTAACCCTTTCATTTCCTTTCATTTCCTTTGGGGTTGGCCTTTATTTTTATAAAAAGAGTCAGTCGACTTATATTCGTTTTGTTTGGTGGTTATGGTTTTTATCACCACTCATTAGACGTATCGCCGACCAATACAGCTCTTACACTGAGCCAAGCATTTTATTGCTTGCACCTTTTATGGTCACTCTGATCTCAGTTAAAGGATTTTTTGACGACTGGACAAGTCAAAAACTTCCATTTTTAATGTCTACATATGCCGTAATTTATGGCGCTGTAATTGCAGTTTTTTTTCAGTCGCCAACCAGTCTAGTGATCACTACTCTAGACTGGTTGGTGCCTGTTGTTTTTGCAAGTTTTTTATACACTAACTGGCGAAGTTACCCTGAGATTCGCAGCTTATTTCAATCAACTTTTCTCTGGGGACTGCTACTGATGGGGGCATATGGTGTCGTTCAGTTTTTATTCTTGCCGGAGTGGGATAAGTCATGGATGATTAATGCCGAGTTTGCCAGTGCTGGTAGACCAGAACCTTTCATGATAAATGTTTGGAGCACAATGAGTTCTAATCGTCCACTGAGTACCGTTTTTATGGCGGGATTATTACACCTTTTAGTAATGGACAGAAAAGGGCCGCTTTTCCTAGGTGCAAATATTTTCGGATTTATGACGTTTCTACTAGCTAGAAAAAGAACTTCTTGGCTGAGTTTTGTAGTTGGCTTGATTTTGCTGATGGGCTCCCTAAGCCTTAGAAAGCAAGTACAAATCATTGCAACTGCGATCGCAATTGCATTGTGCTTAGTGCCTTTAGTCAGCTTAGAGCCATTTTCTGAGGTGATTGTTGGGAGGCTGGAAACGCTTTCTAATTTAGAAAGTGATGGCAGTGCCGAAGCTCGTCAAGAAACCTATGCAGCGCTTCAGGATGAAGCCTTTGGCAGCTGGATTGGTGAAGGTTTAGGTGCTGGCTCATTTGATAGCGCCATCTTATCTTCGCTGCTAAGTATTGGCTGGTTTGGCTCTTCTATATATTTTGGTGGGTTGGCTATATCACTCTTAAAGATGGCGATTATCCCCCTCAAGCCTGGAGATTCATTTGCCGCAGCTTCTAGAGCCGTGGCATTTGCTACGGTGACGCAGTTACCCCTAGGGCAACCGCATACAGAAGTTCAAGGCATGATTATGTGGAGCTCAATTGCGTTGGTTCTGTCTGCACAAAAATACCACGCTTATCATCAGATGATTGCTTAGCTGATGATGTGGATAACTTTGAAAAATTATTTTGAGATAAACTATGCGCAAGAAAATAGTCATTATTATTGGGGCAATGAAGTGTGGAACGACCAGTCTATTCCACTATTTAGCTCAGCATCCCTTAATTATCCCTTCTAAGAATAAAGAACCTCACTTTTTTTCTGAAGATGCAGTCTATCAGAGAGGTTTAGATTGGTATGAATCTTTGTGGTTGGGAAACTTAGAAGAGGGAATAGGAATTGAGGCCTCTACAACTTATACGATGAATCCCAAATATCCACAGGTTATACAAAGAATAGTAGAGGCCCAAGATGATTATGATTTTAAGTTTATATATATATTGAGGGATCCCATATCACGACTGCAGTCGCACATGAGGCATCTAATTGCTGGAGGACATGTTGGTCATACTGAATTGGTTGATGACTATATTTGGTACTCGGAATATGCCAGGCAGTTAACCTTATTCTCTGATGCATTTGGGCGGAATAAAATTCATGTGATGCTTCTCGAGGATCTTAAAGAAAATCCAGACGAGGAAGTGCAGAACATCTATGAGTTCTTAGAGCTTCCCCAGAGTCCTATTGACCACAGCATTATTTTGAATAGTCAGAACACACTTAACATTAATCCGTTTGTCAGGAAGATATATGAATCTGGATTGGTTAAATCGCTGGCTCAAAAAATGTTTTCGCCCCAGGTGCGTCAACTAATGTATAAGCCACTTGCCAGGAGAGAGACAATTAAAGCTCACTTAACCAATGAACAATGCCGAATTTACTTGTCACGATTGTCACATGATCTAATCCAGCTTAGGGAAGACTACGACGTCCCTATCGAGAAATGGGATCTATCAATTCCTGAACTCATATCTTAGTCTAATCAATCAGTGTTTTAGAGATCGCCCTATATCCAAGTCTCAGTCAATTAGGAATTATGAATAGTTTATTATTTCCCATTCGAAAAATTGGATTCACAGTTCGCTCCACAATCTCTCAAGATCCTAAATATGCCTCTCTCTATACACCTTTTATTGTGTGGGGTCAGTTTAAGGGAAAACTAAGAGGAAAGGAAGATTCAGAAAGTACCGTTACAACTTCGACGGAACTGGTAATTGACGGTTTTCAAGGGTCTGCAAATAGTTTTGCAACTGTTGCATTTCGATATTTCCAAGATAAACCCGTACAATTAGCACATCACTTGCATGCCCCAGTTCTGATTATTAGCGCAGTTGAAAAAGCCATTCCAGTGCTCTTGACAGTGCGTGAACCAGAGGGAACCGTAATGTCCTTAACCAGTCGGTGGCCATACGTCTCAGTAGTGCAAGCACTTCGCAGTTATATTGGCTTTTATGGATGCCTTCTACCCTATGCTTCTGAATGCATTATTAGCGATTTTTCGACTACTACTAAAGGCCTGGATAGAATAATAGCTGCGCTCAACGTTAAGTACTCTACTAATTTTGCGCTGGTCAACGTTGACGTGGCTAATCGAGTTTGCAGGGCAGCAGTGTCTGACTCACCTGATTCATATGCGCGGAGAAAACAGCTAAAAGCGAAAAAGAAAACTGAACTTTATTCTTCTGCTTTGGCACTGAAGTTACTGGATGATGCGAACGTGCTCTACAGCAAATATCAGTCTATGCATGAGCAGTGCTTGAAGGAAGGGTAGTAGGCTTGCAATCAGTAACAACAGCGCCTCACGGGCCGAATGCTTTAAAGGTTTTACAAGTTGGAATGGGTTGGTTCCCGGAGCAGGCCGGAGGGTTAAATCGTTTCTTTTATGGGTGTCATCAGCATTTACCGACTTGTCAGATTGATGTGAGTAGCCTGGTTACGGGTTCTGCTGCCGACTCTAAAGCTGGAATCTATGTTTCTGCTGAGCAAGAGGCGTCGCTGCTCAAGCGCTGGTTTGCGTCCGGGGCATTGGGTAAACGTTTGCTGGCTGAACTCAACCCCGATTTAGTGGCGTCTCATTTTGCTTTGTATATGTTGCCCATATTGTCACACACGAAACAGTTACCTTTGGTGGTGCATTTTCACGGACCTTGGGCATTAGAGGGGGATGCTGAAGGAAATCGGTCTTTAGTTACTTGGATGAAAAAGCAAATCGAACTACCGACTTATCGCCGTGCCGATCGCTTTATTGTGCTTTCTGAGGCATTTCGTCAGGTTTTGCATCGTGAGTATGCAGTGCCTCTAGAGAAAATAGAGATTGTGCCAGGAGGCGTTGATTGTGATCGCTTTGATTGTACGTTGGCGCAAACAACTGCCCGAGAGCATCTAGGCTGGCCATCAGATCGACCGATTGTGTTTGCCGTCAGGCGATTAGCGCGGCGCATGGGTCTGGAGAATTTGATTTCAGCGATGGTGGAAGTTCAGCGTCAGTGTCCTGAGGCGATGTTGATGATTGCGGGTAAGGGTGGCCTGCAAGCTGAGCTGCAACAGCAGATTGAGAGCCTAGGGCTGGAGCAATCGGTAAAACTACTAGGATTTGTACCGGATGAAGACCTCCCCTTTGCCTATCGGGCAGCCAATTTGACGGTTGTGCCGACGGTGGCGCTGGAAGGCTTTGGCTTAATTGTCATCGAATCCTTAGCCTCGGGGACACCAGTGATGGGGACTCCGGTGGGAGGGATTCCAGAGATCTTAAATCCGCTGTCTGCTCAGTTGCTGTTTGATGGCACGACGCCTGACGCCTTGTCGCAAGGTATTATCGAAGCCCTTAAGGGGATACGACCATTACCCAGCTCTGAAACCTGCAGAGCTTATGCGCGGACTAACTATGATTGGCCGATTATCGCAAAGCGAATTGCCACGATTTATGAGCAGGTTGTAGCCGAGTATCCATCATGAAAATTCTGTTTTTAGATCAGAGCGGCAAACTGGGTGGGGCCGAACTGTCTTTAGCAGATGTTGCGGCGGCTTACCGTGATAGCTGCTTAGTGGGACTGTTTGCTGATGGACCTTTTGGAGAATTACTAGAAGAGCGGCAGATCCCTCATCAAGTTCTCACACATCAAAACATTCGCATCAGTAAAGACAGTAGCTGGCGTGAGAGCCTCCAAAGAAGTGCCTCTCTTGTCCCGCTAGTGATGGCTGTCGCAAAGTTAGCCCGCCAGTATGACGTTGTTTACGCAAACACTCAAAAAGCCTTAGTAGTGGGTGCGATCGCTAGCTTTTTAGCGCGTCGACCGTTGGTGTATCACCTGCGTGACATTCTCTCGGTCGATCATTTCAGTCAGACCAATCGGAGCATCGCCACCACCCTCGCCAATCGGTTTGCCTCCTTGGTCATTGCGAACTCCCAAGCAACTCAGGCGGCCTTTGTAGAAGCCGGAGGGCGATCAGAACTCGTAAAGGTCGTTTACAACGGGTTTGATCCAAAACTTTATCAAGTATCACCGATGGTAGCGGCGTCAGCTCGACAAGCTTTTAACTGGGATGAGCGCTTCATCATTGGCCACTTCAGCCGGCTATCGCCTTGGAAAGGGCAGCACATTTTGTTAGAAGCTTTAGCACTTTGCGACGCTAGCGTGTCGGCCTTACTCGTCGGTGATGCGCTCTTTGGGGAGGACGACTACGTTCAACAATTGCATCATCAGGTAGAAACACTGGGACTCGCAGGCCGAGTGAAATTCTTAGGATTCCAGTCTGATATTCCGGTTTTAATGGCTGCTTGTGATGGCATTGCGCATACTTCTACCGCCCCGGAACCGTTTGGCCGAGTCATTGTTGAAGCAATGTTGTGTGGTCGGCCAGTGATTGGCGCAGCCGCTGGCGGCGCGTTAGAACTCATTGAACCTGATAAAACTGGGTGGCTCTGTGCGCCTAGTGATGCGAAACAATTGGCGGCAGCTATCCACGACATGCAACATCACCCTGATAAAACACAAGCGATCGCTCACAGGGCTCGAGATTGGGCTTGCGATAATTTTCACTTACAAACAACTCAACAACAGATTTCACAGCTGCTGGAATCTGTGCTGACTTGAAGTCTGTAAATGTTGTTTGTCTGCACAGCGCTCATGAGACTACTTGCCTGGGAGGTGGATCGGCGGCAAAGGCTTGCATATGGATTCTGTTGGATTAGCAGCGCATTTCTCACCGTTGTTCACCTGCATTGAACTCGAGAACTGTCTGCCCGATTGACGCCTTTGAACTGAGAGTGTGGGGCATAGGACACAGTGTTTTAGCAGATTATATTGATACAGCAAAGCCCCTGCTAGCGAAAATTGTCTTAGTTTCAGGACAACTGAAATATGAATACCAATCGATCACACCAAGAGGACTAAGGCTGGTCAGCCGTTGCGGAGTCTAAATGGCGGCGAAAGAAATCAACCTGGAGTTGGGCCGCCGTACGCTGTAGGCCCGTGTCAAAAATACTGTGGCCAATCCCCTCGAACTCATACAGCGTAGCGGGGCTGCCGTTGCTTTCGATGATGTCGTGAAAGTTACGGGCCATGTCGATTTGCAAGAAATCTGCCGACCCGTGAAAGAGCATGGTGGCCGCCGTCACGTTCTCCGCGTTGTACAGGGGTGAAATGCGACGATAGCGTTCGGGCGCTTCCATGGGGGTGAGCCCAGTGAGGTAGGACAGCAGTGATGAGTATCCGAGCTGCCATTCGGTAAACGCATCGAGCAGGGAACACTGCGGATTGGCCGCCGCAAACACATTGGGATATTGCGCGATCGCCTGGGCGGCAAAATACCCCCCGTAAGAGCAGCCAGAAACGCCTAACTGATCGCGCCGCACCCAGCGATCGCCCACCAGTTGCGCCGCAATATCGACCCCCTCACCAATATCGACTTGACCAAAGTTGTCGCCCTCGGCTTGCAAGCGATACAGCTCAGCGCCAAAGCCTTCACGCCCAGCCAATGGCACCGACAAGACCGAAATACCAAAGTTCGGCAAGAGATTGAAAGGCATTTCAACTTCCACAGCGAACTCATTCACCATGGAAAAGCCGGGACCTCCCTGCTGCCAAAATACCGTCGGCTGCTCTACCGGCGGGAACGGTGCCCCCGCCGGTTGCACCAAAAAGCCCTCTCGGGGACCGTTGCGCGTCGCAAAGCTCACTGAGTTGACCTGCACATCGTTGACCGCCGCCACTTCCGCGTTGAGCTGAGTAATTTGCCTCGGCGGGGCGCTGCCATCCAGCGGCATGGTGAACACCTCTGGCGGTTGACTCACCGAAGAAAAGGCGAAAAACAGGGTGCGGCCATCCCGCGAGACGGCCCAAGATTCGGGGTCAACGCTGCCCGGTGGTAAGGGTAGGGTGGCCAACGATGCCGTGCTTAAGTCGTAGGTGAAAAAATGCCGATTGGTGCCAGCGACACTGCTAAAAAGCACCGTCTCGCTATCGATAAAGTCTCCGGTATTTTCCAACGGGCCAGCCAACGCCTGGTCGGCAATGGTGGCAAGGGGATTACCCGCGAGATCCAACACTTGGTAATACGATCGCTGCGGATAGAGGTAAGACGGAAACTCGCGTCCCGTCAGCTGGCTGGGTTCCAAATATTTCACGAGGAGGCGATCGCCCGCCGGATTGAGTCGCGCCTCGGCCAGCATATGGGCCGGATCATCCGTGGCTTGCAGATGAAGTAACAAGGGCTCTGCTGCCGACAGGTCGTAAACTTTGACCTGATTTTCTTGCAAAAACAAATTGTCAGCGGGGGGCGTGCGGCCCAGGGCATCTTGGTTAACTGGATCCGACAGATTGGGGCTGTAGGGGGTGCGCTCATACAGATCCCACTCTTCCACCGACGAGGTGACAAACACCACGCGATCGCCATCCGCTGACCAAGACGGCGGCTGAATGTCTAAATCGGGGGGAATGCGCGCCACTTCAATACGGTTAAGCGATCGCAGCGACACCAGATAAATCACGTCTTCTTCAGCTTCGTAGACCCGCAGGGCAAAGTGCGAGAAGTCGGGCGCGGCCCCCAAAATTTCGCCGGATTCCTCTTCGGTGGGATACACCGTCGTGTGGGACACGATGCCCGTATCGCGGTTCAGCGACACCAGATCCCACGGGCCAAACACCCCCTCCTGCACAAAGCGAATGGTGCGATTATCCACCCACTGAATCGGGAGAAACGGGCTGAACACTTCGTATTCCAACACGATGGAGTCGATCAGCTCGCCCGTGTTGAGGTCGAGAAACTTGACCCGCCAATCGGTTTGGCTGAGGCGATCCAGAGTGGCGACCACCAGTGTCGAGCGATCGGGGCTCACTTCACTGAGAATCAACGGCAACCGCACCGATTGCAGCGTATCAAGGGTTGCTTGTTCGGATGCCGACAGGGTGGGCAAGTCCACCTCATCAAAGCCCACGGGAATGATGTCGGCGATCGCCGCCGTCCCCAGTACGCCCACCGTCGCTAAACTGCCCACCGTCAGCCGCAGCGCCTGGTGCATGGGAGAGGTCAAATTCAAACCGAAAAATATCATGGTGCGATCGCCGCTATGCCACCAACCAACGCTCACTGTAACAACCAGAGGCAACGCTAGCTTGTCCCGTTTTAGCGGATTTCAGCGGGAATAGTGAGATTTCACATATATCTTTTTGCAAGAGAGTTTATGCAGTGGGGTGTGGACAGCAACCGAGGCGGTGGGGCTCGTGATTGACTGTCCCCCAGTTGGTGACGGCTTAAGCCCCAGCTTAACGATTGCAAAGGGGTGACGATGGCGCTCCCTTTAGGGCTTCTAATGGAAATAGTCCGCTCTGAACCTGAGAAAAATGACGCAACCTCCTTGGCCCGCATTGAACTTAGAAGACTGGCAAGACACCTGCACCACGCTGCACCTGTGGACACAGATTGTCGGCAAAATTCGCCTGGTACAAACCCCGTGGATTAACCATTCCTGGCATGTGCCGTTGTATCTCACCACCCGAGGGCTGACGACGAGCAACATTCCCTACGGCGATCGCGTGTTTCAAATTGATTTCGATTTCCAGCAGCATCACCTGTGGATTAGCACTGATACTGGGCAAAGCCAAACCATTGAACTACGTCCGCGATCGGTGGCTGATTTTTATCAGGCCATCATGGGCGCTTTGCAAGCACTGGAGATGCCGATCCGCATCAATACCTTGCCCAACGAAGTGCCGGATCCCATTCCCTTCGAACAAGACACGACCCATGCCAGCTACGATCCCGATGCCGCCCGGCGATTCTGGCGAGTGCTATTGCAAAGCGATCGCGTCTTTAAAGAATTTCGGTCTCACTTTTGCGGCAAAGTCAGTCCCGTGCATTTCTTTTGGGGCAGCTTTGATCTGGCGGTGACGCGATTTTCGGGACGGACGGCCCCAGAGCATCCGGGGGGCGTCCCCAACTTGCCCGACGATGTGGCGAAAGAAGCCTACAACCAAGAAGTCAGCAGTGCTGGATTTTGGCCCGGCACCGGACTAGGGTATCCGGCCTATTACTCCTACGCTTACCCGGCCCCCGAGGGCTTCCAAAATGCGCCGGTACAACCCGATGCTGCCTTTTTTCATCAAGACTTAGGCGAGTTCGTGCTCCCTTATGATGCTGTCCGCACCGCTGCAGATCCTGACCAAGCCCTGCTGAGTTTTTTACAAAGCACCTACGATGCTGCTGCCGATTTGGCCCAATGGGATAAAGCCGCGCTCCGGCAGATCTGGTTCAAATAAATTGCTCACGATTGTTGGGTTAATCAGTCCTTGTGACAATGGCGAACAGCCCTCTCAGGTGACTGACTTGAGGAGAGTACGGTACGGTTAATTCGGTGTAAAAACCCCGCCTTTTCCTAGGAAACCCACACCTGCGCGACTGCGTTCAAGCTGACATAATCAATTTGAACTTGAAAGGAAACCCATGAAGCGCGCCCTACGCAGCCCCCTAATTAACTGGTTTACTAAACTCATTCGAAATTCAAAATATCGTTGGCTGGTCATCCTTGGCTCCCTGGTTTATTTGGTGAGCCCCCTCGATATTTCACCCGATGTTTTTCCCATTATTGGTTGGCTTGATGATGGCTTATTAGCCACCATTGTCGTGACAGAACTTTCTCAAATGGCTTTGGAACGTAAGCGTCATTCCAAACTACAAAATGGCCCAGCATCTGAAGAAACTGCTGGGGAAACTATTGTTGACGTTGACTCCGTCACCGTTGCTTAAATCAACCAGTTTCTGTCACACCATCGACTTTCAATGAGGAAAAAGAACATGACAAACACTGTGAAAGAACGCCTACAACCAGAATTCGCCAAAGCTAAGCAAGATAGTCAGCAGCGGGCCGCTCGCATCAGCGAGATTCTCAAGTCGGCAGCATCCATGACCTTTGCCGAAATCAAGGGCGGTTCGACTGAGTTGAACACTTTCACCCGTCGCTCTGTGGCGGAACTGCTAGAAGAGCTCAACGAGGTGCCCGTAGAAAGCCTGGATGAGGTACCGGTCAACGATCGCGAAACCCAGGTCAGTACCGAGGTTGCTGAACCGGCTGCCCCGCCATCGGCTCCCACTTGGAAAGACTTAATCACGATCGCCCTCCAACTCGTGCGCGATCGCAAAGGTAACTGGTTGCAGCAGTTCAAGGCTCATTTGAACAAAAATGCTGAAAAGTTTGATGGCGACATGACCGATGATTACGGCGATCGCTATCTCAAAGTCAAAAACGTGGTTCAAACAATTGCCACTTGGCTGACCAAGACTCACAGCCCAGCCACGACCACCGAAACGGCATCAGAGAGTCGTCCGGTGAGCATTGAAGTGATGGACGACGAGCCTGCCGCAACCGAGACCCAACCAGCCCAGTAACCAGATTGTCAACTCACACCAGCAAAAGCCTATGACCACTCTCCTGGCATGGGCTTTTTTTGTGTACTGAGAACACCCTAATTCGCCTGGAAGCTAGGCGTTGATGGTGCCGTCGGGCATGATGGTGCCCCGCAGAATGGTCCCTGTTAGTTTGACCATGACGCGATCGCCCACGGCAACTTTGGCCCCACTGAGGTCAGCGCCACTCAGGTCAGCGCCACTGAGGTCCGCGCCGATGAGATTGGCTCCGCGTAAATTGGCATGGCTGAGATTGGCCTGGAGCAAATTCGCGCGAAACAGGTTGGCATTGCTCAGGTCAGCGCGATTGAAGTTGACACCGTGTAAAAAGGCATCTTGCAGGTCCGCCCCGCTCAGGTCAGAACTGCTCAGATTCCGACCCGAAAAGTCTTTTTCCTTAAGGTTGGCCCCGCGCAGATTGGAACCGCTCAGGTCAGGCTGCTGCCGCGATCGCTGGCTACTGCTACTGTCATTGCTAGCGCGCGACTCTGACACCGGCGGACGATAGCTGTAGCTGGAAGCAGTCGAACTCGAAGACGATGGCGGGCGATAGCTGGAAGTTGGGGGGCGATCGCTATTCACGGTGTAGCTCGGCCCACTTTCGCGGTTACTCGATGCCGAATTCCCAGAACCACTGGGGCGCGGCGTGGTGTAGTTATTCCAACCATCGTTGGCATTGGTGTGGGCGGCACTGTTGCCATTAGGATAACGGCGACTGTAATTGCTCGACGCACTGTAATTGCCCGCCGCACTGTGATTGCTATGGTTGCTGGGGCTGGCCCCATTCGTGCTAGCCCCATTTGTTTGGGACGAGGTGGAGGTGCGATCGCCCGTCGTTCCCGTTGCGCTATTGTGGGGCTCAGCACTTTGCTGGTCGGGCCGTCGATAGGCCCCGTAGCTGCCGGAGCCGGTCTGGGCATAGCGCGCTTGATACGCCCGATAAGGATTTTGATAGGTCTGCTGCGACGACGATGACTCCGCTGTGTGCCCGTAGTTGGGCCGTTGGCGATAGCCATAATTACTGGCCGTGCGACCATAGGAGCGAGTGCGCGAGCGATAGCCATTGCTCGCGGTGTTGCTGGCGGCATGGCTGTTGCTGGCGGCGGTGGTGCCCACCCGTGCGTGGGTGCGCAGATAATCGCGGGCCTGATTGAGCTGCTTGATCTTTTCCTGGGCTTTTTCGACCAGCCGCAAGTTTTCTTTGGGCAAGCGATCAGGGTGCCAGATAAACACAAGATCTTTGTAAGCCTGATTGACTTCTTCCATCGAAGCCCCAGGCTCTAAATCTAAGATCCGATAGGCGGTGTCTAGCTCTTGCATTAAGCTGCGCCAATGATGTGCATAGTACGGCTAACACAGAGGGTGAACTCGCCGCTTCAGAAAAATCAGTTTCTCTATTTTAGTGGGAAGGGGAATGACCGGATAGTGGGAATGGCTTCAGACTAAGCGCATAACCCCAAATGTGGGGGGTTTTGCGGATTCGCTTAAGCATTTGTCAAACAACTTATTAATGGCACGGAGCGATCGCCCCCCCCGCCCACGGCAATTCTTCCCAAGCTGGGGCCAACTGCATCCTAAGATACCAAGAGAACAGACACACCCTGGGAGGGTAGAATGCGCATTTTAGTCATAGGGGGCACCCGATTTATCGGGGTGTACCTGACGCAGTTGCTCGTGAGCCAAGGCCACGATGTGGTGTTGTTTAACCGGGGTAACAAACCCGCTCCCGTGGAATCGGTGCAGACGATTCGGGGCGATCGCCAGGATACGGCCCAGCTCAAAGCCGCCCTGGCGGGAGAAAAGTTTGACGCGATTTTTGACAACAATGGCCGCGAACTCAGCGATACCCAACCCCTGGTGGAACTGTTTGGCGATACCGTGCAACATTTTGTGTATGTGAGTTCCGCTGGGGTGTATCAGAAATCGGATGAAATGCCCCACGTCGAGGGGGATGCCGTCGATCCCAACAGTCGCCATAAGGGCAAATTTGCCACCGAAGATTATTTAGCGGCGCAAAAAGTGCCGTTTACGTCAGTGCGCCCGGTCTACATCTATGGGCCGCAAAACTATAACGATGTGGAAGCCTGGTTCTTTGATCGCATCGTGCGCGATCGCCCGCTCCCCATCCCTGGCAGTGGCATGGCGCTAACGCAAATGGGCCACGTCGCTGACTTAGCCGCCGCGATGGCCGCTGTGTTGGGCAATTCGCAAGCGATCGGCCAGATCTACAACATTTCTGGCGAAAAAGCCGTGAGCTTTGATGGGTTAGCCCGTGCCTGTGCGATCGCTGCGGGCAAAGACCCCGTCAGCCTGAAGCTCGTGCATTACGACCCCAAAGCCTTTGACTTCGGCAAGAAAAAAGCTTTCCCGATGCGAGTGCAGCACTTTTTCACCGACATTCACAAAGCCCAAACCGAACTGGACTGGACGCCCCAGTTTGACTTGGTCAGCGGTCTCAAAGACTCATTCACCAACGACTTCATGACTTCTGGCAGAGCCCAAACCGCCGCCGACTTTGCCCTCGACGAGCAGATTCTAGCCGTTAGTTAATTCCTCGACGCTGGGTGCTACACCCCCGCGACATGCCGCGAATGTGGCCCCTGAACCAACAAAGCGGAGCCTAATAATTTAAGCTCCGCTTAGCCGAAAAGTAGATAACGGCGGCACTGCGGCAACGCGGAGTGCCGCCGTTATTGGTTAGGCATCAGCCCCACTCGCGTCCCTTTAGAGATCGTGCGAGTACTTCGCACCGCGATAGGTCAGCTCAACCTTGCCATGCTCTTCGTGAGGGACGGCAAAGCGCTTTCGAGTTAGGCGAGCGCCACGATAAGTGCCGATTTCCTCAACGGCTTGCTCATGCAGAGGAGACAGATGAGCTTCGTAGGTATGGCCACGATAAGACAGTTTCATAGGACTAGCTCCGAAGAAAGTGATTTTTTAAAGTCTGACAGAAACTGTAGCGACTTATACAGTTCTTGTTTTTATTATATGGATTCTCAGTGCCTTTGGCCGCGTTGATGCATTTGTTTACGTCTGAATTTTTATCTTCGCAGTTGTGGCTTCTAGCCGCCGGGCCTGGTGGTCTCGCGTCGGGTTGTTCTGCGCTTTACCGCTACCGCGTCACCTGGTGTCCGGGCGATCGCAACCGCAAGCGGCGAGAATTAGCCATTCTTGCTGAGCGCTGCAGGGTGAGCGGTTTTGTGTAGGCCTGGAGAATGGCGCGACAGCCGATTGGCGGCGGCGGGCGGGGCATCGCGGCAGCCTGCTGAGCGACCTGTTTATACTAAAAAGCGGTTTAACGGCAAGGGAATGAGGGGGGACTGTGCCCGATCGCATTTTGTTTTGGCATCGGCGTGATTTGCGCATTAGCGACAACCTGGGGCTGGCTGCTGCCCGTGAGCGATCGCCCCAGGTGACGGGCATGTTTTGCCTCGACCCCCATATTCTTGACCGGGAGGATGTCGCCCCGGCCCGCGTCACTTATATGATGGGCTGCTTGCAAGAGCTGCAACGTCGCTATGTCGAAGCAGGCAGCGAATTGCTCATTCTCCGAGCTGATCCAGTAAAAAGCATTCCCCAACTGGCCCAGGCGATTGGGGCCACCGCCGTCTATTGGAACCGGGATGTGGAACCCTACTCCCGCGATCGCGATACCCAAGTCGCCACTGCGCTGAAGGAAGCCGGTATCGAACTCAAAACCACCTTTTGGGATCAGCTTCTGCAAGAACCGGGTAGCGTGGTGACGAAGTCCGACAGTACCCCTTACACCGTCTATGGCCCCTTTTGGAAAAACTGGATCAAGCAGGACAAGGCCGACCCAGTGCTCGCGTTAGAGGCCGCTGAGGGATTGACCCCTGAGCAGCGCGAACAAGCCAAGACCGTCGGGGCGATCGCCCTACCCACGGCCCAAGATTTGGGCTTTGTCTGGGACGCCCCTTTGCTGCTGGAGCCGGGGGAATGGGCCGCACACCAGCAGCTCAACGCCTTCTGCGATGATGATCGCTACATTGCCGCATACGACGAACAGCGGAACTTTCCCTACGCCGATGGCACGTCGCGCCTCAGTGCGGCGCTGAAATTTGGCGCGATCGGCATTCGCACCGTGTGGGCCGCGGCGACCGAAGCCTACAACCGCTGCCGCAGCGACGAAACCCGACAAAATGTGCAGACCTGGCAACAAGAATTAGCCTGGCGCGAGTTTTACCAACACGTGATGTATTTTTTCCCGGAGCTGGCCGGCGGGCCTTATCGGGCACCGCTTAAGGACTTTCCCTGGGTGAATGACGAAGCGCAGTTTCAAGCGTGGTGCGACGGGAAGACGGGCTATCCCATTGTGGATGCGGCAATGCGCCAGCTCAACGAAACCGGGTGGATGCACAATCGCTGTCGCATGATTGTGGCCAGCTTTCTCACCAAGGATTTGATCATTGACTGGCGCTGGGGCGAAAAGTATTTCATGCAAAAGCTGGTGGATGGCGATTTATCTGCCAACAACGGGGGCTGGCAGTGGAGCGCCTCTAGCGGGATGGATCCTAAGCCGTTGCGCATTTTCAACCCCGCGAGCCAAGCCCAAAAGTTCGATCGCGACGGGGAGTACATTCGCCTGTGGCTACCCGAACTGCGCCATCTGGACACCGCCGAGTTGGTGACGGGCAAAATTGAGGATGGGGTGCGCGATCGCGCCCAATATCCCCGCCCCATCGTGGATCACAAACAGCAACAAGCCCGGTTCAAAGACAAGTACAAAGCCCAGAAACGCTAAGGGCGCGACGAGAAAAACTGGTTGAGGGCAGTGGCTGGATCGCCGGGTGGATTCGCCTTGGAACGGCCTCCGGTGTGACATTGGCTCGTTGATGCTGAGCGTGTCCCTCTGGCCCCGGGGGCAAATTTCCGGTTGAAAATACTGCAGTCATCCGGCCTGCCACTCCAGTCAATGGCCCCGTCCGTCACGGGGCGATCATCACTATGTAAACCAACGGCGTATCTCTATCACGTCAATTGATTTCATAGATAAATCCCTAGCGAAAGGCTATAGATCATTTGTACTATTTTTGTTAAATTCAAGAGGTTTCGTTAGCGTTTGAGTCCAGTCACATGTCAAATGGTGAACCAGTTGGCCTGTCTGCTCGCGTCTCCGCGCTGCGCCAGCGGTATTCGCGACATTATTTAGAACAGCCCACCGCTCCTCCCACATTGACCCGCAGGGGTGATAGGGCAGCGGTAGTGGCGGGTGAGTCGCTGGGGAGTGAGGCGGTTGTTGCCGAATCTGCAGGAAATCAGCGGCCCCGATTGCGATCGCCCTGGGCGGGGATGGTCGGCCTGGCGTCGCTGGTGGGTTTAATCTGGATCTCCGCCGAACTCTGGCAATCAACCTTTAAGGCCGACGCTCAGGAAGCCGACACCCCCGTCGCCGAGGTGGCCGCTGCTCCCCCCTCTACGCCCTGGCAATCGGCGTCTTTTCCGGTCGAAAATTTTGTGGCTTACACCTCCCCCTTCGGCTATCGCAATCATCCTTACGGCGGCAGGCGATTTCACTATGGCTTGGATATTGCCGCCCCCATGGGCAGCTACATTCGCTCTTGGTGGGAAGGGACGGTGACGCGGGTGTCAGACAACACCGCCTGCGGCACCGGCATTGTGATTGAGTCCCACGGTTGGCTGCACATTTACTGCCATATGCAGGGGCATGTGGTGGTGGAGACGGATGGCGATCGCTGGTTTGTCGATCATGACGGTGGCCTGCAAATTCGCCAGGGCGATCTGGTCACCAGTGGTCAGCGCATTGGCCGGGTTGGCATGACTGGCAGCACCACTGGCCCGCATTTGCACTGGGGCATGAAATATCAGGGCAGTTGGGTGGACCCCACCGTGGTGCTCAAAGCCATGATGGAAAAGTGATTTCAGCTCTGATGGTCGCTACCGCGACTCGACCAAGGGCGGCTGTTGAGAGAGTTCCTGATTGAGCTTGCCGCTGCGATAGCCTTCCAGATCGAGGGTGACGTAGGTGAACCCGTAGTTTTGGAAGGCTGCCACGAGCGTGGGTAAATCGGTTGCGGCCACAAACGCTTGAATATCGTTGGGGGGAAGCTCGATCCGGGCCGTGTCGCCGGCCGATCGCACTCGCAAATTCCGCAAGCCGAGTTGCCGCAGGTAGCGCTCGCCCCGTGCCACCCGCTGCAACTTTTCCGGGGTGATGGCTTCACCATAGGGAAAGCGCGAACTAAGACAGGGTTGCGAAGGCTTATCCCACCAGGGCAGACCCAGCGATCGCGAAATTTCTCGTACTTCCAGCTTGGTAATGCCGATCTCTGCCAGGGGCGATCGCGCGCCCCGCTCCTTCGCCGCTTGAATGCCGGGCCGATAGTCACCCAGGTCATCGGCGTTGACCCCATCCACCACATAGGGATAGCCCCGCTCCAGCGCTAGGGGCTTGAGGGTATCGTGCAGTTCACTCTTGCAAAAGTAGCAGCGATTGGCCGGATTGCTGGTGTAGTTGGGGTTGTCCATCTCGTGGGTGTTCACGATTTCATGGGTAATGCCAATTTCTGCCGCCTGCACTTTGGCATCTTCCAAATCTTCAGGCATGAGCGAGGGCGAATCAGCGGTGACCGCCAAGGCGCGATCGCCCAACACGTCCCAGGCGACCTTGGCGACGAGCGTACTGTCAATGCCGCCAGAGTAAGCCACCAGCGCACTATCCATCTCGGTAAATATTGCCTTTAAGGCTGCCAACTTATTCATGTCCCTACCTGTTGCTGCGTCATTCTCTGACCACATTAGCGAATTCCGTCAATATCTTGAGCCAACCAAAACGACCGGGCTGGTTCAGCCCGATCATTTTGGAATCGAGTGATGGGCGTTGCCGCGCCGCGCCGACCCATCGTCCATTCTGGTAGCGTGGCTAACCAGCCTGACTCCTGGCCTAAAAAGCGAGAAAGGAGCCCTCTAGCCAATCACCGCCGTCGAGTTCATACCAGTTATTTTCAACTGTGCCGCTTAGGGTCACGATGGTGCCGTTGGGCACAAAGCCTGCCAGGTCAAATTCGAGACCGGGACCAGTAAAGGCGATCGCATCACTGCCGTCGCGGGTGCTGACGGTGGCTTGCCCGTCACCCGGTTCAGAGGGATCGGTTGGGTCGGTCGGATCAGTCGGGTCGGTTGGATCAGTCGGGTCAGTGCCAGTATCATCATTCGGCAGCGCCTCAGCGCTGAAAAGCACATCTTGGGTTCGTGGATCAGCCACGCCGTTCACGGGTAAGCTATTGCGCTGTTGAAAATTACGGAACGCGGTTTCGGTTTCCGGGCCAAAAAAGCTGTCCGCCACTACGCCGCGCAAATAGTTCAAGTCCTGTAACCGAATTTCGAGATTGCGAATTTCAGGATCGCGATCGCCCAATCGGAAAGTCGGTCGCTCCGTTGGTGGCTCCACCGGAGCTTCGTTACGGACGGCCTCATTACTAAAGAGCACTTCCTGGGTTTGCACCGTCGCCACCCCATTCACGGGGAGGCCGTTGCGCTGTTGGAAGTTGCGCACCGCTTCCTCGGTATTTTGATCAAACAACTCGTCGGGCACCAGCCCGCGAAAATAGTCTAGATCTTGCAATCGCTGTTCTAATCGCCGCACATCGGGACTCCGCATTCCCAGCCGTAATTCTTGGTACGTGGGGGTGGGCTGATAGGGATTGGCGACGGCATCGGCGCTGAACAGGCGATCGTTGGTCACTTGATCAACCGTGCCACTTTGCGTCAAGCGGTTCCACAGCTGAAAATTCCTCACCGCTTGTTCCGTGTCAGTCCCAAAGTAGTCATCGGGAATGAAATCCGGCGTGACGTATCGCAGTTCTTGCAGGCGGATCTCGACTTGCACCACTCGCGGACTGCGGCTGCCCACCCGTAAGACCCCATCATCCACAATGGGCGCACCAATCCGGATTAAGTTGCTCGCCACCCAGCTCCGGTCATCCAGTTGCGCCCAGCCATGCTCATAGAAGCCCGTCACTCTCACCGTCGCCCCTGGCGGCAGGGTAATCACCACGGGATATTGGATGCCTGGCCCGGTGCGAATGTTGACGTTGTTTGGCCCCAAAATGTAAGCCGTCGACGGCACCCCTGGCCGATGGCCGCCGCTGCCGCCCACCGGCTGCTGCGAATTAATCAGATTACCCGCGACCCAACTGCGATCGGCGAGCTGTGCCCAGCCGTGCTCGTAGTGCCCGGTGACGGTGATGGGGGTGCCCCGGCGCAGGGTGTTGACAGCGGGATAGTGGGTGCCCGGCCCACTACGAATATTGAGGTTATAGCCCGGGGGCGGGGCAATGTAAGCGACCCCGGCGGGCGGAAAAATCTTGGCTTCGATCGTCGGGCTGACCAAAATGAGCGCGATCGCCCCCACCAACGCGACGCTAGACTGTCGCCCCCACTGGGCAGCCGAACGTTTCCCGCCCCGAGCAGCGATCGCGGCAAGTTCAGCTTCTTCTACTGTCCACAGGTGAGTGGTTGGCAGAAAATCCACAATGGCACCAGTGCTACTCTATGAGCTTACTGCAAAGGCCTATTGCCGAAGCGATTCACCTGGATTTAGCGACTTTTTGGGCAAATCCCAGCCCCTAGCGTTAAAGAAATGTAAGCTGATCTTGCCAATTGTTGAGGGGGGACAATACCCACCTTGGGAGGTTGTCGCGCTAGAGGATTTACGAGTTTTACAATTGCCTTCATAATTGCTCACTGAGGGCGTGGGTGTATTCAGGCGTATTCAGGCGATCGGCACCGTCGGCAAAGTTCTAGGGCCTGTCATCATTTAGTTATCAAAGCCTTGCGGCAAAAGGACGACAGGCCCTAGTTTATTTCAGGAGTGCGGGCGCGGTAATGCTGATCCCACCA
>NZ_JACSWC010000390.1 GCF_016888165.1 Halomicronema sp. CCY15110 | reverse complement strand
AGTTTCGACTCCGCTCAACTCTCGATACTGGTAGGTTGAGCGAAGTCGAAACCGGATTGAACGGGTACTTTTTTTAGGTGCAGATCCCTAACCTCACACCAAGACCGAGGGATGGGCGGCCTGTTCAACTGCGGCCAAAGCCTCTTTGAGCACCGCGCTCCCGGCCCCCGGCAGGCAGGCATTTTCAGTGATCAGGCGTCGCCAGGAGCGGCTCCCCGGCTGTCCGTGAAACAGCATCAGCAGGTGGCGGGTGATGCTGTTGAGCTTGAGTCCCTGGGCGGTCCAGTGGTCAATGTAGGGCAGCATGGCGTGGACGATCTGCGATCGCGTTTTCACCGCCTCTTTGCTGCTAAAGAATTGGCGATCGTACTCCGCAAACAGATAAGGCGTCTCGTAAGCAGCGCGGCCAATCATCACCGCATCGACTTGGGCTAGATGAGCGTGAGTCTGGGCCAGGGTTTTGATGCCGCCGTTGATCTCAAGCCAAAGGTGGGGAAAGTCGCGCTTGAGGCGATATACGTCTTCGTAGCGCAGGGGCGGCACAGTGCGGTTTTCCTTAGGGCTGAGTCCTTTGAGCCACGCTTTGCGGGCATGGACGGTGAACCGCTGACAGCCTGTTGCGGCGACGGTTTCTACAAATTTTGTCAGGGCGTCATAGCTATCGAGGTCGTCAACCCCGATGCGGTGCTTCACACTGACGGGAATCGTCGTGGCGGCCATCATTGCGGCGATGCACTCCGCCACGAGTTCCGGCTGCGCCATCAGACAAGCGCCAAAATTGCCACTCTGCACGCGATCACTCGGACATCCCACGTTCAAATTAATTTCGTCATAGCCGAAGTCCTCAGCAATGCGAGCGCACTCCGCCAGTAGCTGGGGATCGTCGCCACCGACTTGCAGCACCAGGGGCTTTTCGGCGGGAGAGAAGCCGAGCAGGAGATCGCGATCGCCATATTTAATGGCTTGAGCCGTCACCATCTCGGTATACAGCAGCGTTCGCTGGGTGATTTGCCGCATGAAATACCGATAGTGGCGATCGGTGCGATCCATCATGGGCGCAATGCTGACGGCATAACCCACACCCGAGTTTGGGCCAGGGATTGAATTTGGGGAAGCAAGGACGGTCATGCCGACAAAAAAGATGGTTGAACGGTCTTCCAACTTAACCTAAAGCTGGGGTTGCCGATAGTGAGAATGTGGGCTGGCTGGAGCGCTCGTCCCGGAGCATTTTCTGGAGGGCGCAAGGACTGGTAACCTCGGCGAGGCGATCGCCCGCTCCGGTTTAAATACCCAGTAATTGATTGACAAAGTTCGTATACACTTCCCCAGCGAGGAAATCGGGGTTTTCTAACACCATTTGGTGAAAGGGAATCGTGGTGGGCAGTCCGGTGATAGCGCATTCCCGTAGCGCTCGCTTCATCCGCCGGATTGCGGTGGGGCGATCCGGCCCCCACACGATGAGCTTGCCGACTAGCGAATCGTAGTAAGGGGGAATCTCGTAGTCGGTGTAGACGTGGGAATCGATGCGGACACCGGGGCCGCCAGGGGGCAGATAGCCATTGATGCGGCCTGGGGCGGGGCGGAAGTTGTACTTGGGGTCTTCGGCATTAATGCGACATTCGATCGCATGTCCCTGTAGGTTCACCTGATCTTGCGTGATGGCGAGGCGATCGCCCTGGGCTATGCGAATCTGCTCAGCAATCAGGTCGATCCCCGTGACCATCTCCGTGACGGGATGCTCCACCTGGATGCGGGTGTTCATCTCCATAAAGTAGAAATCGCCGTAAGCATCCACCAAAAACTCCACGGTGCCCGCCCCGACATAGTTGATCGATTGGGCCGCTCGGACGGCGGCGTCACCCATCTTTTCCCGCAATTCCGGGTTCAACGCGGGACTGGGGGACTCTTCCAATAGCTTTTGGTGGCGTCGCTGAATGGAGCAATCCCGTTCCCCCAGGTGAATCACATTGCCGTGGCTGTCGGCCAAAATCTGAAACTCAACGTGGCGCGGCTTTTCGACAAACTTTTCCAGGTAGACACCGGGGTTGCCAAACGCGGCTTCCGCTTCGCCCTGGGCGGCGAAGAATAGCTTTTTAAGTTCGTCGGCGTGTTTGACTAGCCGCATGCCGCGACCGCCGCCGCCTGCGGTGGCTTTAATCATCACTGGATAGCCGATGTCATCCGCGATCGCTCTCGCCTCGGCTGCACTTTTCAACAAGCCGTCGCTACCCGGAATGGTGGGAACGCCGACCCGCTGCATGGTTTCTTTGGCGGTGGACTTGTCGCCCATCGCCAACATCGATGCCGGGGTCGGGCCGATAAAAGTCAGGTTGTGGTCGGCACAAATTTCGGCAAAGCGGGCATTTTCCGCCAAAAATCCATAGCCGGGATGGATGGCTTCCACACCTCGGGTCAGCGCCGCCGCGATGATATTGGGAATGTTCAAATAGCTCTTGCTGCTGAGGGCTTCACCGATGCAAACGGATTCGTCGGCGAGCTGCACATGCAGGGCGTGGCGATCGACGGTGGAGTGTACCGCCACCGTGGCGATGCCCATTTCTTCACAGGTGCGGAGAATTCGGAGCGCAATTTCCCCACGGTTAGCAATCAAAATTTTGGAAAAGCGCATTCGACTCGTAGTGCCCTCAGCAGCAAAAGAAACAGCGGCTCAACGGCTCACTCGATAGCTAACCTGAGGATGATGAGGGCGCTATCGAGCCCAGCCTTAAACCGGATGACGGTAGCTAATCCTACCATGGGGCCGGGGCCTAGATAGCGGGCGAACGCTTGACGGAGATGATTGTGCGGTGGCGATAACGCGCCGGTTACCGCCAGGGTTTTTGGTGACCGCAGCTATGACAGAATCTGGCGGCGGCCTGTGCCGCGATAAATATAGCCGCGGCTGACTAAATCCGTCGCGTCGAACTGAGATTGGCTAGCGGTGGGGGCGATCGCCCCACTCAAAGTCGTCACAGTGGCCGCCGCGATCGCGATCGTCAAGGTGCCAAACATTATTGCTTTCATAGCCGTTCTGAAATATAGGAACACTTCACTTTTCGGCCCACCCCACCCCGATCCGGAGAGTTCAGCTACCGCAAAGACTCGATTGCAGGGCAAGATGGAAAGCAGTTGTGCCAAATCGGCTGATTCATGGAGAAAATCGACGTTACCCAACGGCTGCGGCCTCGCGGCGGGGGCATTCCTGGTATCGTGATTGGCTTTACCTATCCCCTGCGGGCGTTACGACTGTTTCAACAACACCAGTCGCTACGCCCCTACGTCATCGTGCCGCTGGTGATCAATATCTTGCTGGGGACTGTGCTGTATTCCCTGGGCATTTGGTGGGGACGACGGGTGATCAGCGATTTGACGCTGCGCCTCACCACTTGGCTAGAACCCGCCTGGCTCGATACGACCGTGGAGCTGCTGGCTCCCGTCATTCAGTTCTTGCTGATTTTGGTGCTGTTCGTGATTTTGGGGTTTGTGCTGCTGCAATTTGGTGGCATTCTGGGCTCCCCCTTCTACGGTCAGCTTTCCGAGAAGATCGAAATTTTACGGGCAGGTAAGCTTGAAGTGCCCGAGTCGATGGGGATGGCGGCGATCTTGATCGATATTTGGCGCGCCATCCTGTTTGAATTGAAGAAGCTGCTGCTGCTCGCCTGTGTGGGTCTGCCGCTGCTGCTGCTCAACTTTTTGCCAGGGTTGGGGACGCTGTTTGCCACCGCTAGCGGCATCGCCCTGGCGTCTCTGCTGATCTGTCTGGATATGTTCGACGCGCCGTTGGAAAGGCGTCGTCTGAAGTTTCGCCAAAAAGTCGGTATCGTGTTGCGCGGGTTGCCCGCCAGTGGCAGTTTCGCCCTCGCCAGCTTCTTTCTGGTCAGCATTCCGTTTATGAATCTGCTGGCGATTCCGGTGTGTGTGGCTTCGGGGACACTGTTTTTCTGCGATCGCATCCTCCAGCCGCTACCCGAGGAGGCCTCTTCCTAGGGTAGGTAACTGGATCGCAGGGTATGAGGGTCGTTGGGTGACTGGGTGGCTGGGTCGTTGGGGCGTTGCAAGTCAGCCGAAGAGACTTGATCTCCGACCCATTGAAATGCGTTAATAAAAGTCACCAAAAGCATAGACCTCTGCCTAGGTGGCGCTGGCCCAGACTCGAAATTCTCCGCTCTGCCACCCAAGTCCTTCGAGCAGGCTCCCACCCTCATACCCTGCTACCCTCACACCCTGCCACCCTCACACTCCCCCATTCATGACCTTTGCGATCGACTTTGGCACCAGTAACACCGTCATCACCCGCTGGAACAGTGCGACCCAGTCTCCAGAGGTGATTGCCTTACCGGGACTGGCGCAGCAGTTGGGCAACAACCCGCCGCTGGTGCCGTCGCTGGCCTACGTCAAAGATGCAGCGGCGGGCACCGTGCAGATTGGTCAGCAGGTGCGCGATCGCGGCTTAGACGTGAGTACCGACAACCGCTTTTTCCGCAATTTCAAACGCGGGATTGGCACCGCCATTCAAGGCTTTTTGCCGGAGTTGGATGGTCGCACCGTCTCGTTTGAGCAAATTGGCAGTTGGTTTTTGACCGAGGCGATCGCCACCCTTCAGGCCCAAGAGGGTAGCGCCGATTCGATTATCTTCACCGTTCCAGTAGACAGCTTTGAGGTATATCGCCACTGGCTGGGACAAACCTGCGAAGCGCTCAACTTGCAGCAGGTGCGGATGTTGGATGAACCGACCGCAGCGGCCCTGGGCTACGGCATTCAGCAAGAAGAGACGGTGCTGGTGATGGACTTTGGCGGCGGCACCCTGGATTTTTCGCTAGTGGAACTGGCGATCGCGGCCAACCGCAAGCCGTTGGGGTTCATCCTGCGCTGGGGCAACCAGTCCCTGGCCGAGTCCTCGTCGCAGAAACCACAGCGGGCCAAAGTGCTGGCTAAAGCGGGGGAAAATCTGGGCGGGGCCGACATCGATAACTGGCTGGCCGATTATTTTCAAGCCCAGCAGGGGATTGCCGTGACGCCTCTGACACAACGGCTGGTTGAGCGGTTGAAAATTCAGCTTTCCGACCAGGCTCAGGCAACCGAGAGCTTCTTTGATGACGAAACGCTGGAAAGCCTTACCCTCAAGCTCGATCGCGCTACCTTTGAAGACGTTCTGCGGCAGCGACAGTTTTTCGACCGCTTAGATGGCTGCCTGGAGCAAATCTTGCAGCAGGGCCGCCGCCAGGGCCTCAGCACCGAGGACATTGACGCGGTGTTGCTAGTGGGGGGCACGGCGCAAATTCCGGCGGTGCAGCAGTGGCTGTCCGGCTATTTTCCTAAGGAGAAGATTCGCGGCGATCGCCCCTTTACCGCCGTGGCCGAAGGCGCTTTGCAGGTGCAGCAGGGTATCGAACTTACCGACTTTCTGTATCACAGCTACGGTATCCGTTACTGGGATCGACGGAACCGTCGCCACGGCTGGCAGCCGATCATTCGCTCGGGGCAACCCTATCCCTCACCGGAACCCGTCGAGATTGTGTTGGGCGCTTCCACCGACAATCAGCCCAGCATTGAACTCGTGATTGGCGAACTAGGCAACGAAGACGCTCTAGTCACCACGGAAGTTTTTTTTGAGGGCGATCGCTTGGTCACTCGCCAATCGCAAAAAGAGGCCCAGCAGGTGCAGCCCCTCAACGATACCGGAGCCGGACGCACCATCGCCAAACTGGAGCCGCTAGGGGTGCCGGGCAGCGATCGCATCCGCGTACAGTTTGCCGTGGGTGGCGATCGCACCCTGCGCATTACCGTGGACGACATCCTCACGGGCGACACCCTGCTGGAAAATCAGCCCGTCGTTCAACTGAGCTAATCTGAGTCAGATTGCAAGCGTCTGGCTTAGGCTATAAGCGTTCCGAAAACTCGCTTTAGAGGAGGTGCTATGGACGCGATCGCAAGACCCGAAAATCGCTACGCGGCTTACCACGCGCATGTTTATTTCAACGAACAAACGGTAGAGCAAGCAGAACAGCTGTGCGTGTCAGCGGGAAAGACTTTAAACATCTCAGTTGGACGAGTTCACCGTAAACTCGTCGGTCCCCATCCCTGTTGGAGCTGCCAACTCTCGTTTACATCAACTCAATTTGATGCGGTGATGCTCTGGTTAGAACACCACCGCAACGGGCTTAATGTTTTAGTCCACGGGGTCACTGGGGATGATGTTGCCGACCACACGGACCACGCTATGTGGCTCGGCACGCCACAACCGCTAGTGCTGAGTTTCTTTAAAGAAGCACCTGTAGCCTAAAGAAAGTTTTGGTATTGCTCAAGGAGGGTTTGCCAAAGGCAGGCAACCGATTATGACGCTTATGCTCAGACTTGACCGCTGTCGATATGCTGTGCGCCAGCAGCAGCCACCCCCCTTGATTAAACTGCCTTTGAAGCCTTCTGTGACGAATTTCCCGCAGCCCTGCGCGATCGCGACCTCGACGCTTGGTGCAGTGCTTAGTCCGTCGTGTCCGCGCCCGCCGTTGCCCATCGCCCTCCGGTTTCCCTACACTCAAGTTCGGTATCCCCCCCTACAGCGAATCCGATAGACCCGGCACACTGTGAATAGCTGTTAAGCCGGAGCAAATCTATGGGAAAAGTCGTAGGAATCGACCTCGGAACTACAAACTCAGTGGTTGCCGTGATGGAAGGCGGTAAGCCCACCGTCATCGCCAACGCTGAAGGGTTTCGCACGACACCATCCGTGGTGTCTTACGCCAAGAATGGCGATCGCCTCGTCGGCCAAATTGCCAAGCGCGGCGCGGTGATGAACCCCGAAAATACCTTTTATTCAGTCAAGCGTTTTATCGGTCGCCGCGTAGATGAAGTCGGCACCGAGTCCACTGAAGTGGCTTATAAAGTCTTGACTGCGGGCAGTAGCCTGAAATTGGACTGCCCCCAAGCAGGCAAGCAGTTCGCCCCCGAAGAAATTTCGGCACAGGTGCTGCGCAAGTTGGCTGACGACGCCAGCAAGTACCTGGGCGAAACCGTCACTCAGGCCGTGATTACGGTGCCAGCTTACTTTAATGACTCCCAGCGTCAAGCCACCAAAGACGCGGGCAAGATTGCGGGACTGGAAGTGCTGCGGATCATCAACGAGCCGACGGCGGCTTCCCTGGCCTACGGTCTGGACAAGAAGAGTAACGAAACCATCCTGGTCTTTGACTTGGGCGGGGGTACCTTCGACGTTTCCATTCTGGAAGTGGGCGATGGTGTCTTTGAAGTGCTGTCGACCTCAGGTGATACCCACTTAGGCGGTGACGACTTCGACAAGAAAATCGTTGACTCCCTGGCGGAAGACTTCCAGCGCAACGAAGGTATTGACCTACGGAAGGACAAGCAAGCCTTGCAGCGCCTGACGGAAGCGGCTGAAAAGGCCAAAATTGAGCTTTCTAGCGCCGGTCAAGCAGAAATCAACCTGCCCTTCATCACGGCGACTCAAGACGGTCCTAAGCACTTGGAAACGACGCTAACGCGCGCCAAGTTTGAGGAACTCGTCTCTGACCTGATTGATCGCTGCCGCATTCCGGTTGAACAGTCTCTCAAAGATGCCAAGCTGAACCGCGAAAACATCGACGAAGTAGTCTTGGTCGGTGGTTCCACCCGGATTCCAGCGGTTCAAGAAGTCGTGAAGAAGATTCTGGGCAAAGCTCCGAACCAGACCGTGAACCCGGATGAAGTGGTGGCCATTGGGGCTGCGATTCAGGGTGGCGTGCTGGCCGGTGAAGTCAAGGACATTTTGCTGCTGGACGTGACTCCCCTCTCCCTTGGGGTAGAAACCTTGGGTGGCGTGATGACCAAGCTCATCTCCCGGAACACTACGGTGCCGACGAAGAAGTCGGAAACGTTCTCGACGGCGGTCGATGGTCAGACCAACGTGGAGATCCACGTGCTCCAGGGTGAGCGGGAAATGTCGAACGACAACAAGAGCCTGGGCACCTTCCGCCTCGACGGCATTCCTCCGGCCCCCCGGGGCGTCCCGCAAATCGAAGTCATCTTTGACATTGATGCGAACGGTATCTTGAGCGTTACAGCGAAGGATAAGGGCACGGGTAAAGAGCAGACCATCAGCATCACGGGCGCGTCAACGTTGGATGACAACGAAGTCGATCGCATGGTGAAAGACGCGGAAGCCAATTCCGCCGCTGACAAAGAGCGGCGTGAAAGGGTCGAGGTCAAGAACCAAGCTGACACGCTGGCTTACCAAGCCAAGAAACAGATTGAAGAGCTCGGCGACAAGGTGCCGGCTGATGAGAAGGCCAAGATTGACGGTCAGATCAAAGAGCTGGAAGAAGCTGTGGCGTCTGAAGATTACGACAAGATGAAGTCTGTAACCACGGAAGTGCAGCAGGCGCTGTATAGCATTAGCGCGAATCTGTATCAGCAGGCGGGTGGCCCTGATGCGGCTGCGGGTGGCGAAGCGCCTGGCGGTGACGCTGGCGATGCGGGTGCCACTGGTGGTGAAGATGTCATCGACGCTGAATTTACTGAGCCTGAGAACAAGTAAGGTCTCACGGGTCGGCAGATTAAATCGGGAACCTGCCGACCCGACGCTCAGTCCAAAAGCTTGCTCCGGCTAGCAAGAAAAAACGGATGGCGATCGCCATCCGCTTTTTTGTGGCAATTTTTCGGGCGCTCAGATAGGGAACCGGTAGATGATGCCGCCGGTCTCGGTCGCTTCGTACAGCCCGTTGAGCTGCACGGCTTTTTCATCCAGGTAGGCTTTGGTCTCGTCTAAAGACAGGTCGGTCTTTGTGGCAAAAATAAGTGGGTTGACGATGCCATTGTTGCCTTGAATTTCGGTTAAAAAGAGGAGCTCAATTTCGCGATCGCTCTTCGCTTCAATGGCTTGGTGCTGTTGACGCAGACTGTGAATCAGGAGCCCACTAACGGCGATGGGAGGCAAGCCGAAAAGGACAAGGGCAGCTCCGGCCCCTTCTTTATCTTCGGATGAAACCTCAGGGTTTAAGAGTTCAACCACACAATAAATACTGAGCGGGAGTCCCCATAACAGCAGCAGCCCGACGAATATCTTTTTCAGCAGCTTCATGACGACTCCTCTCTGATAACGCCTTCTCCTGATAAGGTATGCCAAAACTCAGCGCATAATTGCGGTCAGGCTCAAGAATCTTGATGACAATTTGACGATCTCGGCCTATGGGGGTGGGGCGGAGTTGCGCTCCCAGAAGTGGCCGTTGGTGTAGCCCTGGATGTGGCGATCGCTCTCCGCCAGGGCCAAGCGCTTTTCCGCCAGACAGCAATATTCATGATTCACCTCAATGCCGATGTAGCGACGCTGGAGCTTTTTGGCGACCACCGACGTGGTGCCCGAACCCAGGAACGGATCCAGCACGACATCCCCGATCTGACTGCTAGCGAGGATCAGCTTCGCCAGTAGCTTTTCAGGTTTTTGGGTGGGGTGGTCAGTATTTTCCGGCATTGACCAAAACGGGACGGAAATATCCGTCCATAAATTAGAGGGATGGGTGAGGCGAAAGCGGCCCTGCTGGGAGTCTTGCCAGTCTTTGGGGGTGCCCTGGCGATCGCGATAGGGCGCGATGACTCGGCGCTTGAGCTTCACCGCGTCCACGTTAAAGGTGTAGCGATCGGAGACGGTGGCAAACCAAATATCCTCAGCGGCGTTTTTCCAATTGGTTTTGGCCCCCCGGCCTTTTTCGCGCTCCCAAGTGATGCGGTTGCGTACGGTGAAATGTTCGGCCAGCAACGGATACACAATGGCGGAGGATTGCCAGTCGGCACAGACGTAAACCGAGGCGGTAGGCTTTAACAAGCGCTTGAGGGGCAGCAGCCAAGACGCAAACCAGGTGAGATAGTCGGCGGGCGATCGCGAGCGAAACAATTGGCCGTTGAAATTCTTACGGAGATTGTAAGGCGGGTCGAGTATAAGAAGATCGACGCAGGCGGTGGGCAGGTGGGCGATCGCCCCTTGGCAGTCTTGCTGCACCGTGGTGTCGAGCACGGCCTCTAGTGTGGTGGCCTGGGTCAACTGTTGGAGCCGCGAGCCATAGATTTGCTCGTCGTCGGGCGACAGCGTCAGGGTACGATTGCGAGGGGCTTTCGGTTTTGATGGCGACACAGCACAATCCTAAAAGTCCGCAAAAATTTAGCGCGGTTCCGACCACGCTGCCCTAGGATAACTCTGACATCATCCCCATTTACCCCTAGCACGCATCGCCCAAGCACGAAACCTGTGACTATTCCGCCGTTTACCAACTCTCAGTGGGCTGCGATCGACGCCCTGGGTCACCAGCTTGACCAACGGTTGCAAGCTGCCCAGATTGGCCTGACGATGGGCGGTGAGCCGACCTACGTTGCCGCCCGCGATCGCACCGATGTGCAATGGCGCTACGCCGCTCTCGGCACCGAAAAACGGCAGCTAGCGGAAGCCCTGTTACTGCGGCTGGAACATCGCTTAAACCAGGTTGGCAGCCTGCGGCATTATGGCATCGGCAAACTGTATCCCGGCGAAGCGTATCCGCGCTGGGCCTTGGGGTGTTTTTGGCGACTGGATGGGCAACCCCTGTGGCGCAACGCCGACCTGCTCGCTCCTCCCACCCCACCAGCTCAACCGCAAACCGGGGCTGCCGCCAAAAACTTCATCCAAGAGTTGGCTACCTGTCTCGCCATTCCCCACACGGCGATTATGGCCGCCTACGAAACCGAAGAAACCGCGCCCGCTGGGTTTGTGCTGCCGCTGCTGACCACGGAAGTGAACGGCACGCCGGTCTGGCAAAGCTGTCGCTGGACGGGTTTTGACCAAGGCATGGTCTTGGTGCCGGGCGATGGGCCAGTGGACTTGCGGCTGCCCTGGACTGAACTCACCGCCACTGACCAGCTGTTGTCCGAGGCCCAGCCTGCCTTGGACAGTGATCCCATTCGCCCCGAACAGATATCGACCTTAGCGCCCGCTAACAGCATTCGGCTAGCCCTAGTGGTGTCGGTGGAACAGGGCAGGGTGCAGGTGTCTTTGCCGCCGATCGCTGCAGCCCGCAGCTTTGCCGATGTCATCACCGCTATTGAAGCGACGGCTGAAGTGCTCGATCAGCCTGTGCAGTTGAGCGGCTATGGCCCCCCGATGAATCAGGGCATTGAGGGCTTTAAGCTCACGCCCGATCCTGGTGTGTTAGAGGTCAACATCCACCCCGTCGCCACATGGCCAGAACTCGTGCAGTTGCACGCCGCCTTGGATGAAGAAGCGATCGCCTGTGGTCTCTCTTGCGAAAAATATGGTCGCGACGGCCAATTGCTGGGGACGGGCGGCGGCGCTCACATCACCATCGGTGGCCCCACGCCTGAGCGCAGTCCCCTCCTGCAACGACCCGATCTCCTCCGCAGTCTCATTACCTACTGGCAGCACCACCCCAGTTTGTCCTACGTCTTTGCCGGGCAATACATTGGGCCCACCAGTCAGTCCCCCCGGATTGATGAAGCCCGCCACGACAGCCTGTACGAACTGGAACTCGCCTTTTTGGCTTTGACACCCGGAAAAGCGATCGCCCCCGAAGTGGTGGATCGTCTCCTCAGTCCGCTGTTGCAAGATGTCACGGGCAGTACCCACCGCACCGCCCTCTGCATCGACAAGCTGTACCCCACCTATAATCCGGCGGCGCAACTGGGCCTGCTAGAGTTTCGCGGGTTTGAAATGCCGCCCTATACGGGGCTGCGACTGCTGCAAATGTTGCTGATTCGGGCGCTGGTCGCCCGCTTTTGGCAACAGCCCTTTACCCAACCGCTCCAACGGTGGGGGCCAGAACTGCGCGATCGCTGGCTACTGCCGCACTATTTAATTCAAGATTTTCAAATCGTGTTGAAGGAGCTGAAAACGGCGGGCCTACCCTTTGAGCTGGACTGGTTCACCCCGTTTTTGCTGCGCCGGTTCCCCCAAAACGGCAAAATTACTCTATTCGAAAATCCCGCCCGGGTGTTGGAATTGCGCACCGCCCTAGAGCCCTGGCCCGTGATTGGGGATGCGGGGGGCGGGGGCACCTCCCGCCCGGTGGATAATTCGATGGAACGGGTGCAACTCTTTCTCACCGGGGCCGTAGGCGATGCTCCCGAAGCCGGGACCCTCGCTAAACGATACGTCATTTTGTGTAATGGTCATCGGGTGCCCCTACGCTCGACGGGGGTAGCCGGGGACTATGTGGGCGCGGTGAGATTTCGGGCGCGATCGCCCCTGCCGACGGATCATGCCGCTTTGACCCCCCATGCACCTCTGCGGTTCGACGTGATTGATACCGGGAAATCGCAGTTCCTCGGCGGCATGATTTACCACCCCGAGCCCGTCGAGGCCGCCACGCTGCCGGTCTCGCCAGAAGCGGCGCGATCGCGATTCCAGCAACGCTTTACGCCCGTGACCGAAGGCCCAGTGCCAGAGCCGTTGCCACCGCTGGTCGTCCATCCCGAAGCCCCCATGACGCTAGACTTGCGATTGGTGCAACAGCGTGGCGAGTAGTGGTCAGTTTTGTCACATTGCGGTTAAAGTAGGCCACAATACAAGGTATTGATAAATTTCAGTGGTAATTGTGGGTAGGCAGCCATGGCGTTGCAGTTTCACCAAGAGTGGCAGCGAATTCAGCGATTGTGTCATCGCGAACCCAAATTTCCCCTGCGGCGGCTGACCTTTGCCAGCGGCGCTCTGTTGTCTGGCGCATTGATGCTCAAAGCAATACCGACCGGCGGCGGCGCAGTCACCCCAGCCGAAGAAAACTTGTGGCGCAGTACCGGCGTCGTGCGGCAGGCCGTGGTGGATTTGTACCGCATTCAGCGATCGCAGCGGCAAATCGCGATCGCTAACTCGACCGCGCCTGACACATTGCCCACTGCACAGACCGCATCCAGCCCTTCCAGTGCCGCTGGAGCCACCTCTGTCCCGTCCCAACCCCAGGCTCCTCAGGCCCAGACCGTCGCCCTAGAAGGCGACGTCATCGACAACGTGTTGGAAATGCGGGTCGCCATTGCCCGCGACGTTTCCTCGCTGACCGTGGGGGCGAGCTCCCCGGGCTGGGGCATCAGTACCGACGGCACCACCCACTGCGACATCACCGCCCAAACGAGTCTGACCGCTTACCCTACGGCCTCCGGTATCAGCTTTGGCGATTGCCAACTCCCCGGAGCCGTGTGGTTAGAAGCGGAGTCAGGCGGCTTCGTCTTTGTGAAAAACGGCTGGTTCAAAGGGCGGGTGCTGCTTTACAACGATGGCGGTCAGTTAATGGCGGTGAACTTTGTGCGCCTGGGCGACTACCTCTCCAGCGTCGTCGGCAGTGAAATGTATCACCACTGGCCCCTCGAAGCCCTCAAGGCCCAGGCCGTGGCGGCACGCTCCTATGCGCTGACCCACCATGTGCGCCCCGCCAGCGACTATTGGGATCTCGATAATACCCAACGTTTCCAGGCTTACAAAGGCATCAACCTGGAGACCGTGAATACCCAACGCGCGGTGGTCGAAACTGCTGGTGAATTTATCAGTTACAACGGCGGTATTGTCGAATCGTTATACGCGGCGTCTGACCAAATTGTGCAAGAGGCCCACGGTGGTCAGGGCATGAGCCAGCACGGTGCCAAAGACCACGCGGTGAATGGCTATAGCTACGACCAAATCTTAGGCGTGTATTATCCCGGTACCAGTCTCTCGCGCTTAGTGGTGGAACAGTAGTCTAGCCAGCGCTGAAAAGTATCTCCGACTGTTTGGATGCCGGTCGATCGCTTTGCCCCATGGTCAAGGTGCGGTCAGGAGAGTGCCATCTGGTTGGATAAAGCCCCAACCTTGCTCCAGGTGAACTCGCGCTAATCCTTCGGAAAACGGCCCCGCATTCTGAAAGGTGGGGGCAATCACCGCTTCTCCGGCCAAATTGATATAGCCATACTGTCCGGCCACTTGCACGGCGGCCATGCCCTCCGAGAAGTCGGCGGCGTAATCAAATTCACCGGCGATCGCCACCTCACCCGTGCGATCGATATAGCCCCACTGGCCCCCTTGCAGCGCCACTGCGTGACCTTGCGAAAAGTCAGACGCATAATCCAACTCCGGTTCAATCACCCACTCGCCCTGGGTATCAATAAAGCCCCACTTTTGGCCCTGACGTACGCGGGCTAGCCCTTCCGAAAAGTTGAACGCGCCGTCAAAGGTGAGGGGAATCGCAATGCTGCCATCGGGAGCGATGTAGCCATACTGGCGATCTACTTTCACCACGGCGCGGCCTTCCGAAAACTGCCAGGCGTCCTTGAACTGAGGTGCAATCACCGGATCACCGTCCCGGTTGACATACCCGTAGACACTGTTTTGCTTCACCACGGCCAAGCCTTCGGTAAAGCTTTCGACCAGGGCAAATTCCGGCTCGATGACCCATTGGCCTTGGGAATTGATAAAGCCATAATTTTCGCCGCCCTGTACCGCTGCCAGACCCTCGGCAAAATCCTTAGCCTGCTTAAATTGCACCGTAATGGCCCAGTTGCCCGAGGGGTCGATATAGCCGTGATAATCGCCCGCCCGCGCCACCGCCAACTGCTCCGAAAAAGCGCCCGCGACTTCAACGTTGGCATCGGCGATCGTCGTCACCCACTGGCCCATCGTGTCGATATAACCCAGCCGTTCACCCAGGCGCACGGCGGCTGAGCCTTCGGCAAAGTCAGTTGCGGTTTCAAATAACAGCGGTTCTGGCATGACCTGAGCAGTCTCGATCACAGTGGGACTTATGAACTCTACCACCACGGCTGACGGTGGCACTGATCCCTGCGCGGCGGGCAGGCTGCATCCGGCGATCGCCAATCCGCCACAACTCATCATCACCTGCGCCGTCCAGCGTAAAAATGCCATGTCCCGAGAATGCGGCTGCGCCTTCAAAGATTGCTGCCTTTAACCTGACAGGAGAAAATTCAGTTCGGGGCAATCCGTCACAATTCGCAGCAACTTTTGAACCCGGCGGTGCCATCTGAAGAGAGCAGGGATGTCCTCGCAGGATGATTGGTCGGCAAAACTCCAAGGGCCGCAGCTAGCCTACGGCTCAGAATTAGGAGAATTGGTACCCCGAAGTTTTTCGAGCCCGTCCAGGAGCAGATTCAGCCCAAATTCAAAGTCATGGAGGCCATTGTGCTGTCCGGTCATGACTTGTTGCGTCAGGCGATGCATATAGGGGTACCGCTCTGGGGGAATCATCGCCACATAATCTTGGGCGGTTTGGGCGTATTCATCCGCCTCAAAGGGAAAGTTCAGTGCTTGCAGGGTAAAGCCGTAAGTGTGGCTGTCGATCGCATTCCACGCATAATCTGCCAGCGGGTACGAAAACCCCGCCTCGACCAAACATCCCAATGTCGCGTCGATGTAACGCAGCATCGCTGGCCCCACATTGACCCGCGACATTAGCGCCATCGTTGCCCAGGGATGGCGCAGCAGCACCGCATGGGCCGAGGTTGCCCGCTGCCGCATGGCGGTTTGCCAATCCACGGTCAGACTGGGCAGCGCCATTTCTGCCACCACTAACTCGACCATGCCATCGATGATGTCGTCTTTATTCGCTACGTGATTGTAGAGCGACATCGCCTTGACGCCCAACGCCTGAGCCAACTTGCGCATGGAGAGGGCCGCCAACCCTTCCGCATCAGCTTGCTGGAGCGCCACCTGCAAAATGCGATCGCGGCTCAGGGGCATCGTGCCCGTGGATTCCGAAGGTGAAGATTTAGCCATCGCAAACTTTCGTCATCACTCAAAAACGTCGCCGCCGCAGTCGTTTGACCTGCTGTCGAGTATTGTGATCGCTCTCCATATTGACAAACTTACGCCGTAAGTTAAGCTTACAGTGTAAGTCAGGGTGGACGCAATAGCGGTCGGCCCTATTCTTTTTCCATAGGAGGTGACTTGATGACTGTGATGAGTGCTGTGACATCCAATACTGAAGTGCAAACTATGAAAGCGATCGCCCAAACCGTCTACGGTGGCCCGGAAGTTATGGGTCTGGTTGAGGTCGCCAAGCCCACCCCTCAAGAAACTGAAGTGTTAGTCAAAGTTCGGAGCGCTTCGGTGGATGCTGGGGTCTGGCACCTCATGCGGGGGACACCGTTTTTGATTCGGTTGATCTACGGTGGCCTGCGGCGGCCCAAGCACCCAATTTTGGGCAGTGCGATTGCGGGGGAGGTCGAAGCCGTTGGGGCCGACGTGACTCAATTTCAACCCGGCGATCGCGTGTTTGGTGATCTGTCCGAATCGGGCTTTGGGGGCTTTGCCGAATATGTCTGCGCCCCCGAGACTGCGATCGCCGCCCAGCCGACCAACCTCACCGCCGAGGCCGCTGCCATCGTGCCCGTTTCTGGCGTCTCTGCCCTGCAAGCCCTGCGCGACGTGGGCCAACTGCAACCGGGCCAGCGAGTGTTGATTATTGGCGCGGCGGGCGGTGTGGGTTCGTTTGCGGTGCAAATTGCCAAGGCTCTGGGAGCCGAAGTGAACGGGGCGTGTAGCGCCCACAAGACTGACCAGGTGCAGCAACTGGGAGCCGATCGCACCCTTGACTACAGTGACCCAGCGTTAACCCAGCCCGATCAGCCCTACGACCTGATTCTCGACACCGCCGCCTATCGCGATTTTGCGGACTATCTCCCGGCATTGAAACCCGGCGGCACTTACGTGATGGTGGGCGGCTCGACGGCGGCTTTCTTTCGAGCCATGTTGCTCGGGCCGTGGGTGGGCAAACGCCGCGATCGCCAGGTGAAATGCCTCGCCGCCGCGCTGAACCAGGCTGATTTGCTAACGCTAAAAACGATGATTGAGGCGGGGCAAGTGACGCCGTTGTGCGATCTCACCTATCCCCTAGCTCAAGTGCCCGACGCCATTCGCGCGATCGAACAACGCCAGGTGGTGGGCAAAGTCGCCATCACGCTCTAGGGCCTGTCATCATTTAGTCATCAAAGCCTTGCGGCAAAAGGACGACAGGGCCTATCGGCTACCCGTTGAACAGTCCGTCATCCGTCGGTTGCCGCGGCCTATCCGTACAGCCGCGTGGCGGTTTCAGGCGGTGATGGCCGCGTGGCGTCCCGACCTTGCAGGAATTACCGAGCCAGGATCGGCAGCAGCAAGGTCACAAAGTAGTAAACGATCGGAGCCGTGAAGACATAACTATCCGTGCGATCGAGAATGCCCCCATGCCCTGGGATCAAATCGCCCGAATCTTTGACCCCAGCATCGCGCTTCATGAGGGATTCGGTAAGGTCGCCGAGCAGGCTGGTGATGCCAATAAAGGTGCCCAGCGTGCCCCCAGAGAGGGGACTAAACGGCCACCCCAGCAATTGTGAACCCACCATGCCGATTAAGATGCTGACGAATAGCCCCGACACGGCCCCTTCTACCGTTTTCTTCGGGCTGATGTTTGACAATGGCGTTTTGCCCAACCAGCGGCCAACAATATAGGCCCCGATATCCGACCCAATGATGCAGGCAAAGGCGAGTAGGGTCGCCGTGAGGCCCGTGGGCAACGTCGCCACTTGCAGCGGCCAGCTGGGCCAAAATCCCTCTAACGGCAAAGTCGAGAGCGAGTCGAGATCCCGCAGGCGCACCCAATAGCTGGGCAGATAACCGCCGTAAAACAGTCCCAAGATGGAGGCGGCGACATCGGCGATCGTGGCAAATTTGGGCTGAAAAAGTAAATAAAAGCAAATGAATGTGCCCCCTAGTGGCAGCACAGCATTCGCCAGAGAGGGGGACACATGGGCAAAAATGAGTAACAGTTGACTCACTAATAGGGTGATTTTGGCGGCGGGCAAAATGCCTTTGGCCTGCACCAGTTGAAAAATTTCGCGCTGCCCTAAAAAGATAATGACCCCAAAAGCCAGGGTGAAATACCAGCCCCCTAAGACCACAATGGGGAAGGCAAATACAATGGCAACGAGTGCGCTGATCGTTCTTGTCAGGGGCATAGGGTGGGGCAGTCAAGCAATAAGAATTGACGGTATGGTTGGCCCGGTCTTGAAGAGAAAGCGAGCCCCAAGAATGGTTGCATACTCAGGTTTATGATAGTAGACCTAAGCCGAATGGTTGTGCCAACGTTTGGGGGAATCAAGCCCACGATGGGCTGGAGCCTGGAAGCCTGGAACCAACGTCAACGATCGCGGCCTGGCCTGGTTAAACCGCGTCCTCCCAATCCGATTTGACGATCGCGATCGCTCGACTCACCGCTGCTCGGCTCAATTTTGGTAAGTCCATGAGCGGACTGGGCCGATGATGGTGACTGGACACTGTTTAAGAGAATCATTGTGATTCACCCTGGCCCTCTGGTCGAGATTTTCGATAAGCTGAATACACTTCTGAGCGATAAAGCGCTCACATTCCCCAGACAATGACCACAATGGTGGGGGATACTGGAAACCCGGCTCTGAATATCATCAAAGTTTATGCATAAGACTCAAGATCTTCACGTTGTTGAAACCCGCCCCCTCGCGAGTCCCGCGTTGATTCACCACGAACTGCCCCTGACGGAGACGGCAGCTGCACTGGTGACCAAGACCCGCGATCGCATTCGCAACATCCTCTACAACGAAGATCGTCGGTTGCTGGTGATTGTGGGGCCCTGCTCGGTGCATGATGTTGATGCCGCGCTGGACTATGGCCAGAAACTAGCGCCACTGCGGGATGAGCTGGCGGACTCGCTGGAAATTGTCATGCGGGTGTACTTCGAAAAACCCCGCACCAATATTGGTTGGAAAGGCCTGATCAATGATCCCCACCTGGATGATAGCTACGACATCAATACGGGCCTGCGACTGGCCCGCAAACTGCTGCTAGATTTGGCCCATTTGGGGCTGCCCGCGGCGACGGAACTGCTCGACCCCATTACGCCCCAATACATTGCCGATGTGATTGCCTGGACAGCGATCGGGGCGCGCACTACGGAGAGCCAGACCCACCGAGAAATGGCCTCGGGCCTCTCCATGCCCATTGGCTTTAAGAACAACACCGACGGCAGCCTACTGGCGGCCATGAACGCCATGCTGGCCGCGAGCGGTTCCCATCATTTCTTGGGCATCAACCATCACGGCTTGGCTAGCATTGTGGCCACTACGGGCAATCCGGACGGGCACTTGGTGCTGCGCGGGGGCAAGCACGGCCCCAATTACGACATTACCCATGTCGAGCAAGCGGCTAAAGAGCTGGCTGAACTGGGCATCAATCCTCGCATGATGGTGGATTGCAGCCACGCCAACTCCCAAAAAGATCACCGCAAGCAACTGGATGTGCTGGATAACATTGCTCAACAGGTCAAGGCGGGCAGCCGTCATATCCTGGGCGTCATGGTGGAAAGTCACCTGGTGGAAGGGAAGCAACCGATTCCCCAAGATTTGTCGCAGCTTCAGTACGGTCAGAGCATTACGGATGCTTGCGTCAGCTTTGATCAGACGGCCACTATGCTGAGAAAGCTGGCCAAGGCGATCGCCCCCTTTACCTCCCAAGCGGTGACTCGCTAGCCAACCTGGCGAAATCGTGGGTAGCCTAGAAACGTGATGGCTCACCCCAACTTCTTTCGCCCTATGCAAAAAGTCACCTTATTTCTCGCCTCCTCCTCCGAACTCAAGGAAGATCGCGACCAGTTTGAGATCTTCATTTATCGCAAGTGCAAAGCTTGGTTTGACCGAGGCATTTTCTTGCATTTGGAGATTTGGGAAGACTTTTTGGATGCCATGTCGGCGGGGGGCTTGCAGAGCGAATACAACCAGGCGATCAAAAACAGCGATATTTTTGTGCTGCTGGCCCACAACAAGGTGGGCAAATACACCGCCCAGGAATTTGGCGAAGCTTTTGGGCAATTTTCTGCCAGCCAGAAGCCGTTTATTTTCACCTACTTCAAACCGCCGACCACCACGAACCGGGAAGAGTTGCAAAGTCTCTGGGCCTTTGAAGATCAATTGCAGACGCTGAAGCATTACAAAACCACCTACGACAACCCTGATGCGCTATTGCGGCACTTTGGCGATCAGCTCGATAAGCTGGCCGCCAAAGGCTTTATAGAGGTCTCGCCGAGTGAAGCGGCAGCAACGGCCCCGACGACGGACCCAGGGGCGACCACGACCACTGTCACCGGGAACCGCAATGTAGTGGGCGATGGCAACACCGTGACCGACAGCTCTAAAACCTACAACATCGACCAGATCGACACCGCCACCTTTGAATGATGCAACGGGCATAGGGGACGGTTCCTTCAAAAGGAACCGTCCCCTTCTCACTCCGGCGACCAATTTCCCCAATCTCCAATTCCACGATGGGCGACATCAAAACTTACAACATCGGCAATATCACCAACGCTCAGTTCGTCACTCAATCGGTGGACTATCAGGAGTTGGTGCAGCGCCTGGCGGAAAAGCAAGAGCTGGTGGAAATGTACCAGGCTACCGGCAAAACCGACAAAGCCCTGAAAGCGGGGGCCGAGCTGGCGGAGCTGGAGCAGCAGCTAGAAGCGTTTAAAGAGAACGTGGTAAAGCTGGCTGAAACCTTTAGCAAAATCGCCATCGACACGGAACGCCTGGCCCAGGCCAAAGCCTATTTTGAGCAGGGTCAGTTTCGCGCAGCCGACGCCGTCCTCAACGCTGAGGAGATGGGCCAAGACCTGGAACGGCTGAACGCGCGAGAACAGCAGCTCGACCAAGAAAAAACCGAAATTGCCCAGGGCAAGGCTCAGATTGCCGACGAATTTTTGATTAAAGCCCGCCTGCAAACCATCGCCTACCACCAGCCCGACTGGTTTGAGCGATCGTGTGAGTATTTTGAAGCCGCCCTGCAAGCCACCCGCACCCCCACAGCAGTATTTGAATACGCCGTTTTCTTGCAAAAGCACAACAGCTTTGACTTCGCCAAGCCGCTGTATGAAGAATATCTCGCCATCAGCCGTAATCTAGCCGAGGAGAACCCGCGCACCTATTTGCCCGACGTCGCGATGACGCTGAATAATTTGGCGGTCTTGCAGCAGGCGCAAAATGAGTTGACC
>NZ_JACSWC010000039.1 GCF_016888165.1 Halomicronema sp. CCY15110 | reverse complement strand
CGCCGGAAAATGAACCAGTAGGCCAGCCAGCCCAGGGCGATCGTGACGAGGGGCTTGACGATATTGCCCAGGGTGTAGGCTTCGTAGTAAACCACGTTGGCAAAGACCAAGCCGCCCAACAGCAGCGCCATCGCGCCCCAAAAGCTAGGCTTGACAGGACTTTCCACTTCATTGCTGTGGGGCAAAAAGATGAATTTCGCAAAGGTAATTGCGGTGCCTAAGGCGGCCACATTCATGCCAATGACCTGCCAGGGCAACAGATTTTTCATCGTCAAAACTTTGGCCCCAAAGCCCGATAACAGTGGGAAACCAGAGATGGAAAAGCTGGCAATCGCCAGCGCGATCCAAACTCCACGGGGAATGGGCCGATGGCGCAGCTCCTTGAGATTTCGACTGGGTAAGTTACCCACAATCAAGAACAGGGATGACTTCACCAAGCCGTGGGTCAGCGCATAAAAGCCGCCCACCTCGGGCGCAGCCAGCACAAAACCCAACTGCGACACAGTGCTCAATGCCAGCATCCGCTTGGTGTCTTTTTCAAACACGGCAAAGCCGATGCCTAGCAGAGCAGTCCCGACCCCAAAGAACCGCACAATCGGGTCAATATTCTCGAACATGAGGGCAAAGCGGGCCAGGGGATAAATGCCCGA
>NZ_JACSWC010000389.1 GCF_016888165.1 Halomicronema sp. CCY15110 | reverse complement strand
GATGACCCCATGTTTTCTGGCAGCATCCTACTACAACATGACTTGTGTGTACTTAGTAGCCCAAAGCTGGGAGAGGGGGGCTAGCGGTTTGAAGTCCCTCTCTCAAGCTTGGGAGAGGGATTTAGGGTGAGGGCTAATGGGTAGTAAATTTACGCCGAGCGGTACTAGTGTTTTTGGGTCAAGTTTAACATTCACTCCTGACCGATAACCTCACTGTACCGCCCTAACCCAGAAACGAAGCCAGCTAACTATATTATTGGACCGACACATGCTGCATAACTCCCCTGTATAGGTGATTAGGTGGAAATCTTGCAGCCTAATCACCTGATCTGGGCGTTTAGGTGGCAATGCGTCAGCCTAATATCCCGATATGGGTGGTTAGGTAGACGGGTTCAGTATAATCAGCCCTTCATTACCGGTTTTAAATTGCTTAGGGTTTATTTATCATCGTTGCGGGTGATTTTCCGACATGCCATCTGAACCTTGACCCAAGCAGCTGTTAGCACAAGTGCGTGGTGCGATTCGCCTAAGGCAATACTTTTACCACCCAGAGCCGACCTAGTTCACTGCCCCCCAGCTTAAGGTGGCTGGCGAATTCACTGACGGTGATTGTTGAGGTTTATGCCCCAGCGATCGCAATCCTGAACCCGGTACTGATAATGGGAAGGTCTTGCTGTCGGGAACCCCATGTCCATTATTTCTGCCGCCATTGTGTTGCTCCTCATCTTGGATCCGTTTGGCAACTTGGTGACCATCAACACGTTGTTGTCCGATGTCCCACCGAAAAAGCGGCAGCGCATCATTCTGCGCGAGGCGTTGATTGCCTACGGTATTATGATGTTGTTCCTGTTTGGCGGCAATCCGCTGCTGTCGTTTTTCGGCGTCGAGTCGCATACCCTGAGAATTTCCGGCGGCATTATCCTATTTATCATTGCGCTGGGTATGGTGTTTCCCAGTCGCTCCGCCATGCCGTCGAGCCTGGACTCAGAGCCTTTCATTGTCCCCATCGCCATGCCGCTGATTGCGGGACCCAGTGCGATCGCGGCCCTACTCGTCATGGCCAAATCCGATCCGCAACTGCTGGGCAACTGGCTCGGAGCGCTGACTTTTGCCATGGGCATTGTCGGCGTCATTTTGTGGGCGTCACCGTGGATTTTTCAGCGCTTGGGGCCACGGGGTGCTCTTGCCGTCGAGCGCCTGATGGGGATGCTGCTGATTATTCTTTCGGTGCAGATGATGCTCGATGGCGTGGAGCAATATCTCAACTTTTGAGCGCGATCGCCATCACCTGACGGCCGGTTCGCGATACGGCCATCAGCCCCGATGAGCAGCGGAATGTGCGCTATGTACCGCCCCCCAGCGAACAATCTTGTTTAAGATGACGGCAGTTCTACTACCGACACCAGCTCTATGATTAAGGCCTACGCAGCCCACGAACCCGGCGGCAAACTCACGGCGATGGAGTACGATCCTGGCCCTCTGAGAGATACCGATGTCGAAATTGACGTTGAATTTTGCGGCGTCTGCCACAGCGACCTCAGCATGTTGGACAACGAATGGGGCATGTCACAGTACCCGCTGGTGCCGGGGCACGAAGTGATTGGGCGAGTGGCCGCGATCGGCACTGCCGTCAAATCGCTTAGCGTGGGTCAGCAAGTCGGCTTGGGCTGGTTTGCCAGCTCCTGCATGATGTGTGAGTGGTGCTTGTCGGGCAATCACAATCTTTGTCCCAATGCCGAGCAGACCATTGTGGGACGATACGGGGGCTTTGCTGACAAAGTGCGCGCCCATGAAGTGTGGGCCATTCCGCTCCCAGATGGCATTGACGCGACCAAAGCGGGACCGTTATTTTGCGGCGGCATCACCGTCTTTAACCCGATTATTCAGGCGGGCATCATGCCGACCGATCGCGTCGGCGTACTTGGTATCGGGGGACTGGGGCACATGGCGCTGCAATTTTTGCGGGCCTGGGGCTGCGAGGTGACGGCGTTTTCGTCCAGTCCTGACAAAACTGAGGAAGCCAAGTCCATGGGGGCGCACCATGTTGTGAACTCACGAGATGCCGATGCCCTGGGGGCGATCGCCGGTTCCCTCGACGCCATCATTTCCACCGTCAGCGCCGACCTCGACTGGAGCGTCTACCTCGACGCCCTGCGCCCCAAAGGCCGCCTCCACTTCGTCGGCGTCCCGCCCTCGCCCATCAGCACCCATGCGTTCGCGCTTATTGGGGGACAAAAAGCAATCTCTGGAACTCCGCTGGGCAGCCCCGCCACCACTGCAACCATGCTGGACTTTACGCAACGCCACAGCATCGAGCCCATCATCGAGACGTTCTCCTTCGGCCAAATCAACGAGGCCATGGATCGTCTGCGGGATGGGAAACCCCGCTATCGCATCGTGCTGACGCCGGATTAATGACGGGATATTCCTGCTGGGTATTAGCGCGTCATTAACCTCACCGCCTGCGGCACCTCTCCTTGCGTACCTGTTTAGCGTCAAGCTATTGCCGATCCCCCTCAATCCCCCTTAACAAGGGGGACTTTGACCCGAGATGTTCATAGCCCCTTTGCCAAGGGGACAGCGACAGCGGGGGATCTAAAGCCCCGCTAAACACATACCTCCTTGCCAAGGAGAGGTGTATTCACAAGCTGGTGAAAAACTTGACCCGAATCTGGCAGAATTTCCGGTTCCTCTCCTTGCCAAGGAGAGGTGAGGTGAGGTTCTATCGCCCGAGCAGCCATGCAGCATTCTTGTGGGATTTCCCACGGGGCGGCGACAACGGAGAGGACTACGAGGAGGCTGCTGGATCACAACTTACACACGGGCCAGGGTCACCTGCTCCGGCTGGTCTTGGTACTTGCCGCGCCGGGTCTCGTAGCTGACTTCGCACTGCTCGCCTTCAAAGAACAAGAGCTGCACCACGCCTTCGTTGGCGTACATGCGGCAGTCGGCGCTGGAAGAGTTGGAAAATTCCAAGGTCAAGTGCCCGCGCCAGCCCGCCTCTGCCGGGGTCAGGTTGGCGATGATGCCGCAGCGGGCGTAGGTGGACTTGCCAATACAAATGACGCTGATATTGTCTGGTACTTGAATGCATTCCAGGGCGACGCCTAAGCCGTAGGAATGGGCGGGCAAGATAAAGTAGCTGCCGCTGGTGTCGGTTCTCAGGGCAGTGGGCTCCAGGTTGTCCGGGCTGAAATTTTTGGGATCTACGACCGTGCCGGGAATGTGACGGAAAATCCGAAATTCCGACGGCGACAGCCGAATGTCGTAACCATAGGAAGACAAACCGTAACTGATGACCGGGCGGGTCGCGTTTAGCTCGCCCAGATCAACCTGACGAATCAAGCGCGGCTCAAACGGCTGGATCAGCCCCTCATCGGCCATTTGAGAAATCCAAGCGTCGTTTTTAATCATGTTTTTGATCCTCAAATATCTTGCAGATTAAAGCAGAGAGTCTGTCATGAGAGCGGCCCGGTAATCCCCGGTTAGGGAATGAAATGGCGGCGGAATTCGGTCACTTGGTCAGCGATCGCCAACACCGATTCCGGCATCTCTGGCCCAGTCAAAATCACATCCACTTGCGACGGGCGCTGTTGCAAAAAGTTCAGGACGGCGTCCTCAGAAATCAGATTGAGCTGCATGGCGAGACTCAATTCGTCTAACACCACCAGGGCATAGCGCCCCTGCATGGCAGCGGTTTCGGTGTGCTGCCACAGCTGAGCGATCGCGGCCTGCTCGTCCGCCGTGGCATCCCCCTTTTGCAGCGATCGCTGAATATCGGGCCGTAGCCATTCCAACCCTTGACCAAACAGCATGGGCTGCTCGACCCCCTGCCGAATGCCGCCCTTGAGAAATTGGCTAATGAGAACCGAATGCCCCTGCCCCGCGACGCGCATCGCCTGCACCATGACGTTGGTAAAAAAAGTGCGATGGGGGGAGGTAAAAACTTGGACGGTGCCAGCGACCGCATGTAACCAGGGATGCTCGATGATGCGGGCGGGTCGGTCAGGCACAGGATGCGTCAGCGGGGTGCGAAGCTGTGAAACCATACTAGGGGCGGCTCGATTTCAGTAGGCTAAATATAGCGCAATTTCCCCTAGAAGATTGATAAAAACTCTATATGTATAGATAGTTCAAAAAAACTAACCGACAAAATATCACCGCTTTTTGCAGCGGCAATTTTCACACTGGCGAATCCACGATCGCACGTCGTTAATCGCCCGCATGATAGCGAGAATTCCGCGATCGCGACGGTTAATCATGCACTTTTTTCCCACAAAAACTTCGCCGATCTGGCGGGCTGCCACGGGGGGATAGCTGCGGGTTAAGCCCGTTCTTCAAATTGCTGGTACCACACCACCGTCAGCAGCGTCGAAAAGGCACCGGCTACACTGCCCACCACCAGACCCAGCGTCGGCTGATAGCTGCCCCGTGATAAGGTCGCCATCCAGGTATGGGTCAGTTCGTTATTGACCAACCGATCCGCGATCGCGGGAAACAAATACATCAGCGCGGCTCCGAAAATGAGCCAGCCCACCATCGACGTGAGCAAAAAGATCGTCTTAGTCGTAGATTGGGTTCCCATATGCGATCACCTTGCGACGGGCAATAAAACTGCTTAAGAGCCTATCACCTTGCCACCGCACGATTAGCAAAACCCAGCCACCCTCACACCCAGCTACCCTCACACTCTGCCCCGCCATGTCCCTGCCTCCCACCGCCTTTATTCACCCGCTCGGCCACAACCGTAACGAGATCGCTGCCCTCTTCCAGGCCGCCGGCGATCGCATCCTGGTGCACCTGACCACCGCCGCTCAGCAGTCGCCGCTGCCCCCGGTAGATGAACTGCCCGCGATCGCCCTGCCGGAACTCCCGGCTGACACGGCGACGCTGCTGGAGACCATTGACCAGGCGCTGAAAACGGCGATGAATCCGGCCCATCCTGGCTACCTGGGGCACATGGATCCGCTACCGACGACGGCCTCGATTTTGGGTGATCTCGTCGTCGCGGCGTTGAACAACAACATGCTCAGTGTCGAAATGTCGCCGTTCTTTTCGCGGCTGGAACCGCTGTTGATGCAGGAAATCGCGCGGCTGTTTGGGTTGGGCGATCGCGCAGGTGGTTTATTAGTGAGTGGCGGCAGTCTCGCTAATCTCCAGGCGCTAGCGGTGGCGCGCAATGGCAAATTAGGCTGCGCCCAAGCGGGGTTAGCAGGCGCGACAAAACCACCAGTTTTGTTTGTTTCGGAAGCGGCTCATACGTCGGTAAAAAAAGCGGCGATGCTGTTGGGATTAGGCACCGAGGGGGCGATCGCCATTCCCACCAATCGCAATTCGCAAATGGCGATTGCGGCGCTGAAGGATGCGATCGCCCACGCCGAAGCCCAAGGTCAGCAGCCCTTTGCCCTGGTCGCAACGGCGGGCACTACCGTCACGGGCAACATCGATCCGCTGGTGGAGCTGGGGGCGATCGCCCGCCAGCACGACCTCTGGTTCCATGTGGACGCGGCCTATGGGGGAGCGCTGATGTTTTCGGAGGTGCACCGCGATCGCCTGCGCGGTATCGAGCAGGCCGATTCCGTTACCTTCAATCCGCAAAAGTGGCTGTATGTGACCAAGACTTGCGCCTCGGTACTGTTTCGCGACATGGGGCATTTGCAGCGCCACTTTCAGGTGGCGGCCCCGTACATGAATACGGAGGACGACTGGACGAACCTGGGGGAAATCTCCGTCCAGGGTACCCGCCACGCCGATGTGCTGAAGCTGTGGCTATCGCTGCAACATCTGGGGCGGCAAGGCTATCGCGACCTGATCGCCGCCAGCGATACCCTGACGCGAGCCTTCGTCGCTGCCATCCAAGCTCGCCCCTTTTTAGAGTTGGCGAGTCAGCCGGAAATGAATCTGGTGTGCTTTCGCGGCTGCCCCGACTGGCTCCCCGCTGATCAGTGGGATGGGTGGAACCGGGATCTCCAGCAATATTTGCTGCGCGAGGCCCACGCCTTTTTGTCGCTGCCCCGCTATCGCGGCCACAACTGGCTCAAAGTAGTGCTGCTGAATCCCTACACTACCGAGGAAGATGTGGAGCGGATATTTAGCGCGATTGACCAGTTCGCAAAGTAGATGATGTTTTTGACTACTTTAAGGTTTCCTTAGATTTGACTCAAATTACAGTCGTTATTTATAAGAGACAATCATCTGGTGGGTACTGCTCGAGAATCTTAGTGCTCAAATCTTCTGAGAAGAAAGGTACCCATCCTTGGTTCCCCCCGTAAAAGTCTATTAGTACGAATGCGTTTTGCCCATTGTTTACGACAACTCGCTCGAATGGGTAAGAAGCATAAGCAAAATCAGCTTCAGTAAAGCTGACATCTAATGGTGCATCAAACGATGGTGAACCGTAAACCTTGACAGGTGTTAAAACAAAATAACATATAGAGCCAAAGGGATATGGGAATGAATTATTGGAATTTCCTACTGGAGGAAGGTTTCCTGTATTTTCTGGCTCACGCGGAAATGTAGGCAAATTTTGCTTATCTTTTATCCAAAGCCTAATTGCTTCGCAATCAAGGCTTTGGATAATTCCAATAGTGCAGTAAAATAGAAGAGTGTCGGCTGCCTTTTGATTATGTTCTTCATCTGAATCCAAAGCGCTTCCACTAGAGTTTTCTGAGCCGTTTACTTCAATGGTGTTGATAGCATTTATGCTTCTAGAGGTGTTTCCAAGCTCATCTTGGTTTTGACCGTCTTCTTCAGGTTCTGGACTCTCTTCTTCAGGGCTTTGAGCGTCTTCTTCAGGGTTTTCTTCCTCTAAAGCACTTCTGATGAGACTAAATTCAAATTTCTGTCTTCCAAGCTGAAATTGAGCCTTTGATTGAAGATCCTGCCCCCTTACTTCAAAAAAGCCTGTAACTAATGCACCCCCGATAGCGCTAAGCAAGCTTATAACAGCCACCGAAGACGCAGTCCATCCTTTCGTAAGCGAGTCCAATAGTGGTATTGGAAGCCCCCCAAAACTGCCTTGCTTGTTATCGGCTCTGTTTGGACTTTCTTTGCTGATTTCTGCTTTACTCTCTGATTCTTGCCCTGTCATCAGTTACAAAGATTTGAGCTAATACTTGTTCAGTTACTCTATCCTGCATCATCAACATAAGTGAGTAACTTTAAGCTTTTTCTTAGGAAAAGAATACGCTGAATAAAGTCTTATTCGCATGCCTTCAGACCAGTGAGTTGCAGGACGATGTCGTCGATGATGGCGCGGGCGGTGCTGCCGCGAGCGTTGATGTTGTTGATGAAGATGCTGAAGGCGAGGGGCTCGTAGTTGGGTGGTTCCAGGTAGCCTGCGAGGGCAAAGTTGCGGCTGATAGCTCCTGACTTGCCATAGACACGACCTGCAGCGGGGGTATCTTTGAGGCGATTGCGCAGGGTGCCGCTGACGCCCGTGACGGCGAGGGAGTCGCGGTAGGTGGGGAAATGGGGCGATCGCGCCATCCCTTGCAGCGCATCGACCATGGCCCGGGGCGTGACCAAATTTTTGCGGGCGAGTCCCGAGCCATCCACCATCACCAGTTCGGCCACATCCATCCCCAGATCCGTGAGGACTTGGCGGGCGATCGCGACCCCAGCGTCCGTTGCATCGGTCGCGTTGGGCTGCTGTTGTCCCAGGATTTTCAGTAAGGCTTCCGCGTACAAATTGTTGCTGTTTTGATTGGTGGGAATCAACAGTTCCGCCAGCGGCGGCGATGTGATGCTGGCGAGGGGTGTCCAGCGATCGCCAGCCTGTACCCCAGATAACCGCGTCTGCCGGACTCGGATGTCCTGTGCGGCGAGTGCCGTTTGCAAGGCGTCCAAAAACGCTTGACTGGGGTTGGGTTCCGCGATCGAGGTGGTTTCCGCTGGGGAGCCTGCAATCAATTGGCCCCACACGCGCAACACGGGTTGCCCCAAGTCGCGCCCCACGCTGACGTATTCTGGTGCGCCCGCCGCGACCGTGGTGCTGTAATTCTCGATTTGCCAACCTAATCCCTGGCGCGGCTCAGCCCACACGACTTGCAACGGTTCGCCCAAGCCTTGGGGCACCAAATTAAGCACAATCTCGTTTTCATCCAAAATCAGCGCATTCACTGGCGCGCCATAGCCCGCCTGCACGTCTTCCCATTCCCAATTCGGGTTCACCGCCGCCCCCGGAAAGGCGGTATCGTCGCCATATAACACCTCGACCGACGGTATCGGTTGCCGGGCAAGCTGCGTGGCTAATGCCGTTAAACTAGCTTGGTCAAAGCTGGGATCGCCGCCCCCGATGACTTGCAGCGTGGTGCGATCGCCCGTGCTCGTCGTGCCCAGCACCGAGGTTTGCAGCGTGTGCTCTGGCCCCAGGGCCGTCAGCACCGCCGCCGTGGTCAGCAGTTTCAGCGTCGAAGCGGGGACAAAGAAGCGATCGCCCTCGCGACTCGCCACGGTCTCTCCCGCCAGGGTTTCGACCTGTACGCCTAACCGGGCTCCCGTGAGACCGGGCTGTGCGGCCACGGTCTCCAATGCCACGGGCAACTCCGCCGGACACAGCGCCATCGCTGGTAGCCCCACGGCACTCCACACCGCCGTCAGTCCACTCAGTTGCCAAAACCGGGGTGAAATTGGCATTGCTTTCTTCCCATCACTCTGCCTGTCGATTCAACCACATGGGCTCGCCAGATCGACAGGCTGGCGATGGCCTAAGCCGGATTCCCGCCGCTGCCCGTCAAAGCAGTGGCTTCCTTGGCGGGGGAAGTGGCGAGCTTGCCAATTTCCTGATCGATGAGGAAAAGGCCCTGACCTTCGGTACCGATGAGTTTGATTTTGTCCAAAATGCTCTTCATCAAAAACTCTTCCTGGTGCTGCTCCGCCACATACCATTGCAAAAATTGCAGGGTGGAATAGTCAGGTTCCTTGTTGGCAAAGTGGACCAGTTCGTTGATGCTGCGGGTGATGTGAACTTCGTGCTCGTAGATTTTCTCGAAGAGCGTTTGCACGGATTCATATTGGGTGGGTGGGGCATCCATGCCGCCCAGCACCACAAAGGCTCCCGTCTCGTGCATGTAACCCAACAGACGGTGCATGTGCTCGGCTTCTTCTTGGGCATGGAGCCGCAAAAATTCCTCGCAGCCATCGAGTGACTGATACGCGCACCAAGAGGCCATCTGCAAATAGAGATGCGAAGAATACATCTCTAGGTTGATTTGTTTGTTGAGGCGATCGCTCATGGCTTGGGAAAGCATCAGAACTCCTTGGCGTAACTCCGTGGACCGAGCCCTTTGAGGGTGGGTGGGGGCTTAACTAATATTTTTTTAGCGTAACGTGGGGATCAGGCGTTATTGCCAACGCGCTATCAATAAACACATAGGTTTAAGGAAACGCTAGATTGCCTTACAGTCAGCAATCCTGGTTTAAGTTGCGGAGAGCTGTGATGGCTCAGCACAATGGGCTAGACTGCATGGACAATTGCCAAGATGCCAGTTTCTTCAACTCTATGGTGCTCAAAGCTTTATTACTAGACTTTAACGGCATCGTCATCAAAGATACCGGCCTCAAAGGTCGCCTGATTGATGACATTTTGCTCTCAGAAAATTTGCGCCCCAACCCCGAAGAATATGTTGAAATGTGTGCCGAACGCAGCGATCGCGCCTGCCTCGATCGCCTACTGTCGCGGCGGGGGCGGGTCACCACGCCCGAATTTTTGGCGCAGCTGCTGGCGAAACTTACCGACCAGTATTTGCAACAGCTGGCCGACATTCCCCGACTGCCGATTTATCCTGGTTTAACCGACTTGCTGTACCAGGCCAAAGTGGCCTCGTTTCCCGTCGCGATCGTCACCAGCACAGCGCGCCAAGAGGTGGATTGGGTCTTGGATCACGCCCAGCTCGCCGACAACTTTGCGGTGCAGGTGACGGCAGAGGATATGACCATCGCGGAAGAAAAACCCGCCCCCCGTGGCTATGAAATGGCGATCGCCCGGCTCAACGAACAGTTTCCTGACCTCGCGCTGACGCCCCACAATTGTTTGGCGATCGAAGCCTGGTATCCCGGCATTGCCGCGGCTAAACAAGCGGGCATTCCCGTCGTCGGTGTCGCCCACTGTCACCCTTATCGCATGATTCAGCGGCGGGCCAACTGGGTCGTCGATTACCTCAACGAAATCGACTTTGACTGGATCGGTAGCGCCTACCGTCCCCGATCTGCCGCTTGATCTCAGGGGACGCACCCCTCTAAGGGGTGCGTCCCCTGAGATGGGGGTGCGTCCCTTGAGAGAGAGCTAATTCACATCTTCGTGGGACTGCGCTTGGCCGTTGGGCGTTCCCAGCCGATGCCGCACATCATCAATAGCAGAATTGAGCTGGGCAATTTTGTCTTCTAGCCCCCGCCGGGCAAATTCCATTTCTTCTTCCGAAGGACTAAACGCCCCGGTTTCTCCCTCTTGGTCATCCGCCAGACTAAAGGCATCCTCTTCGGCGGGTTCTCGCAACACCCGCGAGGCCACCACGGCCCCCACAATGCCGCCGACAACGCCCCCAAAGAGCGTGCCGAACAAAAATCCGCTGCCAAAGTTGTCTTGCTGACTCATGGGAAATTACAGAATTCGTCAGAACTGACGGGGCTGAAAATGATCCCCGTATGGGTATTGTTGCCGATTTCTGGACGTTTGCGTTAATCGCTTTGGATCATCTGCCGTCATAGGGCTTGCAGACCGCCCCCAAGCCTGCGTTTGGCAACGTGAAATTTTAACGGTGTCTCTGGGGCTAGAGAGTCAGAGTACCGGGTCAGAATCAATGTCCCAACGCCTGGACTGGACAAGAAATCGTCCCCACATCCACCCTCATACCCATCCACGATCCGCCACCAGAATGTTGTAGACTCACCCAATTGCTAGGTGCCAAAGGTGCGATCGCCCGCATCCCCTAAACCCGGCACAATGTAGCCATTTTCGTTTAGCCCTTCGTCAATCATCGCGGTGTAGATCGTGAGCGCTGGATACGCCTCTGCCAGCTTTTTCAGCGCGACGGGAGCCGCCACGATCGCGACGATTCTGACGTTCTCCGGCTGGATGCCGCGTTCCACCAAATCGGCCATGGCGGTCATCATGGTGCCCCCGGTGGCGAGCATCGGTTCGCTAATGAGTACCCGCGTCTCGGGGGCTAGACTCGCGGGCAATTTGTTGAGATAGCAGCTCGCTTCCAGGGTTTCTTCATTGCGGACATAGCCCACGTGGTAAACCGAGGCCAGCGGCAATACCGACTGCGCCCCCTCCATCAGCGCTAGCCCCGCCCGCAAGATCGGGATAATCATCATCGGCACTTCCGGATTCACAAAGGTGGCCGGACAGGGGGCCAGGGGGGTTTCCACTTGCGTGTCAAAAGTCGGCAGCCATTCGCGGGCGGCCTCGTAGGTGAGCCAGCGACCTAACTCGGTCATCGCGGTGCGAAACAGGGCCGACGGCGTGTTGACATCGCGAGCGACCCCTAGCCAATGTTTCACCAGGGGATGTGGGGGCACAAAGACGCGGAGTTGAGGGGCCATAAATTTGTCGGGGCAAAATGATCGGCTTCATCATACTCTGTCGCTGCGGGAATGCGATGACAACGATGGGCAGAATGCGAGATTCTATGAGGTGAGATGACTGTTGTGAATGCGATCGCCGGATGCCCACCGCTAACCCCAAAACGACTCCCCACCGCTGGCCTACCGATAGTCACTTTGACGTGATTGTGGTGGGCTCTGGCATTGGTGGCCTGGTGACGGCTACCCAGCTCGCGGCCAAAGGACTGCATCCCCTCGTGCTAGAGCATTATCTCATTCCAGGGGGCAGTGCGGGCTATTTCGAGCGCGATGGCTATCGGTTTGATGTCGGCGCGTCGATGATTTTTGGCTTTGGGCAGCAGGGCACGACGAACTTGCTGACCCGTGCCCTCGCCGCTGTGGGGCAGCAGCTGGCAACCATTCCCGATCCGGTGCAGGTGCATTACCGCTTGCCCAATGGCTTGTCGGTACGGGTGCATCGCGATTACGAAGCATTTTTGGCAGAATTGGGCGATCGCTTTCCCCACGAACGTCAGGGCATTCGCCGCTTTTACGATACCTGCTGGCAAGTGTTCAACTGCTTGAACTCGATCGAGCTGCTTTCCCTGGAAGAACCGCGTTATGTGGCTCGCGTGTTTGCCCAAAATCCCCTCGCCTGTCTCGGCTTGGCCCGACGGCTACCCGCTAATGTGGGGGGCTTAGCTCGCCGCTATTTGCACGATCCCGAACTGCTCCGCTTCATTGATATGGAGTGCTACTGCTGGTCGGTGGTGCCTGCGGCAAAAACGCCGCTGATTAACGCGGGGATGGTGTTCAGCGATCGCCACTACGGCGGCGTCAACTATCCCCAAGGCGGTGTCGGTCGCATCGCGGAGGCGCTAGTCACGGGACTGGAGGCGGCTGGGGGACATCTCCAATATCAGTCGCGGGTCAAGCGAATTGTGATGCAGCAAGGACGGGCGATCGGTGTGGAACTCGCCACGGGCGAACGTTACACCGCTGACCGCATCGTCTCGAATGCTACCCGCTGGGACACCTTTGAAACTTTATTAGAGCCGCCCCTGCCAAAGCGGGAGCAGCGCTGGCAGCAGGCTTACACGGCAGCGCCCAGCTTTCTCAGTGTTCACCTGGGGGTTGATGCGGCGGTGATTCCTCCGGAGTCCGACTGCCACCAAATCCTGCTGGATGACTGGGCCGAGTTGGAAGCGCCCAACGGTACGCTATTTCTCTCGATTCCGACCCTGCTCGATCCCAGTTTGGCCCCACCGGGTCGCCACATTCTGCATACCTTTACTCCCAGTTGGATGAGTGACTGGCAGGGGCGATCGCCCAGCGACTACGAGCAGCACAAACAAGCCCTGGCCCAACCGCTCATTCAGCGCCTAGAGCGAGTATTTCCCGGTCTGTCGGGGGCGATCGACCATTGCTCCATTGGCACGCCGCGCACCCATCGCCGCTTTTTGGGGCGTCGTGACGGCACCTACGGCCCCATGCCCGCCCACCCATTACGAGGACTCTTGGGCATGCCCTTTAACCGCACCGCCATTCCCGGCTTGTACTGTGTGGGTGACAGCACCTTTCCGGGGCAGGGCCTCAACGCGGTGGCCTTTTCCGGCTTTGCTTGCGCCCATCGGGTCGCTGCTGATTTCCCGCGATCGTAAGCACCTCAGCGACTGATTGTCTGGTCGCAGGTGTTTCTGACTCTTGGTTGCAAAGTTGGGAGAATGCCGCGTGCCGCAGCATCTACGCTGGCTGAGTCGGCCTGGAGAATGTGCCAAAGTCTACGACAATTCAGACAATTCAACTGCTTGTAACGCGGCTTCCTCCGGTCTTTGAGAGCTTGATCGTCCTAATCAAGTATCAATATTTACGCGGTTTTTCGCTTTTCTCTGATTTGCATGGCTGCTCGTCTCTATGCAATCATCAAGACCCTGGAAGCTCTATCTGATAAAACTTCCAAGCTTAGGGCGACGCGGTATATGGATTGAAAGCAGTATTGCGCTTACGTAAATTCCCGATAAAGATTGGTGATTTATATCACTTCTGCTCGATTGCCTGGAGTATTGTCGTACAAGCACGTACAAGAAAACTTGGAAGGCGTGCTGGCATGACCGTTTGGGGCTCAGTGACTTTACTGAGTACCGGGCATCGCTTCGAGCTATCTCTGGAAAAGTCGTTTCGCAATACTCGTTCCATTATGTCTTTCAACTGGCAGCAAGTCTTGACTCCAAAAGTATTTGTACTCCCCATGGCGCTTGCTATTGCGGGGGTTGGTTGGGGCGCAACGTGGGCTAATCCTGCCAGTGCCGCTTCTTTTACATTTTCCGTGAATGAGTTTACGGGAGACGATACCAAAGTTGATTTCTTGGTAGAGGATATTACGGGCGGTGTCCGAATCTCAGCCTCGATCAACACTTCGGGAACCAATGTTGCTGGCGATATCAGTGGGATTTGGTTGAATCTCGCTGACGATGCGATCGCCGGTAGCCTAGCCATCACCGGTGCAGACATCACCAAAGCGGTGCAGCAAGCTAATGCTGTCGATGATCTAGGCGGCGGCGTCAACTTCAACGGTGGCGGTAATACTAATACCTTGTTCGACCTGGGCCTGAAAATTGGCCGCAATGGTAACGACGACATCGAACAAACCAGCTTTGAGATTTTGGGTCAAGGTCTCAGCATTATTGATTTTTCCGAGCAGATGTTTGCGGTGCGGATCAAATCCAGTGACGGCAACGAAGGCAGCAGTAAGTTGATCGGCACCGGCGGCCCACCGAATCAAAGTCGCGGTTGGCAGGAATGCGGCCAAGGGGACAACCCGATTCCTTGTGCGACGGAGCCCGGCGAAGCAGCCGAATTGGCGATCGCCCCGCTGCCTCAAGTGCCTCCGGGACACCAGAAGCGAAACCGCTCCCAGCGTTGATAGACAACAGTATTAGGCTTACGACAAGACCCAGTTCACGAGAGTCCGTACGCCATAACCCGTGGCACCCGGACTGTTGTAGGCGTTTTCACGCTCATTCCACACGGGGCCAGCGATATCTAAGTGCGCCCAAGCGGTTTCTTGCACAAACTGCTTCAGGAAGAGGGCAGCGGTGATGGAACCACCGAAACGGGGGCCGGTATTTTTCATGTCTGCGGCCAGGGACTTCATGCCTTCGAAGTATTTTTCCTCCAAAGGCATCCGCCATAGCTTTTCGCCAGCGGTGATGGAGGCCGCTTCAATTTCGCTGGCCAAAGTATCGTCGGGACTCCACAAGCCCGCAATGGAATCGCCGAGCGCCACGATGCAGGCTCCTGTCAAGGTGGCTAAGTCGATCATGGCGTCAAGGCCCAGTTTTTCTGCAAAAACGAGGGCATCGGCTAGGGTCAGGCGGCCTTCGGCGTCGGTGTTATTCACCTCAATGGTTTTGCCGTTGGAAGCAGTAATAATGTCGCCAGGGTGGAGCGCATTGCCGCTGATCATGTTTTCAGCAGCAGCGCTGATGAAGTGAACTTCGACATCCGGCTTGATTTGCGCGATCGCTTTCGCTGCTCCCAATGTGGCCGCCGCGCCGCCCATGTCAAATTTCATCATCTCGATCATGCTGCCCGCGCCAGCTTTGATGTTGAGCCCCCCAGAGTCAAAGGTGAGCCCCTTGCCGATAATGGCGAGCTTGCGGCGGGGGGTCCCGGCTGGTTTGTAGGTTAGGTGAATAAATTTAGGTGGGAGGTCAGATGCTTGGGAGACGCCGAGGAAGGCTCCCATCCCGAGTGCCTCACAAGCCGCTTTTTCAAGAATTTCGACTTCGATGCCGTGGTCGCGGGCGATCGCTTCCGCCGTTTCGGCCAACATCGCGGGAGTTGCTACGTTGGGCGGAGCCGAGACGAGTTCCCGCGCTAAAATCACGCCGTCGGCAACTTGCTGGGCGCGGGCGATCGCGGGCGCTTCGTTCGGGTAACCAATCAGCTCGATGCGCTCAATGGCAAAGCTTTTGTCATCACTTTCTGACTTAAAGCGATTGTCTTCATGGAGGGCTAAGAGTGCGCCTTCGCAAATGCCCTGAGCTGAGAAGGCCGGATCTTCGTTCCACGTCGGTAGGCTTACGCCTAAGGCTTTGCACTTCTCTTTTTTGCCGATACGAGCGGCGATCGCCCCGGCTCGTCGGAGCGTTTCTAGCGTGATCGCTTCCGGCTTACCCAGGCCAATCAGGGCCAACTTTCGTACCGGACCGCTGGAGCCCACCCGAATCACCGCACTGCTATCGGCAGCGGCCTTGAACTCGGATTCGTCAATCAACTCTTGCACTAAGCCCGAGAGCTTGTTGTCCACATCTGCCAGGTCACCAGACAATGGCAAGTCTGCCTCGGTGACACCAATCGCCAGGCAGTCGCCAGTCCAGTCAAGTACGGGCTGAGTTGATAAATGGAGATCCATAGGGAGGCCGATCGCTGTTGTTAAGAAAATACCCTTTACATTTGACTACAGCTTGGAAGGTTCTGCAATTTTCTGACGAGGGGGCCACTGATTTTTTCTCAGGGTTCAAGAGTTGGGTGCGCCAGACGGCCCCGTCGCCCCACTTAAAATTCAAGCAGGGTGATGGTATCCACACCCATAACCCGACCACGAACAACGCATTTGGCGGGGGATTTGTTAGAACTGCTAGAGGCAGCGCACCGACACCACACAATTATCAATAAGGGGAGGCAGCGATGCGGCGGCGGTTAGGAAACTGGATGCCCTGGATTGGACTTTCAGGGGCAACGGCTTTGGGGCTAGGCGCAACGTTGGCGCTGTTGACGGCGGCTGACTGGGTGCCGAATCCCCTGGGCGCATCTGACCCGGCGGCGGATATTGAATCGGCCACCACGATGGGGGCTGCCGCCGATTCGCTGGTGTGGTCGCTGGCGCTACAATCGCCCGAAACACGGGCCGATTCGTTGCAGGCGATCGCGGCGCAACCCGTTTCCGATGAGCAGGTGCGAGCCCGCTATTTGCTGGCCCAAGACTTGCTGAACCAAGGGCGCGGCGGCGCGGCCATCCCCCTGTTGACAACCCTGCCCGAAGATTTTCCCGAACTCGCCGTCCACAGTCGCATTCAGCTCGGCAAGGCTCAAAAAGCCAGCGGCGATATGGCGATCGCTACGGAGACTTGGCAGAATGTGCTGCAAGAGCATGGGGAGCATCCCGCCTCGGGAGAAGCGCTGTATCAGCTGGGTCAGCAGGAACCGCAGCAGTGGGATCAGCTGTTGCAAAAATTTCCCGCCCATCCCCGCAGTGTGGAGATCGCCCACAAGCGCCTGGTGGAAGCGGCGCAACCGCAAGATGAAAAAGCGCTACTGCTGATCATGACGCGCCACGGCATCTATCATCCCGATGTGCTGACCTTCGTCAATTTGCTGGTGGAAAAGTATGGCGACCAACTCACCCCCGAAGAGTGGCAAGCGGTTGGGTTTGCCTACTGGGAGCGGCAGGCGTATAAGTCGGCGGGCAATGCCTACAGTCAAGCTCCAGCCAGTCCGCAAGTTCTGTATCGAGCCGCCAGAGGAGCCCAAATTGGGGAGCAGCGGGCGGCTGCGATCGCGGGCTACTACGAACTGGATGCCACCTTCCCCGAGGCCCCCGAAACCGCCCTGGGCTTGATTCGACTGTCTTACCTGGTGGATAAAGAAACGGCGCTCCAAATTCTGGATCAGGTGGTGGCGCGTTTTCCGGAGCGGGCGGCGGAAGCCCTCGCGGAACAGGCCGACATTATGGTGTCACTCGACAGTCCAGACACCGCGACCCAACTGCGCGAACGCATCCTCACCGATTACAGTGCGTCTGAAGAAGCTGCTGCACTGCGATCGCAGTATGCCCGTAACGCTGGAGCCGCTGGCAATTGGTCCGCCGCCATCCAATGGGCTGATCAGCTGTTGACGGAAAATGCTGAGGACGATCTGGCCCCAGAACTGGGTTTTTGGGCAGCGAAATGGTCTCTCCAAGCGGGGGATGAGCCCGGCGCGACTCAGCGGTTGGAGCAGGTGATTCGCGACTATCCTGAGTCCTACTTTGCGTGGCGCGCCGCCAGCACTCTGGGTTGGGACGTGGGCGACTTTCGGACAGTGCGATCGCTCCAGCCCGCGATCGCCCTCCCCACCCAGCGGCAGCTCCTACCCGCTGGTTCTGACAAGCTGCAACAACTATATCTGCTGGGCCAAGACGAAGACGCTTGGGCGCTTTGGCAAGTCGAGTTTGAGAACGCTCAAGACCCTTCCGTCACCGAACAATTTACCGATGGCGTCCTGCGGGTGGGGGTAGGGGATAATCTCGACGGGATGTTCATGATTTCCAGCCTCGACTGGCGTGACGCCCCTGACGAACAAGCGACCCATGCTGAGGTGCAGCAGCATCCCGCCTATGGGCAAGCGCTCTATCCCTTCCCCTACAGCGACCTCATCGCCAAATGGTCGGCCGAGCGACAGCTCAATCCCCTGCTCGTCACCGCCCTGATGCGGCAAGAATCACGCTTTGAGCCCCAAATTCGCTCTGTGGTGGGGGCCGCAGGGTTAATGCAGGTCATGCCTGACACGGCTGACTGGATTCAGTCAAAATCTGACATCACTGCGGCTAATCTCGATGACCCCAACGACAATATCAACCTGGGGACGTGGTATCTCGACTACACCCATGAGGAATATAACAACCATTCCCTCTATGCAGTGGCGAGCTACAACGCCGGCCCCGGCAACGTTGCCGACTGGATCGCTCGAGGCGGCTACAGTGATGACGATGACTTTGCGGACAAAATTCCGTTCCCCGAAACCAAGAACTATATTCGCGCCGTCTTTGGGGGCTATTGGAACTATTTGCGGCTTTACAACCCCGCGATCGCCCGCCAGATTGAGCGTTTACAGCAGGCTGACCCAAAATAACGTAACATTTCCTTTTACAATTAGCGGGTGATGGGTGTCTTTGCAGACGCAATTCATTACCGTTTCCCTGAGAGAGGCAAGGTGCAAGGTGAATCCAGCGCAGCAGGAGCAACTTAGCAACGTGGGTGCTTACCTTCGTGACTTGAGAAAGGAGCAAGGCACCACCATTGATGAAGTTGCCAACCAAATCTTTATCCGGCCCGCCTTGGTCGCAGCGATCGAGGCAGGCGACTGGGAATCTTTGCCTGAACCCGTTTTTGTGCAGGGCTTCATTCGCCGCTATGCCGATTACTTAGGATTGGATGGCCGTGAAGTTTCCCAGCAGTTTGAGCCGACGCCCGTCGCTGTGCTGCCTGATCCCGTCTTAGCCACCAGCAGCACCGTTGAAGGCGTGGTCAAGCAACAAGATAAATATGGCTTAAAAGTATTATCCAAAGTGGAACCTACCTCCAGTAATGGCACCCGGACCACGTCTTCCAGCCCCACGTTCAACCGTAATTGGCTCTTTGGCCTTGTCGGCCTGGCGGCCGTGATCGGTTTAATCGCCTGGTTTGCGACGCGCCCTGCGCCGCAGTCCACCACCACCACCTCCGAAACTGAAACTGAGACCCCTGAAGCAGCTAGTGAAGATGCCGATGCGATCGCAGCTCCTGATGACGGGGGGGATACGGCAACGGAGACGGCCACTGACGAGGCTTCAGAGGCAGCGGCCCCACCAGAGGACCTGACCTTTGCCGTCAACCTGGAACAAGACGCCTGGATGCGGGTGACAGTAGATGGTGAGGTGGCATACGAGGGCATCCTCTCTGCGGGCAGCCAAGAAACCTGGACAGGAGAAAACGAGATTAGAATCACTGCAGGAAACTCGGGGGGCGTTTTGTTCTCCTTCAACGGCAGCGAAGAGCAGCCTTTGGGCCAGCCGGGCGCAGTCCGCAACTTGACTCTGACCCCTGACACCGATGCGTCGACCTTCTCATCCCCATGACCCGCGATGACTCTTACAATGAATAAGGGTTTGACCCTATCTGATCAACTTTTATCTTGGCTATGACCACTTCTCCCGAGACTACAGCGCTATCGCCTCGCAACGATGAGCTTGATCCAGATGCTTATATGGATGAGGTGCCGGGCGATGTGGAGATGTCAATTTTTGACCATCTCGAAGAACTGCGGATGCGGCTTTTTTATTCGCTAATTGCTGTGATTGTCGGGGTGATCGGCTGTTTTGCCTTTGTGGAAAAAATTGTCAAAATCTTGGAAGTTCCGGCCAAAGGAGCCAAGTTTCTACAGCTCTCTCCAGGAGAATACTTTTTCGTTTCTTTGAAAGTGGCCGGATACTCTGGCTTGCTGATTGCCAGTCCCTTCATCCTGTACCAAATCATCATGTTTGTGCTGCCGGGGCTCACCCGGCGCGAGCGGCGCGTCATTGGGCCGATTGTTCTGGGCTCCAGTGTTCTTTTCTTCGTTGGGATCTTTTTTGCCTACATCGCCCTCATTCCTGCCGCTCTGAACTTTTTCATCAGCTACGGTGAAAATGTCGTGGAACAGTTGTGGTCGATCGATCGCTATTTCGAGTTTGTGTTGCTGCTGCTGTTCAGCACGGGTTTAGCGTTTCAAGTGCCGGTGGTGCAGTTCTTGCTTGCCCTGCTGGGGATTGTCAATTCCCAAGCAATGCTGAAAGGCTGGCGCTACATTTTGCTCGGCGCGGCGATTTTAGGAGCGGTATTGACCCCCTCGACGGATCCGGTGACGCAAAGCTTGCTCGGTGGCGCAGTGCTCTCTCTCTATTTCGGCGGCATTGGGTTGGTCAAACTCTCAGGCCGATAAGGAAACCGCTCCCATCAAAATGCTGACGCCTCACCAGGGCTGGTGCTAGCGACTCATCCTCCGAACTCCCATCATCCACTTAGCCACTGTCTTCAGCCGGGATAGGATGGGCTTAACCCTACCAGTACTGAGGATCGCTCAAGGCTGCCACGCAGGTACAGCGGCCAGATAAGGACGCGATCGCCTCGCCCGTCAGTACTTGCCCCAGCCACCCCTCAGGTTGAGACAGGGCGTAGGGGGGCATGATTTGCTCTGGCGAAACCGGCTGAAAGCCGACTTTGCCGTAAAACGCTGGATCGCCATAGGTCAGGACTAAACGCTCGCCTTGATGCTTCAGTTCACCCAAGCCGTGGTTGATCAACGCCTGACCAATCCCTTGACCCTGGCGATCGCTGCGCACAGCCACAGGCGACAAGATGAATGCCGAGATCGGGGCATCCAACCTTAGTCGGCTAAACACGATAGCGCCCAAGATTTGCCCATGCTCGACTGCCACAAAACTATACAAATCAGCCGCCTCGGTCTGCTCCAGCAAATTCCGGGCTAACTGACCGATCAAAGCCCCTTCCGCGTCTTCTTCGGACTGGGCAAAGACTGAGGTAAAGAGCGACACAATCGCTTCACCGTCATTCTGGGTGGCAAGTCGGAAATCCATCGGCGAGCCGGGTGTGGTTAGGAAGGTGCCGTTTTGGGTCGGTCATGACAAAGACTCGCAGATCACAGCGATCGCAGCCGTTTGTCCCGTGCTAGCAGGCCCAGCGGCGCTCAATGGTCGCGACAAAATGGTGAGGTTGCCATCGATGAACGGGGGCTATCGTTCCATGAAGATCGGCAACATTTACGGTTACCTGTAGGTCGTTACACCTGGTAAGAGCCCACAAAGAGGAACCGCCCAGACAAAGTCTGAGCGGAGTGTGGTGTGAGGAGTGAACGGAAACTTTCGTCTCCGATACACCTTTATTGTAAGTGTGACAGTTACTATTCCGCCACTCCCAACCTTGTCAAAATTAATGTTTCTTTGGCTAAAGATAAAAGGACTCTAAAGTTCACCACGCAACGCTATGAGCAGCAAGCGATCGGCTAATCGTTGTGAATTGTAAACTAGGCCGACAGCCGCTACCCACAGTGGAGTGCTGCCAGGCCAGACGGCTGTTCTGGGTGCTGCAGACGGGATGGCATTAGGTGGCACGGTGTGTTTTCGTCCCGACCGCCAGCCTAAGAATGACTGGGTGTGCTCAAGATTTTGATGGTCAGGAAGCAGGGGCAGATGAATGGCTCTATTTACCCATGCCTAATTGCTGAGCCTTTTGATAGACCTTGCCTTCGGTTAACAAGGAAGGTGCAACTACCACTTCCACCTGCTGCATTTCCTTTAAGTTTTTAGCGCCTAGGGTGCCCATGCTAGTTTGCAGCGCGCCCAATAAATTATGGGTGCCGTCGTCGAGTTGGGCCGGGCCTCGGAGAATCTGCTTTAGGGTGCCAGTGCTGCCCACCTTAATGCGGGTTCCCCTTGGCAATACTGGGCTCGGGGTCGCCATGCCCCAGTGATATCCCCGTCCCGGGGCCTCTTGCGAACGGGCGATAGGAGAGCCAATCATCACGGCATCAGCCCCGACGGCGATGCATTTGCAAATATCGCCGCCGGTCACAATGCCCCCATCGGCAATGACGGGAATGTATTTGCCCGTTTCTCGCTGAAAATCGTCGCGTGCGGCAGCACAGTCGGAGACGGCGGTGGCCTGGGGTACGCCCACGCCGAGCACCCCCCGTGAGGTACAGGCAGCCCCCGGCCCAATCCCCACGAGCACACCTGCCGCTCCGGCCTTCATGAGATTGAGGGCGACATCGTAGGTAACGCAGTTCCCCAAAATCACCGGCATCGGCATCTCTTGACAAAAATCTGCCAGATCCAGTGGGGTGATCGATTCGGGCGACAGGTGCGCGGTCGAAACCACAGTGGCTTGAACAAACATTAGGTCTGCCCCGGCCTCAGCGATTGCTTTGCCAAACTTTGCTGCGCCTGCTGGTGTCGAACTCACTGCCGCAATGCCCCCTGCTGCTTTAATGGACGCGATGCGCTGCTGAATCAGTTCGGGCCGAATCGGCTTGGAATAGAGTTTCTGCATGAGCGTGACGAACTCGTCTTTGCCCACGGCTGCGATTTGATCCAGAATGGGTTCGGGATCGTCGTAACGAGTCTGAATGCCTTCCAGATTCAACACGCCGAGGGCACCCAACTGTGAGAGTTGGGCGGCAATATTGACGTCCACCACACCGTCCATAGCGCTGGCAATAATGGGAATCTCGCGCTCAATGCCGCCAATTTCCCAACGGGTGTCTGCTAATTGGGGATCTAATGTACGATTACCCGGCACTAAGGCAATTTCATCAAAACCGTATGCGCGGCGAACAGTTTTTCCTCGACCTAGTTGAATCTCCACGGCTCTCTCCATCCCAGAAGTCATTCAGACAGGCTAACATTTTGTCGGACTACTTAGCCCATTGCCCCAGGCGATGTTGATGGGGCATCTGCCAGATGTGCGGGGCGGCCCGGAATGATTCTGTTCCAAGTGGTGGGTCATCTGGCTGGACGATGGGGCAGCGAGCGATCGCCTTTACCGACTTGGCCATGTCTGCCATCTTCCACGCGGCCTGCTCAGATCATGTCTCAAAGTTGTTCAGCGGTGTCAAGGCATCGGTAGACTAAGCTGAAGGTCAAGTGGCCTGGGTGTCGGTGGCGACTGCCATCTCTTTAAGACAAGGAGCGTTCTCAGTGAATCTGTCGTCGCTAGGCTTTTTTCGCAGTTTAAGGACTCGCAATCGCCAATTTGCCGTGATTGGTCTCGGGCGCTTTGGGCGGGCCGTATGCATGACGCTCAATTCCCTCGGTTATGAAGTCCTCGGCATTGACCAAAATGAGCAAAGCGTCACCCAGGCCCTAAAAGACGAGATTGCTGCCCACGCCATACAGCTCGATTCGACCCAGCGGCTGGCGCTAGAGGAAGCCGGTATTCCTGACTTTGATACGGTAATTGTGGCGATCGGCAATTACATCGAAGAAAGCGTCATCACCACCTTGAATGTGAAAGAACTGGGCGTGAACTATGTGGTGGCCAAGGCTTCCAGCGAAATCCATGGCAAGTTGTTGCATCGGGTTGGGGCTGACCAAGTCGTTTTTCCAGAACACGAAATGGGGTGCAATTTGGCGCGGGCCATCACCCGCCCTGGTATTCTCGATCGCTTTGAACTAGATCCGGACAACAGCATTGTTGAACTGCGAGTACCGACAGCCTTTGACCAACGTACGATCGCTGACTTAGACCTGCGCAACAAATATGGCGTCACGTTGCTAGCCATTACTCGCCCCGGCCACGACGAAAAATTCGAAGTGAACCCGAGCCCCGTGACACAGTTGCATAAAGGGGCGGTGATGGTTGTGATCGGCAGTAACCACGGTGTCGAGCGCCTACCCCTGGAAGACGATGAAAAAGCCTAGCCTGCGTGTGATGGGACTGATTAGCGGCACGTCGGTGGATGGCATTGATGGCGTGGTGGCGACCATTGCTGGCACTGGCTATGACTTGCAGGTAAATGTACTCGGGGGCGATACCCTGGCTTATCCTGCCGCGCTGCGTGACCAGGTACTCGCGGTGGGCGCGGGAGCCCCGCTAGCGATCGCCGACCTGGCAACTCTGGATGAGGCGATCGCCCGCCAATTTGCCCAGGCAGCCCAGTCTCTAATCGACCAGTACGGGCCAGTTGACCTGATCGGTTCCCATGGGCAAACCGTCTTTCATCGCCCCCGCACCGTTGGCGGCCCCGCCACGACTCACCTGGCTTACAGCCTGCAATTGGGACGCGGTGACCTCATTGCCACGCTGACCCAATGCCCCACAGTGAGCAATTTTCGCCAGGCTGACATCGCCGCTGGGGGCGAGGGTGCCCCTCTGGTGCCCCCAGTCGACTTAGCACTGCTGAGTCATCCCACCCGCACCCGCTGCATTCAAAATATTGGTGGCATCGGCAATGTCGCCCTGCTCCCCCCCTGGCCTGCCCCTCGCCAAGTTCCGCCCCAGGTGATCGGCTGGGATACTGGACCTGGCAACAGCCTGATGGACTTAGCCGTGGCCCAACTTTCCCACGGTCAGCAAACCTATGATCGCGATGGGGCCTGGGCGGCCCAAGGCCAGCCACATCCCGCTTTGGTGGATCATTGGTTGGCGCATCCCTATTTTGCGCAGTTGCCGCCCAAATCGACTGGGCGAGAACTTTTCGGCCAAGACTTTTTACACCAGTGCTGGCAAGATGCGGCGGCTCACGAGCTCTCCTCTGCCGATGTCTTGGCCTGTTTGACCGAACTCACGGCCCGTTCCATTGCTCACAGCTATCAAACCTTTTTGCCCCAACTCCCCGATGAGGTTTTGCTCTGCGGTGGAGGGAGCCATAATCGGTATTTGGTGCGTCGACTGCAGGCGCACTTGCCCACGGTCACGATGCAGACCACGACGATGGCGGGGGTCGCTGCCGATCTGAAAGAGGCGCTGGCCTTTGCGGTTTTGGCTTACTGGCGGCAACAAGCCTTTCCGGGCAACTTGCCAAGCGTAACGGGGGCGGGCCAGGCGGTAGTGCTTGGTGAGTTATGGCCGCCCGTGCCGGTCCAGTCGTCGGTCGCCTCGGTACCTGTTCCGGATGGCGGTTAAGCCGTTGAAAAACGGGCTGGCTAGCCGACTGTGAACCAGACGTAAACCCGTTCAGTCATTCGCGTAACTTTAATAACTTTTTGATCACTAGTCACTGGCTACTGCCGCAGTTAGTCGCTACTATTTTGGCTAGGCTTGTTTGTGAAATCAGGGCAGATAATATTCTTGGTTCTGCTCGCGCGATCGCACGTAGCCAGTCATCAGCCTTATCAGGAAACTCGGTTTGGATCACACATTTTTAATTGAGCCTGGTCGCTGGACTCTGCAGGGCAACTGGTTAGAGCGGGATAAGCCGCCGATGGTATTACGAGGGGGGATCCTCATTGCCTGGGGCCGAGATAATTGGTTCACCATGGTGATGAAACTCACATTTCCGAATCAGGAACACGACGAGATTTCGTTGCAGTACAAAGGGCGCTTGGCGGGCGGCGAACGGCAGTACACCTTCGTCTTGCAGCACAGTGAGTTAGGCCGGGTCGAAGGTGAAGGCTGGGTAGCCCCCGCTTCAGTCGTGCAGCGCTATTGGTGTCTGGGCGATCGCCAACGGCGTACCGGGTTTGAAACCCTATACCAAGTGAGTGACGCGCATTACCACCTCTCTAGCGGCATCATGGCGGGTCATTATCTAACGACCGCGATCGAAGCTAACCTAGAAAGGCAATAGTCGGTAGAGGTGTTCCGACATTGGGTATCTTGAACCTAATTGCTTATATGTAAAGATGCGAGGGTTGCGTGATCGCCAGTTAGGGATTGTGAGTCCTTCAGAGTTTGACGCTTGCTGCCACTCGGTTTTGGTGCATTTACTCGCGATGGCAGAAAGGACAATAGTTTCAGTGCTGCTTCTCCTCTCTTGCTCGACCCAGCAGGGCTATGATGGCGGTTAGCGTCGATCAGGAGTGGGATGCACTGACTGCCAATTCGTCACATGATCATCGCGATTAGTTCGAGCTCGATTCTCTAAGCATGAGAGACGTTTTTAGACCCAATATCTTCAAGGCGAGTGTTGCTAGGCTCTCTTGATGACTGCGGTGAATCGTTTGAATACTCAACTTGCAATTTGTGCGCTTGCGGCATCCACTATGACAGATCCCAACATTGGGCAGAAACTTGCGAATCGCTACGAGCTGATGGAACTCGTAGGGCAAGGGGCGATGGGCAAAGTCTACCGGGCAGAAGATACGCTCCTGGGCGGCGTCATTGTGGCGGTGAAATTTTTATCCCAAACGTTGCTGACCGATAAGATGCGCGATCGCTTTGTGCAAGAAGCGACCACCTGCGCCCAACTGGGGCAAAACAGTATTCACGTCGTGCGCGTCACTGACTATGGCGTCAACGAAGATGACATTCCGTTCTACGTGATGGAATATCTGCATGGGGAAAGCCTCAGCATCTTGATCAGCCAAAAAGCGCTGCCTTTACCCCGGTTTTTAGGCATCATTCGCCAAATCTGCCTGGGACTCAAATCAGCCCACGATGGGATTCGCGTGCGGGGTTACGATCGCCCCATCCCGATCATTCATCGAGATATTAAACCCAGCAATATTCTGGTTACCCAAGACCCCACCCTTGGCGAGTTGGCCAAAGTACTCGATTTTGGCATCGCCAAACTGATGCAGGCTGATAGCGAACAAACCAGTTCGTTCATGGGCACGCTGGCCTATGCCTCGCCCGAGCAAATGGAAGGCAAAGAGCTGGATAATCGCTCTGACATCTACAGCTTGGGCATCTTGATGTACCAAATGCTGACGGGAAATTTGCCGTTACGAGCCGCGAGTCATACCTTTGGTGGTTGGTACAAGGTGCACCACACCGAGCTACCGGTGCCGATGAGCCAGGTTGCGCCGAACCTGCAAATTCCCAATGTGTTGGAAACGCTAGTCATGAGTTGCCTGGAAAAGCAGGTCGACAAACGCCCACAAAATATTGTGGCGATTCTCAAGACACTAGAGCCGTTAGAGCAGCGTTATGGCACTGGCTTCCGGGTCGGGCAAAGAATTGGCGCGGCGTTATCACGGGTACCGATCGCGCCCAAACCCAAAACAGCAAAGTCGGCTGAAGTTCCCGCCGATGCCTTATCGACCACTGAGGGAGATGTTTGTCGCCTTGCCTCGTGGCCGGAAAATAAACCCATTGCCGAAATTGTCTTTCCCCACATCCTTCAGACTAGAGACGGCGCACTCTCAACCTTGTGGGTCATGATGCCGCCCGCAGAGATTACCAAACGGCTGCGTGGCACCCGCTATAACACTTTCATCTGCACCATGTCGCCGCACCCCATGGTGCTGTGGCTCACCGTCTTATACAGCCCCAAACATGGGCCGCGCTGGCTCCCTTGTTTTCTCGATCTCAAAACCCAAGCGGGTCAAGAAATCGCCTTTCATCTGGGCCAAAGCGGCACGTACAAAGTCCTCTACTTTTCTACCCAAGAACCCCAGCAATGTGCCCATGTCGTCACCTGCAGCATCGCTGCGCCCCAGCAAAATATGCTGCAAAGTTGGGTCATGACTGCCCGCACCCACCCATCTGTAGGGAGTCCGAACTTCAGCAAAAAAATGCTGCGCGATGAACTCAACAACAACTTAAAAGAAAAAGTCTTACAGCATCTGGAGTCGCTTTACCTCGATACTGATTGACCTTTCCTGATGCTAGGGCCTGTCATCATTTAGTCATCAAAGCCTTGCGACAAAAGGACAACAGGCCCTAGTGTATTTCAGGAGTACGGGTGCGGTAATGCTGATCCCACCAAGTCTCTGGAATTAATTGATGACGCGCCCTAGGGGGGATGTCTGGTTCACCCATGGCCTCAATCAGCCTTGGGGAAATACAATACTGGGTGCCAGCTATGGCGCAAAATTTCACGAGTGAGACTGGGGATTGACCAGCGCAGCAACCCGCCGATACCCCGCGAAGAGGTGGCGATCGCGCCAATGTCGTAACGATCAGCCGCCCGCAAAATTTCCGTTAGCGGGTCACCCTCGACCACTAAGGGGGTCACATTCAGGTTCAGCGCCCGTAACGTCTCAGCGACCTTTTCCAAGCGCTGACGGGCGTCTTCCATCGGATGATCCCCTTGCAATTCCCGACGAATGTTATCGTCAATCACCCAGAGCAGCCAGTATTGATGATTGGCTGGGGGCGGACTTTGCTGAATTTGCCTTTTCAGGGTTTCTAAAAACTCGGTCGAGCCTGTCGTCCCGTCATAGGGGATCAATAAATTCTGAAATAGATGGCGACAGCGCAACGATAGCTCTTCGGTGGTAAAAGTCGAAACCAGTTGTGGCCGCAGGATCATCATGGGCACTGGAGTTCTTTCCACGAGTTTCATCGTGGTGCTGCCAAACAGCTTTTCAGACAAGATGTTACGGGTTGGCATCCCCAAAAAGAGGACTTCACAGCCCGTCGCCTCGACTGTCTGCAAAATGTTGTTGCTCGCTCTACCGCCGCTCACAATCACTTTGACATCAACACCGTCCGGCACCTCTTGAATCTCGTCTTTGAGGCTTGCCTGGGCCGCGGCAACTTCATCCTCATCCACTCTGGGGACGCTGCGATCAGTCTCTACCGGCACATTGTGGAAAAAGGTGATTTGTTTGAATCCACTCTCTGCCAAACTGGGAATGGTATATGCCAAACGATATAGGCCATCTTCTAAATCAGTACTGATCAGAGCTTTCTGAAACATCAACAGGCTACTCCACCGACGCTAGCGTCCTTATCATGATGCATTTAAGCACCAGCAGCAATCAAAGAGTGGGATACGGTAACAACAACTTAAATATCTCAGTGCCCAGCATCGGCTCTTTCCCTAGAATTGGGATGTTGGCCTCAAGGTTTCCTCAGAGCAAAACAAGGCACGTCGAGGAGAGGTGCCACCCAGAGAAATTCTCGTCGCCAAGAAGCATCGCGTTGCGCCCATGGCTCTGGGCGTGCCTATGCTGCGGGAACGTAATTCCTGCGTCCGTCGACGCCGGCTTGCAGATGGGGAAACCCTGCCTCGCAACACTGAACTGACTAGCGAGGGAGCAACCAACCGCATGACCTGATGCTGACCCGTATTTGGCAGAGGGAGAGATAGGGAGAACTGCTGGGTAGGCATCTTATGCATGCCGCCGCCAGCGTCTAATGACATACACAGGCAGAGATATTGCAGACAGACATATGCAAGCTTAATGATGTGAAGCTGATGACCACAGCAAGCAGGCCGCTGCATCGATCTTAAAATTCGGTCTTAAAAATCTGGATGGTGACAGCTAGTACTCGACGGCATAAATAACCATAGCCATTATGAGGTCAAAGGCTTGCCCGAATAGTTCCATTTAAAGGGC
>NZ_JACSWC010000388.1 GCF_016888165.1 Halomicronema sp. CCY15110 | reverse complement strand
GGCGGGACCAGGCATTCGACGTCAGCCTCTAAAACTCACTCCTTAAGGATATATGCATTTCCGCCATGCGGTACTAGGCTCAATAACCGAAAAGCACTGCCATTTCTAGATCTTAGCCCAGCAACTATCACGTTGGTATCAATCACAATCTGGGGAACGGGCATGAGAAGCAACCCTAAGGATGAACATTGGCAGCCCGTCGATACTATCGTTTTGCTACTACGTCTAATCGCCCCACTTTCTCAGCGAATCGTATTTTGGATTACCTGCTGCGCCGCGAGGCCGGAGACATGGACTCAGAATAGCTATACTAGGCAGCAACTAAACATACCCTGATAATTTCAGCCTTTATATTTTATGGTTGTTCGGAAAATTCTTCCTGTCATTATGATATTTCCGCATATTTTTTCTGACGACTAAGGTCAAGCTTGTAACTAGTACTCGACGGCATAAATAACCATAGCCATTATGAGGTCAAAGGCTTGCCCGAATAGTTCCATTTAAAGGG
>NZ_JACSWC010000387.1 GCF_016888165.1 Halomicronema sp. CCY15110 | reverse complement strand
AGGATTCTCCATCTCGATGACCCCATGTTTTCTGGCAGCATCCTACTACAACATGACTTGTGTGTACTTAGTAGCCTAAAACTGGGAGAAGGGGCTGGGGGATGAGGGCGGATCGGTATCGCGACTTATGTCATTGAGTACTAGGCCCTGCATGTCCTTAATAGCCCAAGGAGAGAAAGGCTTTACCCCCTGATATTGACCTAACCCTCATCCGCAGCGCCAACTGAAATTCCTGGGGCTTGTCATCGCACCCACGCTCACCAACCTCACCCACACCACCCCCCTCACCCACTTCATCCACCCCACCCACCTTCCCCCCCTCACACCCACTCACCCCCTACTTTCTCCCCCACTGCTGCTTCAGCCGCTCAATCCGCTCCAGTAGACTCTCATTCGTCATCCGCGTGCCCAACCGCTCCACCAGCAACGGAAACGCGAATGGTGCCGGACGCGAAGTTTCCTGCCATACCACCTGGAGCTGGCTCAATTTGGCAAGGAGTTGGGCCAAGCGATGGGTTTCCAACTGTTCGGCCAACACTTCTCGCTCCGCCTGTTTGAGTAACAAATTGTCCGGCTCATACTTGCTGAATACCTCATACAGCAGCGACGAACTCACCTGCAACTGGGCCGACGTTTTGCGCGAACCGGGATAGCCCTTAAACACCAGGCCCGCCACCTGCGCCACGCTGCGAAACTTGCGCTGGGTCAGCTCCGAAATGTTCAAGCTCGCTTTCACATCCGCTTCCAAATTTTCCCCACTAAAAAACTCGTCGGAAAATAATTCCTGAAAGGGGTAGCCCTTGGGGGCCAAAATCTCAAAGCCGTAATCATTCACCGAAATGGTGAACGTCGCACTCTTTTGCCGCGCAAACCGATAGCCCCACAAAAAGCCCAGCCCCTCATGGACAAACCGCCCCTCAAACGGAAACACGTAGAGATGCTGCCCTTCCCGCGTTTGGCAGCATTCCACCAGCAACTCCGCCGCCGTGGGAATGTGGGAGAGTCGCGCCTGGGTTGCCAAAATTGGGGCAATACAGTGAATCTCCCGGTTCCAGTCCCCCGGTTGGCGAACGAACTCCACCTCCTGCCGCAGATGGGTGCTCAGGGTATCCGAGATGGCGAGCTGTCCCCCGCCCCAGGTAGGCGTCACCGTCGATTGGCGGCGCGTGTTTTTCACATACACCACCATGTCCTTCATTTGAAAGAACTCCAGCTGTCGCCCTGCGAAGAAAAACACATCCCCCGGTTTCAGCCGCGAGACAAAGTTCTCCTCCACCGTGCCGATGTGACGACGGTTGGTATACATGAGCTTGACCGCTTGGTTGCCCGTAATGGTGCCAATCCCCATGCGGTGCATCCGGGTAATTTTGGTATCGGTGACCCGATAGCGATCGCCCTCCCACACCACCTTTTGATAGCGGGGATACGCCCCCAGGCACTTCCCCCCCTTTTCCACAAACTCCAGCACCCACTGAAACTCTTCATCGGTGAGGTGTTGATAGGCCACCGTTTGCCGAATCGCCGTCAGCGTCGTTGCCGGGTTGAAGCCATCGCCACAGGCCAGTGTCACCAAATGCTGCACCAGCACATCGTAGGGCCGATCGCGGGGCCGCCGGGTTTCGATCGCCCCCGCCGCCAGCCCCCGCCGAAACGCCGAGATCTCCAACAGCTCCAGCGCATTGGTCGGCAAAAAGAAGACCTCCGACGTGCCCTGGGGAACGTGGGCCGATCGCCCTGCCCGCTGCAATAACCGCGCCAGATTCTTCGCACTGCCAATCTGCACCACCCGCGCCACCGGCTGAAAGTCCACCCCCAGATCCAGCGATGAGGTACAGACCACCCATTTGATGTCCCCTGCTTTGACCCCCGCCTCGATCGCTTCTCGCTCTTGCTTATCAATCGATCCGTGGTGCAGGGCAATCTCGTGCTCATGATCCGGCAGGGCAAACTGCAACGCCTGGAACCACCGTTCCGCCTGGTTGCGGGTGTTGGTGAAAATCAGCGTCGATTTCTCAATCTCCAGCGCCGCCACCAACGCCTCAAACATCCGCAGCCCCAAATGCCCCGCCCAAGGAAAGCTATCTACCGACTCTGGCAAAATGCTCTGAATCACCGTCTCGCGGGGAATATCGGCCTGAATAATGGCGGGCTCGGTGTCCAGCCCGACGGCAGTCTGCGCCGCTTCCGGTAAATTGCCCAGGGTGGCCGACACTGCCCAAGTGCGTACATCGGGCACCAGTTCCCGCAAGCGAGAGAGGGCCAACTCCGTTTGGGTGCCCCGTTTGGAACTCATGAGTTCGTGCCATTCATCCAGCACCACGCATCTTAGAGCAGCGAAGCGCTTGTAACTGTCTTTATACGACAGCATCACCGACAGCGACTCCGGCGTGGTGATCAGCACCTCGGGCATCTTTTTGAGCTGCCGCGACTTTTTGTGGGAGCTAGTGTCCCCCGTGCGCGACTCGATTTGCACCGCCCAGCCCATGTCCTCCACCGGACGGCAAAGGGACTGTTCAATATCCCGTGACAGGGCACGCAACGGCGTGATGTAGAGCAGTTGCAGCCCCTTTCCCGGCGTCGCCAACATTTCCGCTAACGGCCCCATCACTGCCGCATAGGTTTTGCCCGACCCCGTCGGCACCTGAATCAGGCCGCTCTGACCAGACAAATACGCCTCCCATGACTGCTGCTGAAAGCGCAGCGGCTGCCAGCCCTGCCGCGAAAACCAATCGATGATGGGGGTGAGTCGAGTATCCATGGCCCCATCATTACGAATTTTGGGTTGCCTTGGCTAGCGCGCGTTCCGGGGACGCACCCTTGGCAAGGGCGCGTCCCCTCCGTCCATCCCCTCAGCGCCCAATAGCCAGTAACCTGGAGTTTGACGAAACACCCCACAACATCAGCACAGGAGGGGCGATCGCATGATTACCCACATTATTTCGGACATGGGCGGCGTACTCGTCGCGTTGGAATGGAGCGAGCGCGTCAGCGGCTTATTGGGGCGATCGGTGCCCATTGATGAACTCCATCACCTGTGGATTAACGCCCGCAGCACCGTGGACTTTGAATCGGGGCGCATCGACTTCGATACCTTTGCCCAAAATTTCATTCAAGAATTTGAGCTGACAACCTCTCCTGAGCAAGTACAGCACGAGTTCTTAGAGTTTGTACAGGCTCCCATGTCCGGCTGTGATGACATCTTGAGTCGGCTCCAGCAGCGCTATCACCTGTCACTGCTCTCAAATACCAATCCGGCCCACTATGAGCGCTTGCGCGATCGGTATGATTTTTACGCGCCCTTTGAGCAAGTCTTTCTGTCTCACGAAATCGGCGTCATGAAACCCGATCCCGCGATCTTCCAGCACGTTTTAGCGCAGCTCAAGGTCGCCCCCGCACAAGCCGCCTTTTTTGATGACGGTGCCCGTAACGTTGCGGCCGCCAAAGAGGTGGGCATTCATGCCTATCAGGTACATTCTCCCCAGGAGTTGCAAGCGATCGTCGAGACCTTCGACCCGCCGCCGCCGCTCTAACGCCCAACCAGAGGCGGAGCTCATCCCCTGAGTCACCTAATCCTGGACAAACCCTGGCCCATTCATAAAGTGCAAGGTTTGCTCGAGATTCGGGGGCAAGGTTTCTTGTAAATGCGTCGGGGTCTCCGACACCTCATCTTCTAGCGGCGCGGTGGGCGGCACCGCTGCTTCACTGATTAACTGCAGCACTTCGGGCGAGGGCTCACCCACCCGGCGAAATTCAGCCCCGGTGAAAAAGCCAAAATTCATACTGCCCAAGCGGATCAGGTCACCATCCTTCAAAGTGTGGTTCTGCCGAATCCGCACCCCATTCACATAAGTGCCGTTGGTGCTCTCCAGATCATATAAAACGAAGCCGCAGGTGCTGTCGTAACGAATCGCAGCGTGGCAGCGCGATAAACGGCGATCGCGAATGGGCAGGGAAGATTTATTAGGATCCCGCCCAAAGGTCCAGATTTGGTTATTCAGATGCGGTTGCAAAAAGATTTGCGAACGATCTTCTGAAACGTTGGTGATTAGCAGGGCTTGCTTGTCCGTCACTAGCCCCAACACGTAGGAAAAGTTGCCCGGATGTACCGGCATTTGTTTATCCACCGAAGCCAAATTCAGGATTTCGTTGAGTAACGCCGGATTTTGCTCATATAAGCGTTTGAAGGTTTGAAATAAGTTCAAACGCGTCTGAATGCTTTCCGTAGAAACATCCATATGAGAGAGGGCATATTCACTCAATACTTTGGGATCAAACATGTTCTCCCGCCGGAGTTCAATCAAAACATTTTTCGGGGATGCTTGCACCTGTCGCTGACAGGCAGTAACGCTAGCGGTACTCTAGCGTTCAGACCATCAATCATGGCGGTGTACTATGAATGCCTTTGATATTAGACACAACTTTGAACACCCTGTGAAAGCGATCGGAACTTTGACTAAAGTCCGTAATGTGCCTGGTTGCATCATCATCCTGCACATCAACAGTGTACCCACCTAACCTACCGATTTCCCAGGCTCTGAGAAACCCGCGACTCTCACTTGGGGATTGAATACCAATACCTAACCCTATATCGAGTCTCTTGATTACTCAATAGTCGTATTTTATACAATTAAAACGCTCGCGGGGCCGCTGATATTGAAGCTTTTGTATGTTGATCGCGAGCGATAATTAAGGCCGCGTCAACTTTACCCGCATCCGTCCGCCTGACTATTAGCCTACGGGAGCGATCTCTCCCAGACATTGGCGAACCAGCCCCTCAGTCCTCGCTGCCCCGTAAGCTGCGAATTGCAGTCAGCATCCCCTGGGATTTGTTCAAGGTTTCCTGAAACTCAGACGCGGGCACGGAGTCAGCGACTAACCCAGCTCCAGCTTGCACACTGACCCGATGCCGTCCAGGGGCTTCCGGTTCTACGACCATGGTGCGAATGGTGATAGCCGTATTGAGCTGCCCCTCAAAGTCGTAGTAGCCATAAACGCCGGAGTAGGGGCCGCGATGATCGGGTTCGAGCTCGTGAATAATCTGCATGGCGCGAATTTTGGGCGCACCGCTGACGGTACCCGCCGGGAAGCAAGCCTTGAGCAAGTCCCAGGCGGTTTTGTCAGGGGCAAGCTGACCGATGACATTACTGACAATATGCATGACATGGGAGTAGCGCTCGATCACCATCAATTCATCCACTTTGACGGTGCCGCTGGTGCAGACGCGACCGAGGTCGTTGCGCCCCAGATCCACCAGCATGACGTGTTCAGCAATCTCTTTCGGATCGGCTAATAAATCGGCGGCATAGTCGGCATCGGCTGCCACCGTTTGTCCCCGTGGGCGGGTACCCGCGATTGGCCGCACGGTGGCGATTTTGTCCCCCGGTGATCGCGGATCATTTTCCGCTTTGACCATCACTTCGGGACTAGAACCGATCAGCTGCCAGTCCTTAAAGTGGAAATAGGCCATGTAGGGCGAAGGATTGACCAGCCGCAGCGAGCGATACAGATCAAAGGGATTACCCGCATAGGTAGTCGAGAGGCGCTGCGAAATGACCACCTGAAAAATATCGCCCGCTCGGATGTAGTCCTGCGCGGTAGCCACCGCGTCACAAAATTCGGCCTGGGTGCGATTACTTTGATAGTCCAGTGGGGCTGCTTGGGGGTGAGCGCCGGGCGGCTGCCATTGGGTGAGGGGAGCCAATCCCTGGAGGGGCGCTGTCAGTTTTTGCACCAGGGTTTGAATGCGATCGCACGCTGCCTGGTATGCGGCGGCCAAATCGCGACCCGGCTGCCGCAAATCGGCATAGGCCACTACCCACATTTTGCGCTTGACCTGGTCAAAAATCAGCAGGCTATCTACCTGCATCCAGAGGCCATCGGGCAAGTCGGTTGCAGTGCGATCGTAAACGGGGACCGTGGGCTCAATCCACTGGATCAACTCATAGCCCCAAAAGCCAAATAGTCCCCCAATGCCCGGTGGCAACTCCGGCAGGTTCACGGGCTGATACGGTGCCAAACACTGCGGCAAGATCGTAAACGGATCGCCACTGTAGGTTTTTGCGGTGCCGTCGCGAAAGGTTTGCGTCGTCGTCTCACCACGGGTTTCCAAGACCCACAGCGGGTCGCACCCCAATAGGCTATAGCGCCCCAAGGTTTCTCCGCCTTCGACGGATTCCAGCAAAAAACTGTAAGGAGCCGTGGCGCAGACCTTGTGCCACGCCGAGACTGGGGTATCCAAATCCGCTGCTAGCTCTTGATAAACCGGAATAAAGTTACCTTGGGTCGCTAAGTTTTGGAACTGCTCGAAGGAAGGTGAAACCATGGGAGGGGCGATAAGCAATTAGAGAAAGCGTTGCCGTCATGCGGTGAGCGCGGTCAGCGATCGCGACAATGTCGATAACAAAACGGGGTACAGCAATGCTACACCCCGTTCAGTCGGATTGATTTATGAAGCCGAAAACGACCCAGGATTAAACCTCGAAAGGCTCCTTGCCACTAAATTTAATAGTTGCCGGATTCGGATTCTTACCGATACTGCGATCGTTGCGGTTCACCGATTCGCGCCCTTCATTCACCTTTTCGGGGAACACACCATCTGCCGGATGCAGATACTGAGTTTCGCCGCTGGGGTAAATCCGATAGATTTTGTAATCTTGGATGCGGGGCTTGAATTTGGTGCGAAGCTGAGCGCCTAGTGCTAGGCACTGCTCTTTCCGCGCCAAATACAGGAGATTCTCGCCTTCATTCATGATGGCGGAACCACCCGTAGGCATTTCAAAGACTTGCTCTTTCGAGCTCGTCCAAGTAATCGCGTATTTTTCTTCGACTGCTGCTGCGGTCAAAAGACCGCCGGTGCTGCCGCCAAATTTAGGAGTTTGTCCAGTCAGAGTTTCTGCCATAAAACGTTTTCTCGCAACCGTTTTGACGCATCGTATCACCGGCCCAGGTCGCGTTTATCGAGTTATTGAGGAAAAGTAACAGTTCTTCAGAGTTGCTCTCGCCGGGGTGAAGGGTATCGCAATTTTTTGGGCGATCGCCGCCATGATGCCTTCGCCCGCATCACGACCAACGGCCCCAAAAGTCACGCCAAGAGGTCACTCCAGGATGTAAGGATTGCGCCGTTCTAGCTCACTGAGCGATAAGTCCGCTTCATCCACGTCATCTTCGAGAATAAGGCTGCCCCGTTCATGGCGGACATGTAGAGCCGCGCGACCTTCGGCGATCGGCAACGTAAAGTGAAATTGACTCCCCTCGGACTTGCCTTGAGAAGTCGCCCAGATGCGCCCTCCGAGTCCCTCCACAATTTGGCGACACATGGCTAAACCGAGGCCAGTACCGCCCGTGGTGCGCCGCAGTGCCCCTTCTTCTTGATAAAACCGATCGAACACGGCCTCTAGTCGATAGGGCTCAATGCCTCGCCCCGAATCGGCAATGGTGACTTGCACCATGTTTTCCTCCACCCGTTGGGCCGAGACGGTAATGCTGTCACCGGGGTCGGTAAACTTGCAGGCATTGTCCATGAGTTTTACGATCACCTCAACGACCCATTCCCCATCGGCTCTGACCATGGGAAGTTTCGGTGGCAGCTCGACATTAATGGCGATTTCTGGATAGTGGCTGCCTTGCCGGGCTTGCACACTGCTGAGGGCTAAGTCGATGCACTCCATCAGGGATAGCGCTTCGAAATTCCATTCAATGCGACCGCTTTCTAACCGCGAGAGGGTGAGGAAGTCTTGTACCAGTTTGCGCATTCGTTCAGCATCATCCAAAGCTGAGGTCAACATCGTGTTGCGCAACTTATCGGGCATGTCGGGCTCGGTGGCTAAACTTTCCAAACACACTTGAATAGTCGATAGCGGCGTCCGCAGTTCGTGCCCGGTAATGGCAATCAGGTTGCTGCGGGTGCGTTCTAACGCTTCGAGCTGCTGGTTGAGGTCTTGCAAGTGCGCGTAAGCGTCGGCCTGAATGATCGCGACGCTCAGTTGTGCGGCGACGGCTTCGACCAAAGCTAAGTCATCTTCACTCCATTGATAGGGCTGGCTCTGGCAGTGATGCAGCTCAATCATGCCCAGCAGTCTTTGTTGATAAACCAAAGGCACTAACGCCCAAGACCGAATCTGCCACTCTTCGACTAGGTAGTTGACGGCATCTAAAGCGGTTGACAGCGATCGCGGCGGATCGTGGGTATCAGGAATCACGAGCATTTCGTGTTCGGTCTGAATGCGCTCTAGCAGGGGATTATCGGCGATCGGCCACTCGACGTTCAGCAAGGAGGGCATTTGGGGCTGACGAAATTCGTGGTGGATTTCGATGTCGGGTCGCTCGGTATGACAGCGATAGATAATACAGCGGCAAATGTCTAGGGCTGGCCCGAGTTCTTGTACGGTGATCTGAAACAACTCCTCGGGATCTAGCGATCGCCGAATGGCTGAGGTGATGGAGTTCACCAACCGCTCACGGCGCTCTTTGACCGCGATCGCCCGATAGGCCTTGAGTAACTTATATTGACCCGCTTGCAGATAAGTCACCAACCGCTGGGTAAAGGGATCCACGCTAGCGCTGCCGATTTGTACCGCTGTTGCCGGAGTCTCGGTGAGGCGATAGCGGGCCTTGGCCGCCTGAATCTTGGGAATCAACTTTGCGTCATACCCCGCAATTCGATCCAGCAGTAAATTGGCCGCGTGATGGCAAATACCACCTTCCTGGGTCCAGACGCCTTCAAAGCGGCGCGTTTGGTCTAAGGCTGGGGCTCCGGGGGGCGTCGTGGCAGGCGCTGGATCCGGCACCAGATTGCGCTCACGGCAGATCAAACAGGCGCTATAGTTCGCGCCAATCACTACCAAATGCCATTCTTGGCTCAGCGCGTCGCCAGGGTCAAAGGTAATGGTGGCATGGTGATCAACGGCATCATCAAAACTGGTACCAGCCGCCGAAAAAACATAGACCTGATCGCTAATGTCGGCGATGCGTTGGTAACGGCTGGCTTCCTGACGGTAAAACCGTTCCTGCTGAAAACTGGCAATCACTAACGGCTGTTCCATCCCGGCGAGCACTTGATCCTCCATCGCATGGGACAGGGCCGTCAGGGAGGTCTTGAAAAATAGCTGCGATCGTAGCTGAGGAATTGCTTGCAGCAGTTGCTCGACAACAGAATCGGGATTAGGCATGGATGCAGTTAACGAGTCGAAACAGCCAGTGGCAAACTAAACGTTGCTGCCAACAGCCAGCAGCTAAGACCTACCCGACAAATAGATTGGGGCAAGCGCAGTTAGGCCAATCATACGCTTCTGTAAAACACCCTAACAGCCAGACTCTCTGAGGATTAAGGATTTGTTACCAAATTGCTAAGGCCACGTTTCGAAGTGGATGTATCCTCACTGCAAAAAGAGGTGCTGACAACATTGCCAGCACCTCTTCAAGAGTCAATAGCGGGGAATTAACCTCGCTTTGCACTCAAAGCATCACCGCACAGGGTTAGGAAATCCCGCCCATGTCGCTGGTGTCTTTGAGGAAACCACTGTAGGCTTCCATGCCGTGCTCGCCAATGTCGAGCCCCTTCATTTCCTCTTCAGCCTCAACCCGGATGCCCAGAGTCGATTTCAGCACCACCCAAACGATGGACGTGAAGACAACCGTGAATAGACCGATGCTAAGAATACCGAGGATTTGAGCGCCTAATTGGGCAAAACCACCGCCGAAGAACAGGCCGCCTTCGGTCGCAAATAGACCAACCGCCAGGGTACCCCAAATGCCATTCACTAAGTGAACAGAAATCGCTCCCACAGGGTCATCGATCTTGATGCTGTCGAAGAAACCAACGGAGAAGACCACAATGACGCCAGCAATCAAACCGATGATGATAGCGCCTAAGTAGTTGACACCGGCACAACCAGCGGTAATACCGACCAAGCCGGCCAAGATACCGTTGATGATCATGGACAAGTCTGGTTTGCCATTCAAGGCCCAAGCGGTAAAGGTCGCCGCCACGCCACCGGCAGAAGCCGCTAGAGTAGTCGTCACCGCGATAAAGGGCACAGCGGTACTAGCCGCCAACTCAGATCCAGGGTTAAAGCCATACCAGCCAATCCACAGAATCAAGCAGCCCAACATCGCAATACTCATGTTGTGGCCCGGAATGGCGTTGACGCGATCGTCTTGATACTTACCAATCCGTGGCCCCAAGAAAGCCGCCCCCATGAGAGCCGCCCAGCCACCAACCGAGTGCACCACGGTAGACCCAGCAAAGTCAGAAAACCCAGCAGCGCCTAACCAGCCGCTACCACTCCAAACCCAATGGCCTGTAATGGGATAAGAAACACCGGTCAGCAAGATGCTAAAGATCAGGAAGTCGGTGAACTTAATCCGCTCAGCAACAGCACCAGACACGATGGTCGCGGCGGTTGCTGCAAAAGCCGCTTGGAACAGGAAGAAAGTGTCAATGGTGAGACCAACACCTTCTTCTAAACCATAGGTTTCAGGGGTGCCAGTCAAGAACCAACCGCCACCACCAATGAAGCCATTACCGCCACCAAACATTAAGGAATAACCGATCGCCCAAAAGGCCAACACGGCTAGACCAAACACGATCAAATTCTTAGACAGAATATTGACCGCGTTTTTCTGGCGGCAAAAACCCGTTTCCAACATCCCGAAGCCAGCGTTCATGAAAATCACGAGCACGGCGGCGATGAAAACAAAAATATTGTCAAGCACGGTCTGCACATCGGCAGCCGTCAATTCTTCTTGGGCGTAGGCGGCTACGCCCCAAACACCCAAAATCGTCAATGCCAGCGGTACGCAAGCAACCCACTTCCAGCCGTCACGACGACCAAAGTAAGACTGTACCGCTTCAGAAATCGGAGGTACGTTAGCGTCCCAGAAAGACGACTGTCGCCGCTTTCGAGAACGACCTTTTTTACGAAGTACTAGTCTAGACATTTCCAAAAACGTCCCTTCAACACAAATCAGACAGCAAACGAGTCCTCATGAGCAGCATATTACCGCTCCGAGAAAGCCCTGAAAACCCTCTAAGATCTGGCGACTGCAGTCGTCCGATCAATGCCAGCAGTTAGCATAGTGCTGACAGAAGACCATGCCCTGTAGACAAACCGTGACGGATACTTGCCAACCATACTCTTTGAGTATCAAGATTCCACCAATTATGGCGGCAATTGGTTGTATCGGAAGTTACATTTCTCCAAGCGCTACCCAATCCCGCCGGAATCCAGGGGTTCAGAGATACGCCAGCCTTATGTCAAGAAGCGTTGACCTCAGACCGTTTCACGTCTTAGCTTGCCCTTTCAGCGAAGATTAGTGGGCTGGGGGCCAAATAGTCACTAAATTCTGCTATTGGCGGAAATTCCAGGTGTTATTCGCCCAATATCCCCCCAGGTCTCATGCCGCACAACATTTTGCGCTGGAGTTTGGCGATCGCAATCCCGGCTCCTGCACCGTGCTAACACCAAGAGAGAAGGTGAATGATCACCCTGGCTATCTTTTGGTACCTATCTCAACAATCTGACTGCGACAAAGCTGTGATTGTGTGGAACGGCTTGGGCGCATATTCGCCATCGACTCATTCACCGACTGCCACCGTGAGCGCGTTAGTGACTTTCCCATAATCGGGGCTGACCGGAGCCCCCAAACCGTCGGCAATTCTATCTTCTGAAATGCCCATGTGAAATGCCCAGGGCTGCTTTGTAGTCGGCAGTACAACCGAGGGAGGAGCTTCCAACTAAAGTGCTGCTAGTCAAGCAATCGCTTGAATTACTCCATAGACTGGCGTTACTGATGCGAGGGCTATTCTGCGGTGTTAAAGCGGCCCATAGATGCCATTCGAATTGGAGTCTTGAGGTAACAATAGCAATCGCAGCGTTTCCAAGGGTGAGTGACGCCATTTTCTGAGCCACCTTTCTTCCACTGGAGTGGTCTGCCAGCGCTTTTTCCTGACTCAAACTGTGGTAAAAAATATGGTGGGACATGGTCACGGCGGCGCGATCGTTAACCTTGGCTCTATGTGGGCCAAGCAGGCCGTGCAAGCGACACCCTCATCCGCTTATGCCATGGCCAAAGCGGCACTGCATTTCCTGATTCAGCATTTAGCGATGGAACTGGCTAGTGCTATGTCAGTTCATAATTTTAGGGTGATGCACAGTCGCCAACATCCTATGCCCTGCGGGCAGGCACGGCCTACGACAAACTCAGGATGAGCAGAATCTGTACGTTCGGGCTGCGCTGGTCGTTCACGCAGTGGCTCTCTCCAGGAGCAAGCCCTAAACTTTAGTCTTGACGCTGCACTAGTCAAAACATTCGGGTGAACGCGGTGTCTCCTGCCGTAGTGGAAGCGCCCATTTATGAAGGATTCATTCCCAAGGATGAATTGCATGGCACACTACAGGGCTTCAATGCGTTCCATCCCATGGGTCGAGTCGGTACACCAGCAGAGGAGAAAGGCGATCGCCTTTCTCCTCTCCCATAACGCTGACTGGGGCACTGGAGCTGTTTGGGATGTAGACGGTGGCGTCATGGCCGGTCGTCATCAGTACAACTAAGTCGGTGGCGGCGGAAAGAACATCCCTCCCACCAGCGATCAGACACCCGTAACAGTCCCTCAACATTTAGGAAATTAATGCCATGAAAATCCATGCCGATTTGCATCAACGCGCCGTTGTGCATAGCGAAGCGCTGCCCTGGGTTGATTCCCCCATGCCCGGTGTGCAGCGCCGCATGTTAGAGCGTGATGGCGAAGAAGTAGCCCGTGCGACCTCCATTGTGCGGTATGCGCCCGGCAGTTATTTCTCGCCCCACACCCACGGTGGGGGGGAAGAATTTTTGGTACTGGAGGGCGTGTTCTCCGATGAGCACGGCGACTTTGGCCCCGGCACTTACGTCCGCAATCCCGTCGGTTCCAGCCATACACCCCACAGCAAAGAGGGAGCCACGATTTTGGTGAAGTTATGGCAAATGGAGCCTGACGATCAAACTCCGGTCACCATCGACACCCATCAGGCCCAGTGGGCTCCTGGCTTGGTGGACGGCTTGACCGTGTTGCCGCTGCACGCGTACGGCAGTGAGCAAGTGGCGCTGGTGAAATGGGCACCGGGAACTCGATTCCAGACCCATCGGCACTGGGGCGGCGAAGAAATCTTTGTCATCGAAGGCACTTTTGCGGACGAGCACGGCGTATATCCCCCCGGCAGTTGGCTCCGCAGTCCCCACGGCAGCATTCACACCCCCTATAGCGAAACGGGCTGTCTGATCTACGTAAAAACGGGACACCTTTCCACCCCAGCAGTCGTAGGAGGTGCCGCATGACTGCTGTTCGCATTACCTCGAATGACTCTCGCTATGGGCAAGAGGTGACCATTCGCCAGTTTCAATTGCAGGCCGATGAACCCCCACCCTTAGGCGGTGATGATGCTGGCCCGACCCCAGTGGAATTATTGTTGACGAGCCTCGGTACTTGCAAAGCGATTACCCTGCAAATGTACGCCGAGCGCAAAGGCTGGTCGCTGGCGCAGGTCACCGTTGATTTGACTTACGAGTCTCGCCCAGGAGACCCTGTGATCACGGCCCACTTAACTCTGGGCGGTGACCTCACTGACGAACAACGACAGCGACTCAGGGACATTAGCGATCGCTGCCCGGTTCACAAACTCTTGACCTACCCACTCTCGATTCAGACGCAGTTAGCCGACTAAGGCGATATTCTCTATGACTAATGAGGCCGCGATCGCAACTTAGAAAACCATGAGCAATGTTGTTAACAGCCAGCCTGACCGCTCCATGTCAAAACACCATCATGTCACCGCTGTGATTACCCATCGGGTGCGATCGGGACGCGAAGCGGGATACGAAAACTGGATCAAAGGCATCTCTGCCGATGCTCGCCAGTTTGCCGGACATTTGGGCGTCAACATCCTGCGGCCCCAACCAGGAGGCAGTTCGGACTATGTGATCGTGCTCCAGTTTGACTCCTGCCCTCACTTAAATGATTGGCTCAATTCCGATATCCGCAAGGGCTGGATTGATCGCGTGCAACCGCTGATTCAAGAACAAGAATCGGTACAGGTGTTAACGGGGTTAGAAGGCTGGTTTCAACTGCCGGCCCAAGCAGCGCCGACAGCCCCCAAACGTTATAAGCAAGCGTTTTTAGTTTGGGTCGGGGTGATGCTGGTTTCCCTATTGGTGCATCCATTATTGGCCCCGATCATGCAGTATTTGCCCTGGTTATTGCGGGTAGCCGTGAGTGTCGCGATCACAGTCGGGTTGCTGTCGTATGTCATCATGCCGCGTTTGACCCAGTGGTTTAGAGGCTGGCTATTTGCGTGACCAGTCCAACCTTGCGGGCGTCCTCACACAATCCTATGGGGAACCCTAGCCAGTCGTCCGGTACCCCTGTCGATTGTGAGCGCCCTTTAACCCGACTGCCATTTGCCCGACTGCTATGTAATCGTCGCCATCCTCACCAAACTGTTTGCCATGACTCACTCCATCCAAACCATCATCACCCCCCATGTGCAAGACCTGGGCGGATTTGAAGCCCGTCGCCTGCTGCCCAGCGAGGTGCGGACCATGGTGGGGCCGTTCATCTTTTTTGATCACCTCGGCCCCGCCATCTTTCCCCCCGGTAAAGGCGTTGACGTCCGGCCTCATCCCCACATCAACTTGGCCACAGTCACCTATTTGTTTGAAGGCGCAATTCTCCATCGAGACAGCCTGGGTACGATTCAGGAGATTCGTCCCGGAGCCGTGAACTGGATGACCGCAGGCAAAGGTATTTCCCACTCCGAGCGATCGCCCGACGCCGAACGGGTAGCCGAATCCACCCTGCACGGCATCCAGACCTGGGTAGCCCTCCCTGATGGTCAAGAAGAAGTGGCTCCCTGCTTCCACCACCATCCCGCCGCAGACATTCCAACCTGGGAAGAAGAGGGTGTGACGGTGACTCTAGTCGCGGGGGCCGCCGGCGATCGCGCCTCCCCCGTCCAATCACTATCACCGATTCTCTATCTGGACTTGCAGTTTGCCGCTGGCGGTAAGTTTTCGCTGGCGGCTGACTATAGTGAACGAGCCGTGTATAGCGTCACCGCCGGACTCACCATTGATGGCGAACCCCTTGAACAACATCGCCTCGCGGTACTGAAACCCCATCAAGTAGTGACCGTCGCCGCTGAAGATGCCGCCCGCGGCATCATCATTGGTGGCGACCCCCTGGGCACCCGACATAAATGGTGGAACTTTGTATCTAGCCGACTAGAACGCATTGAACAAGCCAAACAGGATTGGCAAGATGCCAAATTTGGCTCAGTTCCGGAGGAAACGGAATATATTCCCTTGCCTGAATAATGCCAAAAACTGAGATGAGCAATCGTTCAACATTCATGGCGGTATAGCCGCCCGCTGAGGCCACTCCTCGGGCTGCCACTGGAAAGTAGAACGCTGGCGATGAGCGCGATCGCCGCCTATAAACTGGCCCCGCCACGGATTAGCTAGGGCACGACACCCAAGCCTTGCAAGCGTTACCCTTCACCAACTCATCCTAAGAATCTATCCGTCATCGCACCAATTGGTAAGTTAGCGCAACAAAAAAAGCGCCTGTCTGTAGACAAGCACTTTTTCCGAAGATTTTCATCTGGTATCGCGGCGTTCGTGCGACTCAACTAAGCGCCAGTTTGCTTACTGGATGTCTGGATATAGAGAATCAGCAGGAAAACAGTTGGTACCAAAACAAACAAAATGCTTGCAACAAAGCCGAGGTTGTTGACTTCCATAATTTAAGGCCTACATTCTCCAGCACAACAATGACACTGCGTACAGTTTACGTCATCTTGATTCCTGCATGGGCGTAATTCTTAAAATCATGGCGGTCAATTTCATGCTGTGGGCGTCATTTTTTCTTGGGCTTAGTTTTAACCGTGACATCGCCATTCACCAGAGTTTGGCAAGCCAACCGACAGTTATCCGGTCGCTTGCGCAGTTTTTGCTCTTCTACCTGGGTCCGAGGCGATAAGTTTTCGCTGCCCTCAGTGATTTCGACCACACAGGTGCCACATTGACCATAGCCGCCGCAGTTCATCATCTTACCGACGAGGGTATAAATATCGATGTCGTTTTCCATGGCCTTGTACCGGAGGTTGGCACCATCGGCGACTACGACCTCTTTCTCTTCTTCAAGAAACTTAATAACTGCCATCAACTTACTCCTAACTACCCTATTTCATCCTGTCGAGTGGCTCCAGTGGCGATGTGAGCGCCCTGTTGAGGCCCGGGCGATCGCGGCTCCTCCCATTCACCCGTTGAACAAATTGATAATTTAATTGCGTCCGCCTGTGACACTGGTTACACTTCTTTATATCTTGTCTACAGACTTATCATCACAAGGGATCGCTGACCAGTCTGCGGAAGTTTCTCTTCGCCCTGTCGCCGCTCTTGGGAAAACGGTGAACATGCCTCCTGCACCAATTTTGGGCGCTGTGAAGGCGTGCAAGTCTGATAGTCTGTTTATAACTGTGACTCTTAATAAGCTCGCAAAAGATTTGAATAAGCTCGCAAGAGATTTGTTGAAACTAAGAGGAGGAGAGTAGTCGATGGGACTGCCCTGGTACCGAGTACATACGGTCGTACTGAACGACCCGGGCCGCCTGATTTCCGTCCACCTGATGCATACGGCATTGGTGGCTGGTTGGGCTGGCTCAATGGCTTTGTTTGAATTGGCAACCTTTGATCCCAGTGATCCTGTCTTAAACCCCATGTGGCGTCAGGGAATGTTCGTCCTTCCCTTTATGGCCCGTTTGGGGGTCACCCAATCCTGGGGCGGCTGGAGCGTTACTGGTGAAGCCGCTGTTGACCCTGGCTTCTGGAGTTTTGAAGGCGTTGCTGCCGCTCACATCGTTTTGTCTGGTCTGCTGTTCTTAGCAGCCTGTTGGCACTGGGTTTATTGGGACTTGGACTTGTTCCGGGATCCTCGTACTGGGGAGCCCGCGCTAGACCTGCCTAAAATGTTTGGCATTCATCTATTTCTGTCTGGTTTGCTGTGCTTCGGCTTTGGGGCATTTCACCTGACGGGTCTTTGGGGACCGGGAATGTGGATTTCTGACCCCTACGGCGTTACGGGACACGTCCAAGGGGTGGCACCAGAATGGGGCCCCGCTGGGTTTAACCCCTTCAATCCGGGTGGTATTGTGGCTCACCACATTGCCGCTGGGATTGTGGGCATTATTGCGGGACTGTTCCACTTGACGGTGCGACCTCCTCAGCGTCTCTACAAGGCGTTGCGGATGGGTAATATCGAAACGGTGCTGTCTAGCAGTATTGCCGCTGTGTTTTTTGCCGCTTTCGTCGTGGCAGGGACCATGTGGTACGGCAACGCTGCTACGCCGATCGAGTTGTTTGGCCCGACCCGTTATCAGTGGGATAGCAGCTATTTCCAAGAGGAAATCCAGCGTCAAGCCCAGTCAGCGATCGCCTCGGGGGCTTCGGCTGAGGAAGCTTACGCCGCCATTCCCGAGAAGCTGGCATTCTACGACTACGTGGGCAACAGCCCGTCTAAGGGTGGTTTGTTCCGCGTTGGCCCTATGAATGATGGCGACGGCATTGCTCGCGGTTGGCTCGGCCACCCCGTCTTCAAAGATGGCGAAGGTCGGGTACTCTCGGTTCGTCGTTTGCCGAACTTCTTCGAGACGTTCCCGGTTGTGCTGACTGACAAAGATGGCATTGTGCGGGCGGATATTCCGTTCCGTCGGGCCGAATCGCGTTACAGCTTTGAGCAGACGGGGGTCACCGTCTCGTTCTTTGGCGGTGAGCTGGCCGGTGAAACGATCACTGACCCAGCCGAAGTCAAGCGTATCGCTCGTAAGGCGCAGTTGGGTGAACCGTTTGAGTTTGATCGTGAGACTTTAGAGTCTGACGGCGTATTCCGCACTAGTCCTCGTGGTTGGTTTACTTACGCTCACGCGGTGTTTGCTTTGCTCTTCTTCTTTGGTCATATCTGGCACGGCTCTCGGACACTGTACCGAGACGTCTTTGCTGGTATTGACCCCGAGCTATCTGCTGAGCAGGTGGAATGGGGTTTCTTCCAGAAAGTGGGTGATCGTAGCACCCAGAGCAAAGAGACTGTCTAACCCCTTAGGGTAGTTAGCTTCTTGACCTTTGGAAAGCGCTTGATGAGGTTCTTGCTGATGACTTCGGTGAACTGTCAAGCGCTTTCTGATCGCAATCCTTTAGACTATCAATGGACTAGGTACAGTAGGAGGCTCTGACAAATGGAAGCCGTTGCTTACATTTTCATTTTTGCTTGTGTGATCGGCACGTTATTTTTCGCGATCGCGTTTCGTGAACCCCCTCGGATTACAAAAGACTAAATACGACTGATGACTGAAGCGTGTTTAGATCACGTTTTATGATTCTTGGCAAAGCGGCAACCTGTTTTTGGCAGGTTGTCGCTTCATTTTTCTAAGGTTAGATACTATGGATGCAAATACATCCCCCAAGGCTGCGGTAGTAGGACAATCGTTCCACTATCGCTAGTGTTTAGGAGGAGCTTTTGTCCGTTGAGTTCTACCGGAGACATGTCGCGGCATGCAGTGTCCCTTCTGCCAGCATCCCAATAATCGCGTGTTAGAGTCGCGCTCTGCGGAGAGCGGCAGAAGCATTCGACGACGACGAGAATGTCTAGAATGCCAAAGACGGTTTACGACCTATGAGCGCATCGAATATGTGCCGATTACCGTCATTAAGCAGAGTGGCGATCGCGAATCCTTTGACCGCACTAAGGTTTTGCGGGGGTTGGTGCGGGCTTGCGAAAAAACCGGGACGCTGCCGCATACGCTAGACGCCATGGTGGATGACCTGGAAGCGGAATTGCAGCAGCGCGCCCGACGGGAGGTTGCTAGTACCGAAATTGGCGAATTAGTGCTTAAACGGCTAAAAACGGTGAGCGAAGTCGCTTATGTCCGCTTTGCCTCGGTTTACCGACAGTTCCAAGGCATTCAGGATTTTACGGAAACCCTCAAGCATTTGAATGCTGAATCCACCGTCGCATCATCACCCGATACAACGGTGGATTCGCGCCTGAACGTCATGATCTCATAGGGGCTGGAAAGGCCTTTAGGGATCGGCAGAGCAATGACATCCCGGCTCAGGTCAGTGCCTGGGTAGCTGAGTAGCTGGATGGATGAGTGTTGGGACCGTCCCAGTGGTTAGGCGGGGTGGCATCGTAGCGGCAGTTGCTACGGGCTGGCTAATCGTCTGGAGGTAACGTAGCAACAGCGATCGCCTCCGCTACTAATCGGCTTTTGCTTTTCCTCTGCAGCAAAGGTGTTCGAGCCGATCCATCTCCTCAGATTTCACCCGCACCACCTCCGAGTTCAGGCAGTTCGCCTGCACAAACGGCCAGGGGACGGTTCCCTTCGAAGGGAACCGTCCCCTCATTAATTGGGTTAAGCCATGGTGTGGCCTTTAGCCGCGATCGCTTCTCGCACCGCCCCTTCACTAGCGCTGGTCTCGGCAGAGACCGCTTTACTATCGACATCAATCTCGACTTTGGCCCCCGCATCCAGCGATTGAATCGCCTCGGTCACGGCGTCGGCACAGCCTTCACACTTCATCGAAGGCACTTTAAATTGCAGCGTCATGGATTCACCATCCTTTGGCACAACTGATTTTTTCACAGCATAGCGAGGCGATCGCCCATCCGCCCCACTCTCAACTAAAAAATGCGCCATTGGGAATCCCCAGCGACGCATTTTAAAAATATTCAGTGCCCCCCAGCTATTCCAGGCTGCGGCCAAAGGGGAACAGCGCCAAAGTCATCAGCTTGAAATGTTGTTTGGCAAAAGGCAGACCGATGATGGTGATTGCCAGCAACACGCCCCAAAGCAGGTGATTGAGCGCGATCGCCCAGCCAAAAATCACAATCCACACCAGGTTCAAAATCAAAACTAAGGTGGAATCGGCATTTGGCCCTTTCTTAATCGTGCGGCCAAAGGGGGTGAATGAAGCGATGCCAATCTCAATCGTCGCAATGCCAAAGGGAATACCAATGATGGTCAGGCAGGTGCTGATGCCACCGAGGATATAGCCGACCCCGCTTAAAAAGCCCCCAAAAATCAGCCAGATAATATTGCCTAACAAGCTCATCGCCGTTCTCCCTCATGTGCCCACTCAACGTTGCCATCATACGCAAACCTGAGCCTTCTTGAGCCGTACCGACCTCACCGTAATTCACCCACCCGTGGCTGAGTGGTTGGGTGGCTGAGTAGCTGGGTAACTGGGTCGGTGGGGTGGATGTTGTAAGTGGGGTCGGGGAGGGGGAGGAGTGTTTGGGTGAGAGTGTTCTGATTTTTGTGTCAGCAGATTGTGGTTCAAAGCTGGAAGCGCCACCCTCATACCCTGCCACCCTCACACCCCGCCACCCTAGCACCCTGCCACCCTCACACCCTGCCACCCTCACCACAACCCGTTACAATCAGGTCGATCACCCCTGCCGTAATCTCCCATTTTCATCTATGACTTACACCATCTGGCCCGGCGATCCGCATCCTTTAGGTGCCACCTGGGACGGTCAGGGAACGAACTTTGCCCTCTTTTCGGAAAATGCTACAGCGGTGTATCTGTGTCTGTTTGACGAGCAGGGGCATGAAACCCAGATCCCTCTGCCGGAGCTGAGCAACTACGTTTGGCACGGCTACCTGCCGGGCATTGGCCCCGGTCAGCAATATGCCTATCGCGTTGATGGCCCGTACGATGGGGAAGAAGGGCAGCGGTTTAATCGGCGTAAGTTGTTGATCGATCCCTATGCGCAGGCGATCGCGGGCGATATCCAGCATGGGGCGGGCATTTTTGGCTACCCCATTGGCGAGCTAGACAACGACGATCGCGACCTAGACGTTTCGGAACTGGACAGTGCCGACTTGATGCCCCGCTGCGTCGTGGTCGATCCGACTTTTGATTGGGCGGGCGATCGCCATCCCGGCACCGCCTGGCACGAAACCATCATTTACGAAGCCCATGTCAAGGGTCTGACCCAACAGCACCCCGACGTGCCCGAGGAACTGCGGGGCACCTATGCCGGGGTCGGCCATCCCGCCGTGATTGCCCATCTGAAAACCTTGGGGGTGACCGCGATCGAGCTGTTGCCCGTCCATCACTTCACCGCCTATCCAGGGCATTTGGTCAGCACAGGTCTGCGCAACTATTGGGGCTACGACTCGATCGGTTACTTTGCCCCCTATTCGGAATACAGCGCCCACGGTCGCCACGGTGAACAGGTGCGCGAGTTCAAAGCCATGGTCAAAGCCCTGCACCAAGCAGGCATCGAAGTCATTCTCGACGTGGTGTATAACCACACGGGCGAAGGCAACCAACTCGGCCCCACCCTGGCCTTTCGCGGCCTCGACAACGAAGCTTACTACCGCCTGGTAGAAGATTGGCCCCGCTACTACATGGATTTCACCGGCTGCGGCAACTCGCTAAACGTTTGCCATCCCCAAGTGCTGAAGCTGATTATGGACAGCCTGCGCTACTGGGTGCAGGAAATGCACGTCGATGGCTTCCGGTTTGATCTGGCCTCGGCCCTGGCGCGGGAGCTGTACGAGGTCAACAGCCTCGCCGCCTTTTTTGACATCATTCACCAAGACCCGGTACTCTCCAACACCAAGCTGATTGCCGAACCCTGGGACATCGGCGAGGGCGGCTACCAGGTGGGCAATTTTCCGCTGCTGTGGTCGGAGTGGAATGGCAAGTACCGCGACTCCATGCGCGACTTTTGGCGCGAGGCCCACTGTCGCCTGGGGGAATTTGCCTTTCGGCTGACGGGCAGTTCTGATCTGTACGAATCGAACGGCAAACGGCCCCACGCGAGCATCAACTTCATCACCTGCCACGATGGCTTTACCCTGCGGGATTTGGTCAGCTACAACGAAAAACACAACGAGGCCAACGGCGAAGGCAATCGCGACGGTGAGAGCTACAACCGCTCGTGGAATTGCGGCGTCGAAGGGGACACGGATGACCCCGTGGTGCTAGAAATTCGGGCGCGGCAGCAGCGTAACTTATTGACGACGCTCTTGCTTTCGCAAGGGGTGCCGATGCTGCTGGGGGGCGATGAATTTGGCCGATCACAGCAGGGCAACAACAACACCTACTGTCAAGATAGTGAGCTGGCCTGGCTCAACTGGCAGCTACAGCCCGATCAGCAAATGACCCTAACCTTTGTGCAGCGGCTGCTGACGTTCCGCCAGGCGCATCCGGTATTTCAGCGGCGCAACTGGTTCCAGGGGCGCGAAATTCATGGCTCTGGGGTGGATGACATTGGCTGGTTCAACATCGACGGCACCGAGGTGAGTGACGAAGACTGGCATGAGGCCGAAGCCAAAGCGATCGGGGTCTTTTTCAACGGTGAGGAAATTCCCGGTACCGATCGCCAAGGCCAGCGGATGCTCGATGATAGCTTTTTGATTTGTTTCAACGCGCAAGCAGAGGCGCAGACGTTTGTCTTGCCGCCGGAGTTGAGCGATCGCTCCTGGCAGCTATTGCTCGATACCAAACTCACCGATGGCTTTGTGGAATCAGGGCCGGAGATCGTCGGCAAATCACTGGTGGTGGGCGGGCGATCGCTGATCGTACTGATGCATCCCCACGGCCACCCGTAAGCGTTGGACTCATTAGCCCTGTTAACCCAGTGGCGGCGGCATTTCTGGTTTACCAGGGCGCACCGACCAGCACAAAGGCTGACCAGTAAAACGGATGGGATAGATCAAGGTTCGCCGCTGGGGCTTGCAGACTGGGGGGAAGGGCGATCGCCTGTCCGGCCGAATTCACCAGTTGTCCGTCCGTCAGCGCCACCTCACCGTGAATCATCGCCCGCTGGGTTAACCCCAAGACCTCAGCCTTAGTGCCGCCCTGAGACTGGGCCAGTTGTCCATAAAACTCTCGCATCAGCGCCAGGGTGCCGACATCACTCACCGACCAGAGGCTCGCTAGCGCCGATCGCACGCCAGTTTGATACGCCAGTCCGGCAAAGCCCAACTCGGCCTGCTCATTGCCCAACGCCGTCTGACAGGCACTCAGCACCAACAGTTCGACTGGCAACGTCTGCCAATCCAGATCACGCAGTTCCAGCAAATTCAACTGTTCATCTTGCCAGAGCTGAATAAAGGATTGATCCGGGTCGCCCGCCTGAAACTCAGCATGGGTCGCGAGATGCACGATTTCATATCGAGCTTGGGCCAATTCGCGCTGTAGGGCTGGTTTCGTAAAGTCGGCATTGAGGTGAATGGTCCCCGGCCACAGCTCCTCCGCCACGGTCGATAGTTCCACCGAGACGGCGGGCAAATCCGCCAGGGTGGTGAACTCGGTGGCCCCCATCGCCAACACATCCACCTGCTGGAGAGCCTGAAAATGCGGATCCGTCAGCGTGAGGGCGGGAATCAGCCCCAGGTCGTACTTTTCCACCAGGAACTGTTGCCCATCGTGCAGCGCCGCTAAGGGCAGCGATCGCACCCGCTCTCCCACACAGAAAACCAGCGTATCGATGCGTCGTGCCGTTAAATCCGCCTCCATCGGGGCAATTAGCCACTGATAAAGCTGCTGGGCCGGAGCCAGGTACCGATCGGAATTGGGCCGCAAAATCTGCCGCTGTAAATTATCTACCTCGGCCTCAAAGCGCGATCGCGGCACGTCTGGTAGCCAATACTGCACCGCCGCCGCCGCCGGACTGGCGAGCACCAGTTCCAAACCATCGGCCTCTGGCACGATATAAACCAGCCCTAGCCGGTATCCGGTCTGGGTATTCAGCTCCGCCAGGGTCGCCGCAACGGCAGCGCCATCCAACGGCGGCAATCCCGACGGGCTCCGCAGAAAAGCGGTATAGTCCGTTTCCCAAGTTTGTTCAATTTCCTGAATGCGGGCTTCGACGCCGATGCCTCGCGTCGTGACGGGCGCTGGCACCGCTGCGGCTGGCTCATAGGGGGGATAGCCCGCTGACGGAGCCGTCCCCAAAGCGATCGTTAAACCAGTGGTCAAGCCAAGCACCATCAGCCAACGCCATCGACTGAGTAAATGGCGGCAGAGAGCGATTATCCATGCTAAGGGCAACATCTGAGCTCCAGTGATTGAGGCAGCAAGTCTCAACACCCTTCGTCACCAGCGTACCCTTTCAGGATGAGACCATGCCCCTGGGTAAACCGAGTGGATGTTCCGGCCCGGCATTGAGGCGGTTAAGCGGCAGTCAGTTCAAGTCAAAGAGGACTGGCCCACAGGCTCCGCCGACCGCACCCAGGTTTAGGCCGTGGCGATCGCCGTTTTGAGTTCCTGCAAAAAGTTGCCCAACAGCACCTTGCCTGCCTCCGTCAGCACACTCTCCGGGTGAAACTGCACTCCTTGAATGTGAGGATACTCGCGATGGCGCACCCCCATAATCGCCCCATCCTCAACCCAAGCCGTGATTTCCAGCACTTCGGGACAGGTGTCTTTTTCGATCACTAAGCTGTGATATCGAGTCGCCGTAAACGGATTGTCCAGCCCTGCAAACACGCCCTGCCCCGTGTGGTAAATGGGGGACGTTTTGCCGTGCATGAGTTCTGCCGCTGTCGTCACAGTGCCGCCAAATACCTGACCCATGCTTTGGTGCCCCAGGCAAACGCCCAAAATTGGGATGCTTGGCCCCAACTGCCGAATGAGTTCTAACGAAATGCCCGCATCGTCGGGGCGTCCTGGCCCTGGCGAAATCACAATGCCGTCAGGGGCCAACGCTGCCAACTCATCCACCATAATTTCATCGTTGCGATAGACCCGGATATCTTGCGCCACGGGGAACGTTTGGCCCAGTTCGCCTAAATATTGCACCAGGTTGTAGGTAAAGCTGTCGTAGTTATCGATGACAACAATCATGGCTGCGGTGTCCTTTGGTCAGAGCAAGGATAAAAGGCTGGATGGCTGCATGGGCGGATGATGTGGTCGCGCGGCGGCAATGTCTGAGCTGACTGTCAGCAGGATCAGCCCCTCACAGGTAAGGCTGCACCGCCTGCCACAGCGGTGGCAACAGTAAGCAACCCCCCACAAAAACCGCCGTGAGCGCCGCGATAAACACCGCCCCAGCGGCACAGTCTTTGGCGATCTTAGCGAGTTGATGGAAGTTCTGTTCGACCGTGAGGTCAACCACGGCTTCTAAGGCGGTGTTGATCAGTTCCAGGGCCATCACGATGCCACAGGTCAGCCCCAGTACGGCAATGTCAATTCCCGGTAATGCCAACACCACAGCCACGGTGAGTACGATGCTCGTCACCAACGCATGGAGACGAAAATTGCGCTGAGTTCGCAGGGCGTAGTAAATGCCTTGCCAGGCATAAAGAAAACTCACCGCGAGATTGTGGGCTACTTGAAACGCGGGAGGACGGACCGACTGATTTGCTGGTTCGCCTGGGGATGAAGTCAGCTTAGATTTGGAGACTGAAGTAGGAGAAGTCGGCATAAAAGCGCAAGTAGTCGCGTCTAAATTTCACTCAGGGAGTTGGCGATCGCCTCTAGATCTTGCCGTAACGGCATCATATTGCCAATCCGCAGCAATAGCATAGTGCAGATAGTCAAGTTCCCGTTGTTCAGTGTGCGATTTTTTACGGGGCTATGCGGCTCCGTTCGGCTGCGCCTATCGGCAGTGCCAGCGGGGGGAACCAGACACGCCGACGGCGATCGCTTCATGCCGTTTCAGCGACGTAGGCCGACGCTGGCAGCGACAGCCCCACGCTGGCTAAAAGCGATCGCTGCATCGTCCACATGGCATGCAGTTGGGCCTCGTCGGGATGATCCCAGCCCAGCAAATGCAACAGGCCGTGGGCCGCCAGCCACGCCAACTCTTCCTGGAGGGAATGCCCATGGGCGTCGCATTGCCGTTGGGCGGTTTCGACCGAAATCACCAAGTCCCCCAGGTTAAAGGGGATGCTTGCCAGAACAGCAGGCGGCAGCGGCGTGTCGTCAATGCCCGCAAAGGACAGGACATCAGTCGGCTGATCTTGCTGGCGAAAGTCGCGATTGAGGGCGGCGATGCCCGCGTCCGTGGTGAACTGAAGGCTGAGTTCATACGCATTGATCGGCGAGAGGGTGGGGGCGAGTTGACGCAGCCAAGTTTGCAGCCACCGTTGCCAGCGCTCAGGTGGGGCGATCGCGGCCACCTGGGCGATCGCCTCGCCCAACACTTCAACTTCTACCGTTAGCTCTGCGCTTGCCATCGTGACTAGCGAGTCAGGTACGAAAGCCCGACCATCAGACCGATCAGCGCCACCACAGTCAGACTGAAATGGAACAGCGATTTGCCTCCCTTGCGCACCATGTTGCGCATCGCCAGCTTCACATAGCTAGGTTTTGGCTCCTCGGGAGCGGCTGCGGTGTCGTCTGGCAAATTAGGTAGCGGAGTTTCCGTCACTGAATTGTCGGCCATGTTGTTTTGCGGTGTGTCAACTTTGAGGTCTAAAACAATCTAGCTAAAACTAAAAAGTAAGGGGCTGAGAAACGGCGCGATCGCCCTTCTCACCATAGCAAGCCTACTACCGGCCAAACATCATGCCCCCTGAATTGCTTCAAGGGGCACGACTAAGACCCAGGGTGAGCGATGGCCACTCTGCCGTCTAAAACCTCACAGCATCGGCGCTGATGGCTGATGGCTGAGTTCATGCTCAACGAGGGGCCAATATTGCTGGGCAAACGCGACAAAGTCGTAGTCGCACACTTGCATCACTTGCTCAATGCGGCGATAGCGATGGCAAAACCAGGTGGTTAATCGTTGCCAGGCGGGCGGCAAATCGGCCACTTGCAGCAGGGTGTGATGCTGCTGCCGTAACTGGGGCAAATAGTCCTCGACCCAAAATTGCATGAGGTCGCGGTAGCCCGGCTGCTGCAAGCAACTCAAATCGAGCATGGCTGATCGAGAGAGGCCAAATTGCGTCAGCACCTCGGTCGGAAAGTAGCACACCCCCTGTTGCGCATCCTCATAAAGGTCGCGCAGATTGTTGTAGAACTGATCGACCCAGCCAAATCGGCGGGCGATCGCCCGTTGCTGCACTTGTAAATCGGGCAGCAGTTGAAAACAACTGCCAGCCAGCCGATCCAGCATCACTTCGTAGTCGTACAGGCTGTGAATCACGAGGTGAGCTTGGTGATAATCGGCGATCGCGGCAAGATATTCTTCCCAAGCGGCAATCTCCGCCTGATGCCCAGCGGGGTCAGCCTGAAACCAGTCGGTCGCTAACTGTTGCAAGACTGGCCATTGTTGCAGGTCATCAGACAGATAGCCCTGATGACGCAACTTTTGCCAGGCCAACCGAAAGGCCGCAAACTGTCGCCCGTCCGGTTGCACAATGAGGTCTTGCTCGGCCAAGCGATCGACCCAACGAATGCAATAGAATCGCCGCTGCCAAGTGCGTTGCGTGGCCGATGGCAAAGTCTGTAACCAGAAACCATTGTCGGCATCCTTCAACGCATCATCAGCGATACCATTGCCGACGGATGAAGCAATTGCTTTAGAAATATTCATGATTTTGATGAAGCACCCTGAACATGCCTTAAAAAAGCGACGAAAGCCGCTGTTTCCCTCATGTGGAAACGCTTTCCAAGCACGAAGGAGAGTCACCGACAGATGATTTTTGAGCGGTTTCACACGCTAAGGCTGTGGGCGATAGTATACCCCTTGCCCTTGTGGTAGTGGCGATCCCAACGCGACGATCGCACTATCGAACCGCGACCCATCCCACCGTGAATTCGCGTAGGCGTAACTAAACCCGATAGGATAATTCTCATATCCCCGATGTGGGATTACAGTGTTTCCTTCAGCTTGCACGTTTTTTCAGAAATATGTCCCTGTTTGATTGGTTTGCAAATCGTCGTAAAGATGGCCCCATCAGCCAAGAGCGCCAAGAGCGTGAGATTGCGGATGGCCTGTGGTCAAAATGTGAAGCCTGCGGCGTCATGACTTACACCAAAGACCTCAAGGCCAATCAATTTGTGTGTGTGGAATGTGGTCATCATCATCGGGTCTTTAGCGACGATCGCATTCACCAACTGATTGACCAAGGCACCTGGCAACCGATGAATGCGCAGGTACAGCCCCAAGACCCGCTCAAGTTTCGCGATCGCAAGGCTTACAGCGATCGGCTGCGCGATATGCAAACCCGCACCCAACTCACGGATGCCGTACAAACTGGGACGGGAAAACTCGATAACCTGCCCCTCGGCCTGGGCGTCATGGACTTTCGCTTTATGGGCGGCAGCATGGGGTCGGTCGTCGGCGAAAAACTGACCCGATTGATTGAGCACAGCACCGCCGCTGGTTTGCCCGTGGTGATTGTCTGTGCTTCTGGTGGTGCCCGCATGCAAGAAGGCATGTTGAGCCTGATGCAAATGGCCAAGATTTCGGGCGCACTAGAGCGGCATCGCACCGCGGGATTGCTCTACATTCCCGTGTTGTCCCATCCCACCACTGGCGGCGTCACAGCCAGTTTTGCCATGCTCGGCGATATCATCGTGGCCGAACCCCAAGCCTTAATCGCCTTTGCCGGGCGGCGAGTAATCGAACAAACCGTACGGGAAAAGCTGCCCGACGACTTTCAATCGGCAGAATATCTGTTGAAGCACGGCTTTGTTGATGTGATTGTGCCCCGCACTGAACTGAACAGCACCCTGGCCAAGCTAATTCGCTTGCACCAACCGGTTCCTTCATCACCGCTCAAACCACTGCACACGGTTTCTAACCACCATGTCGCCATTACCTAGCCGCGACGAAGCTTCCTAAGATGCGCCAATCTGTGAAACGCTTTGGGAATCAGCCCGTTCGGTGGCATGATAAAGACTATGAGAAGGACTTAACACTCAGTAGCGTTTTGTCTGTGGGCTAGTCTACAAAACCGATAATCGACTCGGTTATCGGCGATGATGCCGCCCCAGTCTTCCGACGATGCCCCGAGCCTAAGTCCGCTGTGTTGTGTATTGGCTAGCCATAAATACCTTTGAGGAGAACCATGCTTAAGAGATGCATTTGGCTAGCTGCGATCGCGGTTCTGGTGATGAGCCAGCTATTTAGCACCCCCGCTTTCGCAGCAGAGCTAGATGAGGCGACTCGCACCATCAAGCTTAATGAGCAAGGAGATACGGTTGTTCTGTCATTAGAACAAGTGTCTCGCGGCCGCCGACAGTTTAACTACGCTTGCAGTATCTGTCACAATGGCGGAATTACTAAAACCAACCCGACCGTTGGGTTAGACCCCGAAAGTCTCGCGGGTGCGCTACCCCCCCGAGACAATCTTGAAGCTTTGGTCGATTATCTGAAAAATCCGACCACCTATGATGGTCTCACCGAGATTTCTCAGCTTCACCCCAGCATGAAGAGTTCCGATATTTATCCCAAAATGCGGAGCCTAACAGAAGAAGACCTGGTGGCAATCTCCGGTCATATTCTGCTACAGCCGAAAGTTATCGGCCCGCTGTGGGGCGGTGGCAAGAGCACCTATTCAGCACCTGGGGCGTAGGGTTTACACCTTTCCCAGATGGGCTGAGAGAATGGCGATTTTACGCCTTAGATTTTCTCAGTCTGCTTCATTCCCGCATTGTGATCAGACAGTGCGGGAATTTTGCTGTTGATTCTGAAAGTGGTCGTTTGCCTTGGAGATAGGGTTTGAGCGGTGGAGCATCATCGTCAAAGCAATCCGCACTTTGTTTGAGTTACTTGAGGGCATCATGGTCAAGCTGCCACCCAGTGAACTGGCGCGATTTCACCCGGAGGCGTTGTTTCCACCGACGGCTGAGTTGAGGCAGGCGATCGCCATTGTGGGCGATCGCGATCCTGATTTTCGGAACATCGAAGCGGCGGTCGGGCCGCTCGCGGTGCGTCACTGGCCGCTGGGATTTGCGTCACTGGTGCGCATTATCATCGGCCAGCAATTATCCTCCCAGGCGGCGCAGGCCATCTTTCAGCGACTGGTCTTGCAGGATGAGTTGACCCCCGAGGCTTTGCAGGCGACGCCTGACGAGCGGCTCAAGCAGGTGGGCCTGAGTCGGGCCAAGATCGCCACCTGTCAGCAACTGGCGACGGCGATCGCGGCGGGGCAGCTCGATCTAGAGCAGTTGCGATCGCTCTCGGATGCCGCCGTGATTGAGCATTTGACCCAAATTAAAGGCATTGGCCCCTGGACGGCGGAAGTGTATTTGCTATTTTGTCTCAATCGCTTAAGCAGCTTTCCCGCCGCTGACTTAGCTTTGCAAACGGGCTATCAGTTACTGAAACAGCAGACCAGTCGCCCCACCCGCAAAGAATTGTTAGCCGCCACGGAGACCTTGCATCCCTATCGCGGTGCGGTGGCCCATCTGTTGTGGCACTACTATCGGCACCGCGTCAGAAAGTAGCCACACCGTTCCCAATCACCAGATGCAACCGTCCTGGGGATGCGCTCATCAGCCAAGTATTAGCCTCTAATCCCGACTGAGGGACGCGCGTGCAATTAAAGTACCGATTCCAGATACGGAACTGACCCAGCTACCCAGCTACCCAGCTACCCAAGCACTACCGTTACCGGGATGCTATTTTCTCGCCGCTCGCCTAACCGGGAACCGCCTCGGCGAGCTGGGCGTCGAAGTCGGGCTGGCCTTGGGTCAGGACTTGGTGGGGGACACCGCTGGGGGCCAGCATCGAAGCATAGGTTTCGGCTTGTGGGGGCGAGTCGGCGATCGCTACCAATTTCGGCGGCGGTGCGGTGCGGTAAGCACTCAGCGATCGCACATCCAGCGAAAACGAGCCGGGATGGAAGTGGGGGTTCTTATCGCCGTCGTATTCAAATTTGCTCAACATGAGTTGAAAAGAGCAAATGGTGGTCGGATCGAGACGCGGCGCAGTGGGTTGCGTTTTGGCGCGGAAGGTGGCGATAAACGCGGCAAAGGGAATATCTACGACCACCCACCGATCCGGCTCCGTATCGACGGAATGGCAATAGGCGCGGCTGTCCCAGCTATTGCTGTTGCGCAAGATCACCTTGTAGCGCTGGCCGTCGCCCCGCAGCACCAGCCGCACTCCCTGCCAGCCTTGCAGATTAAACGCGGGCTCAAAGTTGCGGGTGCGGACGCTGGCAAAACCGCCGGAGTTGGCCGTCGAGACATTGCCAGAAAAGCGGGCATATCCGGGTAGCAGGGCCATGCCGCTGGCGCTCACGCCGCCCATGACCACGTCATCCACCGCACCCCACACTTCTCGCAGTGCCTCGGTGTCGCTAATGCGAAAGTCAAAGAGGGGAAAGTCTTCGCTCACGGGTAGGGATTGCAGATCGGCGAGTTGGGCGGCAAAGCATTCCTCGTCATCGGGCACTCCCTGCCAAATCACCGCTTGGGCATTCACGATGCGATTCGAGTCGGCTTCGGGCAGGGGGGAGTCGTTGGGCAAAAGCTGCGATCGCACAACCCGCCCTTGATGGTGCAGCAAATCGGTGAGGGCGTCGGCTGCCGGCCCTTCGCCCGATAACAGGACAACTTCTTGATGGGGATGCATGGCGGTGGCTTCAGGCGCTTCGGGGTTCAAGGGTTCACCAAACATTTGTTGTAACCAGCGAATGTTGCCGATAAAAGGCACTTCGCCGAAAAAGGTGAGCGTGTCGATTAGCCTCAACGGATTCCAATTGTTGCTTGATTGGGTCATGATGACGCCCCTCCAGAGCAGTGATGCCAGTGCTTGGATCATAGCGACGATCGCCCGACTCGACACGGGTCTTGGGGGGGATCATATCAAGTCCAGTCTGACTAAGTAGCTGGGCCTATTTAAACGGTAGCCTGGTGGCTGATTTCGACTCCGCTCAATCAGCAATATTGCTTGACAAGTCAGAAGCTGAGGGTTGAGCGGAGTCGAAACCCGTCTACGAAATAATTGTGCCTGGCCACTTAGCGGGGGGCAATCTTTTTTAGGGGGGCCAGGCGGAATGGGTGGGTTGCGATCGCTCAATCAACGCCTGCTGGGCCGACCAGAGCTGGGGAGCAGCGGGGGCATGACACGGGGTGTATTGACCGTTGGGGTGAAGTCGCCAACGACTCTGAGTGTCCGCCAGCAGGGTTTGCAGCAGGGAATAAATCTCGGCGACTAGCGCTGATGTGGGCAACGGCACCATGACTTCAATGCGTTCGTTAAGCCCGCGCGGCGTCCAGTCAGCGGTGCCGATCCACGCTTCGGGACGATCGCCATTTTGGCAATACAAAATGCGACTGTGTTCGACAAAATCGCCCAGCAGGCTGTGGACTCGGATGCGATCGCTCACCCCTGGGACGCCGGGGCGCAATCGGCAAATACTGCGAACAATCAGGTCAACTTCGACCCCCGCTTGGGAGGCCGCATAGAGCGATTCGATCATGCCCGGATCAGCCAGCAAATTGAGTTTGACAATGAGCCGCGCGGGCTGGCCTTGTTGGGCGTGCTGCGCTTCTCGTTGAATCAGGGCTTGAACTTGATGTTGGAGCTGACTCGGGGCCACCATCAAGGTTTGATACCCAGTTTGGTGGGCACAGCCGGTCAAAAAGTTGAACAGATGGCTGAGGTCGGTGGCAATGTCAGGCCGACTGGTGAATAGCCCCAAATCTTCATACGGTTGGGGGCGATCGGGTAAGTAGTCCCCGGTGCCCAAGTAGGCATATTGCTGAATTTGCGCGGTCTCTCGCCGGGCCACGAGCACCAAGTTGGTATGGGTCCGAAATCCCACCACGCCATACACCACATGGGCTCCCGCTTGCTCCAACTGTTTCGCCCAGTGAATGTTGATCGCTTCATCGAGGGGCGCGGTCAGCTCGACCAGCACGACCACTTGCTTGCCCGCTCGGGCCGCCGCCATCAGCGATCGCACAATGGGCGCATCCACAGCGGTGCGGTACAAGGTCATCTTGATCATGAGCACCTGCTCGTCCAATGCCGCCTGAGCGACAAACTGTTCGACCGTCGCGGCAAAAGAATGATACGGAAAATGCAGCAGGATATCTTGTTGCGCGATCGCCTGGAATAAATTGTCTTCTGGCACCACGGTCAGCGGCACAAACGACAGCATCGACGGCGGGGGTTGGGGCTTCAGCGCCGGGGGCAATCCCGGTTGCCAAGCGGTGGGTAATAAATCGGGACGGGGCAGCTGCGTGAGTTCTTTCAGATCGTTGAGCCCCAGCCAGCCGCTCAGAGCGTAAATATCCGTCGGCGCTAACGCGAGTTGGCGGGCAATGTGCGATCGCAGCCACGGGGGCATGGTTGCATCCACCTCCAACCGAACGGGGCGACCTTGCTGCCGCCGCTGCTGCACCCCCTCTTCAATCAGGTCGATTAGATTGGCCGTTTCGGAATCTAGCAGGCCCAAGTCAGTGCTGCGCGTGACCCGAAAGGGATACCCCCCCCGCACCTCATGGTCAGGAAACAGCGCCGCTAGATGGGCCGTAATCACTTGCTCCAACGGCACCGCCAGCCACGCTGGAGACGGCGCATGCTCATCGCGTTGCACCAAAAAGCGGGGCAGGACTCGCGGCAGTTTGACCCAGGCCAGCTTTTTCTTGCCCGCCTGCTCCAGCCAGATCGCTAAGTGCAAACTCAGATTTGAGAAGTCCGGCATGGCTGCCCCCGGCAGAGTCACCAACGCCGCTAGCACTGGCATCACCTCGTCGGCAAAGCGAGCTTGATAATGTTGCCGTTGAAGCGCATCGAGGGTGGCGTAGTCCAACAGATGAATGCCCTGCTGCGCCAAGGTGGGCCGGAGGTTGTACGCAAAGTGCGCTTGCTGACGGTCGATTAACGTTTTCAGATAAGTCTGCAAGCGATTTAAACCATCGCCCCGCAGCGCGATCGCCTCTTTACCCTGCACGATGCCCTTAAGCAGCGGCAGCCGCACCATAAAGTACTCATCCAGTGAGGTGGCGGCTTGGGCCAGCTTGAGCAGTCGCACCAGCGTCGGTTGATGGGGCTGCCCGGCTTCATAAATCAACCGCCGGTTAAAGGCCATCCAACTCAATTCGCGATCGAACAGTCGCGGCTGGTGGCCACTGATTAAAATCGGCCCGACAGGCAATCCAGTGGAATCAGTCACCAGTCTGTCAAAATACCTCGTCTTCGCGACCGACCCACCATTCCCCTAAATCCATGAGCGCCTGATGCAACTCTGTGAGTTCTTGCAGATACGCTTCCGGGACCATCTCAGATTGGCGTTCTTTGAGCTTTTGTAACCGCCACTGAATCAACATCCACGGCTTCGAGATGCCATCAGTTTGTTCAATGTATCGAGCAATTTCACTGCTATCCATCGGCCCGGCTCATGTGCGATCGCTAATCAATGTGTTGTTTACTATAGCGGCACCCTTTAGACAATGCACCCCGGTTGGTATACCAACCGGGGTGCAAATGTAGGTGAAACTCGATTGGAGCAGCAGCGTTAACGCTGTTTAAAGACGTTCAACCATTCGCGAATCTGTTCGGACGCAATGTCACGACCCCCGAGGCCAAAGGCGATCGCGATCGCCACGGCCACGGCTCCTAAGAGCAAGCCAAAGGCCAGATTCACAATATCGGTAGCCACGCCCATCTGCTGTAGTCCCATCGCGGTAACTAGAGCGATCAAGGCAATCCGCGCCGACTGCGCCAAAATGTTGGCCTGCGCCCCCCCCATATTGCTAATCAGACGGAAGGCCAGGTTAGCGAAGTAAAGACCCACCGCAAACACCACCACACCACTCAGAACCCTGGCAGCAATGCGCAAGATGGCTCGAACGATGGTCGATAGCGTCTCAAACCCGAGAATTTCAGTCGCCGTAATGGCCCCAAAGAGCACAATGCCCACCAACGCAATCAAACCGACCACCTCAGACGGTGAAGTCGTCGCAGTTTGGACACGAGTGGCCGGTTGCCCCTCAGCATCAATATTGTCAACGCGCGACTGGGGCGTGTTGAGCTCTGGCAGACCCAAAATACCGAGGACGTTATCAAAGCCAGCGCTGCGCAGTAGCCCGACCACCAAGTCAGACACAAATTGACCGACAACATAAGCCACGGTTAGGACCACACCCGCCATGATGATCCGAGGAATAGAATCCAGGATCAACTCCAACATGGAAATGGCTGGGCCAGAGATGGCATCAATGTCCAACTCATTCAGCGCGGCCACTACCGCTGGAATCAAAATCAGCACAAATACAATCGTGCCAGCTAACTCAGATAGAGATAGGCCACCTTCGGTGCTGCCCATCGCCGAGGGCGGCGGCGGGGGCGTACCTGGTGCGGACGAAGGAGTCGGCGCGGCTCCACCAGACAGACCAAACCGGGCACCAATCTGGTCTGCCCGAGTCGCCTGCAACAAGTTGGTGACAATTTTGCGGACGATGCGAGCGATAAACCAGCCGACTACCAAGATGACGCCTGCAGTCAAAATTCTGGGAATTGCTTGCAGGAATTCGTTGATCAGCTCTTCGACCGGGGAGAGTAGCCCGGGCAAGTTGAGTGCGCTTAGGATAAGCGGCACAAACAACAAGAAAATGAACCAGTAGAGAATGCTGCCAACGGATTCATTGACAACGATGGGACTGCCATCTTCACCCATCTCTGCCGATAGGCGATCATCCAAATTGAACCGTGACAGTCCTTGGGTCACCAGCACTTTGACGATGGTGGCGGTGGCCCAAGCCACAGCCAACAACACCGCCGCACCGCCAATGCGAGGCAAATATTGGAAAATCTTTTGCAAGAAGTCATTGAGGGGCTGTGATACCACCTCAAGCTCTAAGGCATTGAGAAAAGCTACCAACGTAAAGATCAAAATGATCCAGTAAACGGCGGTAGCCGCCCAAGCTTCGATCGGTACATCGCGGTTGGGATCCTGTCCCATCACCATGTTGGTCAGGCGATCGTCCAGGGTGGTCCGATTCAAAATACCTTTGGTGATCGAAGCGGCGATCGTGGCGACGATCCAACCGGCGATCAAGATAACGATCGCCCAAATCAAACTGGGCAAAAATGAGCCGAGGGTTGTGCTCATTTCACTAACGAAAGCTTCTAATGGGGCCATATTCACTTGGGCGATGGCGGTGGGTATCTCCAGGGGGGGAGATGCCCCATGAGGCACAGGTGAGAAATTGAGACTGACTGTCATGGTTCCTGAGATACGATTTTTGGCTAATTCGTTCTACTTTTGGGGCAAATAACAAAGATTTGCGCCCGTAGACTCCATCGAGTTTACTTATGGAGCTATATTTACGTGAAACTACGATAAACACAAGTCAAGATCGTTTTTTTTATAATTAAAGACTGTCAACTTTCGAAAAACCTATCGGAAGATATAGCTCAACCCTTGAATATTGGGCGCGACAGGTTTTGCCGGTCGAAGGTTTTGCAGCATGTGCCATCGCTACATTAGTTGATAGCACTCATAGCTCATTAATTAATTTGGGAGCAACCAAACTAGCCAGTCACCGATGGTTTGGGGCAAGCATTTTGCTCGCGTGCCAGCAGAGAAAGACGAACGGGAAGTGTGCCCCTCAAGAGGCTGACAGGACTCTAAGTTGACAGGGCTCACAATATGTCTGGGGCAGCGATGGGCCGGATCGAGGCAACTAGACTAATCAGTATTTCAGTCAATCGATCGATCGCCATGACTATGACGCATTCTGTGCAAGTTTTTGAACAATCCATCCAAATTGCGACCAGTGCGACGCTGGTAGAACACTGTGTGACGGATCGCGGGCTCATGCATCAGTGGCTCAATCCAGCGCTGCGCTGCGAACCCGTTGGCGACACTTGGGATACCGAGCTTGGGGGCAAGAGTCGCTTCGTCATTCAATTGCCGGTGTGGCAACCCTCCCTCACCAGCACTGTGGTCGAACGTGCCCCTGGTTTGATCGTGTGGGAGTTTGAGGGCTTTTTTCAGGGCCGCGATCGCTGGGCCTGTCAGCCCAATGAGCGCGGGACGCTGCTGCTGAATCAGTTTCAGTTTGCTGTGCCCAATCCGCTTGTGGCTTTCGGTTTCAATACGTTTGCCGCCAAGTTGACCAAACAAGATATGGAGGCTCAACTGCGACGTTTGAAGCAAGTCGCCGAAAGACAGGCAGTACTGCAAAGCCAATGAATAGGATGGCTGGAGCACTGACCGCGATCGCTCCCAACAATGAGTCCCGACCCGACCTGACATTCAGGAGGATACTGAAACACCCTCCTGACGGTCGTCAAGGTCGATGGCTGGTGCCCAGGATGAACACTGTGTAAAGTCGCCACAGGTTGAGTTAGCCAAGGCTAGGATGGGAAAGATCGCCAGCGGTGATGTGGGCGGCCATGATCAGGGGTTGACGCTAGCCACAATGATCTGCCGTGTGACCATTGTCATGGTGATTATGCAGGCGATTTCAGTAACCATTATGTGTAATACCTATGACCTTGATGAAAACCTTACCGACTAAGAATCAGTCAGCCGATGCCTTAGTCATAACTCAGGCTTTTTGCCGTTTGATGCTGCAGATTAGTCTCGCAGCGATTCCGGTTTATTTAGGGCTGTTTATGCTGGCGGTGCCCTTTGATGTGGATGCTGGCAAGCTCAGGGGCATTGCCCTGAGCTTGCCAGCAATGATTTTCCTGCTTTCAGCGATCGCCTATTCAGTGGGCTTTCTCGCGGCCTTGCCAGACCACCCGCCCGATTCATTCGAGGGCTTTACCCACAGCCGCCGCCGGGTTCATCACCTCAAGATGAAGATGATCATGGTTGGCTCAGGTTTATTTGCAATCGGCGTGGCTGTCGGCACATTGGTGCTCATCAAAGCCCACTTGTAGTGCCTGTAGGACACAATGCGGTAAATCCATCCCTGATGGATAGTGTTTGCAGGGGAATGTCGGGATCGCCACAGCCAATGATTACAGCGCGATCGCTGGCTTTTCCCCAAGCCATATGGAGCTGAGACCGCCTTGGTGATAGCCCACTATTCAGAGCTTTGGTCGTAAGCGATAAGTTCATCATGACTTGGCGTTTCATCAATTCTTGGGAACGTCGCTCAGCCGCCTCCGGATTCTTTCAAACCAGCGGATCCAACCCTTTGCGAGCATATTCGTAACGCAGTTTCAGGCCCAGGGTGATTTGCTTCATCAGCCAATAAACCACGGTCAAAATCACAAATGTGACGAAGATGACTGCGACCGGACGTTTTGAAGTCAGGGTGTTGAGGGCGATCGCCACAATGCTGGTGGGGTCGAGCAAAATATCCCAACTATTGAGGCGAATAAACCGCCCAAGATAAATGCCCAGAGCGCATAAGGCATGGAGCGATAATTCTGTGGGCCAAATCAGCGCCCCGAGCCCCCGCTGTTTCAGAAAATAATTAACATTCATCAGGGCAATGGCGTAGGCTTCAAAGCCCAGCAACATGGCGCATACATGGAGGGGAATCAAGACGAGGGCAATCACCCAAACCCGAATGTCGCCATAGCCAGCGGCCCGAATGAGATGCACCACGTCGGTCAAGATGTAGGGCGCATTGGGCAAAAGAGCGATAAACAGGGCTAAGCCCACACCCCACCGCCCCATTTTCGAGAGGGTAGCTTGCCGTGAGAGTCCGACGCTGACGCCGATCGCCACCAGGGCCACGATCGCTAACCACAGCAACTGCCACAACACATCAGGGCGGCCAGTTTGCACAGTGCGCCAACTGCTAACGAGTGAAGATTGAATGCGGCCCAGTCGCGCACTGATGCCGATCGCCCCACACAGTCCGGTCACCAGCCAGGCGGCCCTTAAATATTTGGCCGGGATGGCTTGGGGACGAAACAGTTGAAAACTCAGCAGCATCGGCACGAACGCGAGAAAAAGGTTCCAAACAATCCAGCCGCTGTAGACATTATTGAGACCGTCATAAAGATCAAATAGCAGCGATCGCATAGTTTTTTATATAAATCAGAACAAAATATCTTTCAGTTTAGTCAATGTTTGTGGGCGATCGTCCATGCTTCCGACCATTTCCGACCGGGGCCACCAGCTTTGCCCACCCATCGCTTCAGAAAAGATTTCGCCCTGCCCTTGGGAGGAGAAAAGTACAGAATCGCCGCCGTACCTTTTATGCTCAAGACGGGATGGGCCGACCTGAGTCACCGATTGGCAACCGTGATCGCGGTGTCTCTGCGCCCTGCTGTCGCCTCAAATTGTCAAGTCAACCTACCGTTTATGACATCTGAAATGACTGAAGAACTTGACTTGCTCGACTATAACTACGACTTACCAGGCAGTCTGCCAGGCACGCTCAACATCCCCGATGATGCCGAGCCCACCGAATTGGTGTTAATCAGCTATGACGCCAAGCATGCGATCCAAAAGACCTTGCATACGCCCCAGGAGTGCCTGCCCTATCTGGAGCAAAACATGGTGTGCTGGCTCGATGTGCGCGGTTTGGGCACAGAATCCGTGCTGCGCCAGGTCGGGGGGATTTTCAATCTCCATCCCCTGCTGTTAGAAGATGTGGTCAATGTGCCCCATCGCCCCAAGTTAGAGCTCTACAACGACCAGTTGCTGATGATTGTGCACATGGTGCGTCCAGCGAAAGAGGGGCGCGGCTTCATTGCCGAGCAAGTGGGCTTCATTTTGCAGCAAGGGGTGCTGCTGACGATGCAGGAAGAGAGTCTGTGGGACTGCTTTGATCCGGTGCGCGATCGCCTCAAGCGCAATCTGGGCATGCTGCGCCAGCGGGGCGTGGGTTACCTCGCCTACACCCTGCTGGATACCCTGGTGGATGGCTACTTCCCGGTTTTGGAACAGTACGGCGAATATATCGAAGCCTTGGAAAATGAAGTAGTGATGCGTCCCACCCGGCAGACCTTGCAAAAAATCCACGAGCTGCGCCGCGAGTTAATGATGCTCCGGCGCTATCTTTGGCCCCAGCGCACGGTCATCAATAGCTTGATTCGCGACGGCGGCGACTTTCTCACCCAAGAAAACCGGATCTATCTGCAAGATGTGTACGACCACATCATCCAAATCCTGGACATTTTGGAAACCTATCGCGAAGTCGCGTCTAGTCTGATGGACGTGTATTTATCGTCCGTAAACAATCGCATGAATGACGTGATGAAACTGCTGACGGTCATTTCTACGATTTTCATCCCCCTCACCTTCATCGCCGGGGTCTACGGTATGAATTTCAACCCAGCGGCATCACCGTTCAATATGCCAGAACTCAGTTGGTATTGGGGTTACCCGCTCTGTCTGGGCGTCATGGCGACGATCGCGATCGCCCTCTTCACCTTCTTTTGGCAACAGGGCTGGTTTGCCAACTTCTCCGCGCCACCGTCACCCGCCGAGGACGATCGCTAACGCCGACAGTGGTAGGATTACGGTGCTTTTGTCTGCACTGTTTGGCTGTCCCCTCACCCCTGCACTCTCACTATGGATCTCAAGTCGGTCATTCGCGAAATTCCTGACTTTCCGAAACCGGGCATCTCGTTCAAAGACATTACGACGCTGTTGGGCAATCCGGGCGCGCTGAAGCACACGATTGATTTGCTGGAAACCGCCTGTCGCGAGCTACAGCCCGACTATGTGGTGGGCATCGAGTCGCGGGGGTTTATCTTTGGCATGCCGTTGGCCGATCGCCTCAACGTCGGCTTTGCTCCAGTGCGTAAGCCCGGCAAGCTACCCGGCCCGATCCACCGCGCTGAATACGAGTTGGAATATGGCTCCGATTGTCTCGAACTGCACCAAGATGCCTTTTCTCCGGGCAGTCGAGTAATTGTGGTAGATGACCTGATTGCCACGGGGGGCACCGCGATCGCCACCGCGGAACTGATCACCAAAACGGGCTGTGAGCTGGCGGGATTTGGCTTTGTGGTGGAGCTGGCTGACCTCGGGGGCCGTAAAAAGTTACCGTCGGTACCCGTGATCAGCTTGGTGCAGTATTAACATAGAGGGCATTCTGCGTTTTTTGGCTGTATGACTCCGTCTCAACCGACCCGCCCCCAGAGATCGCCCGTCGAAGTTTGGCAACTTGCCCAAAACTTCTTCACTAGCGAAACCAGTCTGTACATTTTCAAGCGAATTGTGCAGGCGCTGTTAACCCTATTTCTCGCCTCGATCTTCAGCTTTTTCATTATTCAGCTGTCGCCCGGCGATTTCTTAGACCTCTACCGCCAAAATCCCCAGATTTCTCCCGAAACCATTCAACAGCTAGAACAGCAGTTTGGCCTTGATCGCCCCGTGTGGGAGCAATACTTCCGCTGGCTGTGGCAGGTCGTTAGCAGCCTCAACTTTGGCACCAGCTTTGCCTATCAGCGACCCGTCGCCGAGGTGTTGTGGGAGCGCATTCCCAATACCTTGCTGCTCTCGATCTCGTCCATTGTGGTGACCTGGGGCATCGCGATTCCCCTGGGCATTGTCGGTGCCGTCAAACAAAACCAACTGCTTGACCAGGTGCTGCGGGTTGTCAGTTATATCGGCCAGGGCATTCCCACCATCATTACCGGCTTGCTGCTGCTGTTTTTCGCGCAGATCACCGCGCCCCTGTTTCCCATTGGCGGCATCACCAGCATCAACCACGAAGACCTGAACTGGTTTGGCAAAATCCTTGATGTGGCCTGGCATCTGGTGCTGCCCACCCTGGCCCTGAGCATTACCAGTTATGCCGGATTGCAGCGCATCATGCGCGGCCAACTGCTGGATGTGCTGCGGCAAGACTACATCCGCACTGCTCGCGCCAAGGGCTTACCGGAGGAGCGGGTGATTTACGTCCACGCTCTGCGCAACGCTATTAACCCGATGATTACGCTGCTGGGGTTCGAGTTCGCCAATATCCTTGCAGGCGCTTTTATCACCGAAAACTATTTCAACTGGCCGGGGCTGGGACGCTTGATTCTGCAAGCCGTACAAGCGCAGGATTTATATTTGGTGATGGCGAGTCTGATGATGGGAGCAGTGATTTTGATTATCGGCAACCTGTTGGCCGATATCGCCCTTACCTTTGTCGATCCGCGCATCAGGCTCTCGGAGATGAGCTAAGCGCAACAAATCAGTTTTTTTGTTCGGGCGGTCGTTGCCGCTTGCTATAGTTGCCGCTATAACTGGCGACCTGTCGGAGAGGAAAGACGATGGCTCACATTGCGGCTCAGCCCTATGACTACACGCTACCCACGGGCGATCGCCTAGCACTCATCATCATTGACATGCAGCGGGATTTTCTGGAACCGGGGGGCTTTGGCGACGCCCTGGGCAATGACGTGACGCCCCTCCGGAAAATTGTGCCGACGGTACAACAGCTCCAGCAAACGTTTCGCGATCGCGGTTGGCTGATTATTCAAACGGTCGAAGGGCATCATCCCGACCTGTCCGACTGTCCCCCGGCGAAGCGCGATCGCGGCCACAGCGACCTCAAAATTGGGGATCCTGGCCCCATGGGCCGCATCTTGATCTTGGGCGAACCGGGCAACGGCATCATTCCCGAACTGACCCCTCAGGCCAACGAAACGGTGATCGCCAAACCTGGTAAAGGAGCCTTCTACGCCACTTCCCTCGCCTCCAACCTGCAACGACAGGGCATCACCCACCTGCTCTTTACCGGCGTGACGACCGAAGTTTGTGTGCAGAGCACCATGCGCGAAGCCAACGATCGCGGCTACGAATGCCTCTTAGTTGAAGACGGCACCGCCAGCTACTTCCCCGAGTTTCAACAAGCGACGCTGGACATGGTTAGGGCTCAGGGCGGCATCGTCGGCTGGACGGCCACCGCTGAGCAAGTGCTGGCCGGGCTGGATCAACTGGCCACAGAAACCCAGGAAACTACGCGGCGTTGCTAAACTGGTTCCCTTATCCTATGGCCGCCTTCGTTCCAAAATGGGCGAGGGCGAACCCAGACAAGCCTTCCCTAACCCCTTCGCCCGTTCTGGGTGAAGGGGTTAGGGGATGAGGGGGTTTCATCCTAATTGATCCGCAACGACGACTACGCCTCGCCCGTAATGGACAGCGATTCCACCCAAATCCGGGGACAGATGCCGCCAGGGGTGATTTCAGACTCCGCTTCCACCTGCACGATGGACTTCAGCAATTCGCGAAAATCCCCCGCCACCGTCGCCGAATCAATGCTGACTTTTTCGCCCTGGTTCACCAACCAGCCATCAAACGGCAGCGAAAAAGACCCTTGCAACGCATTCACCCCCGCGTGCAGGGCTTGCACATCATCAATGAAAATCACGTTCTCCGCCGTCTCCAAGCTCAGCGCTTGATCGGAGGGCTGTCCCGCCATCACGTGATAAAAATTGGCATCCACACTGACTTTGGCCCCAATGCTGGCGTGGCCGGTGGGCTGCGCTCCCATGCGTTTTGCCGTGCCGGCACTGTGCAAGAAATTGCTCAGCACGCCGTTTTCAATAATTGGTAGGCGACGGGTGGGGGTGCCTTCACCGTCAAAGGTGTCGGCGCTGACGTTTTCGGGATGCAGGGCATCATCAAATACCGTCAACAACGGTACTGCGATCTGAGTGCCCAGCGACTCTGCGGTGGACAAACTGCGATTATCCAAAATGCTCTGGGCGTTGAACAAATTAGAGAACGCATTCAGCAGGCTCAAAAAGGCCTCGGCGGAAAACACCACCGGATACTTGCCGGAGTCAATGGAGCGATAGTCCAAATGGCTCCGGGTTTTCTCCACCGTTTCCTGAATGCAGGCCTCCACGTCAATTTGGGGCAGCCCACGCTCGACCCGCATCGCCCCCGCAGATCGCGGCTTTTTCCCTTCCTGCTCGGTCTTACTATATAGATACAGCGAGGCGTAACTCCGCTCTTCGCGCCGTTGAGCCCCGGCACTGTTGAGATAAAAGCGATCGATTTGCCGCTGGGCAATGCCGTTGTAGGGCACCGATACAATCGCGGGATGGGCCTCTAATACGGCCTTTTCCGCATCTACCAATGTCTTGATCAGGTCTTGCACATCACTAGCGGGCACCGTCTCATAGTCCACTGCGGCGAGGGGAGCCGTAGCTTCGGGGCTAAAGTCGGGGATATGCTCTTTTGCGCCAAAGGTGCTGGCGTCTGCCGCCGTTTGCAGGGCCAAGCTGATGCCGTTGGGATCCACGTCGGTGGTCGTGGTGACGCCCACCAAGCCTTCCTCGTTCCACACCCGCACAATCACGCTGGCCCGCTGCGACGCCTTGACTTGCTTGGGCTCGCCCTGATCGACCTGCACGCTGGTCTCATCCACCGTGGAGCCGTACACGTCGTACTTGTGGATGCCCTGCTTTTGAGCACTGTCTTGGGCGTAGGCGGCGATTTCTTGAAGCGTTGGCATAGTGGTTTGCAAACCTGTTGAATGTCACACCCATCTATTTTAAGAGGCGGAGCGATCGCTGGGGTGAGTTGGTCAGTGCAGGATGAGTCGGCCAGCTATGGGGCACTTTTTTCTCTGCGGCCCAGATTCTCCCGTGGGTGGCAACCTGTAGCCGAAAATCTGTGAGCCGGAGGCAGTCAAATGGGCCTTTGTCTGCAAAAATGTAAAGCTTGTGAGTTTCACTTGGTAAAAAGCAATGGGTCGAGCAGAAAGAGTTGTTTTAGCGTATTCCGGTGGTGTGGATACGACGGTGTGCATTCCGTATCTCAAGAATGAGTTTGGGGTGAAAGAAGTCATTACCCTGGCGGCTGATTTGGGGCAGGGCGAAGACCTGGAACCCATTCGCCAAAAGGCATTGAAGGCAGGCGCATCAGAATCCCTAGTCGTGGATGCGAAAGAAGCCTTGGTCAAGCATTACGCCATTCCCTCCATCAAGGCGAATGCCCTGTACGAAAATCGGTATCCGCTCTCGACGGCGCTGGCGCGGCCCCTCATTGCCAAACTGCTAGTCGATGCGGCGGCTCAGTGTAATGCCGATGCGGTGGCCCACGGGTGTACGGGCAAGGGCAATGACCAGGTGCGGTTTGATGTGGCGATTGGCGGCCTAAATCCAGACCTCAAGGTGTTGGCTCCGGCTCGCGAGTGGGGCATGAGCCGCCAAGAGGCGATCGCTTACGGTGAGCAGTTTGGTCTTACTTTTCCGGTCAAAAAGTCGTCGCCCTACAGCATTGACTACAACATTTTGGGCCGCAGCATTGAGGCTGGCCCGCTCGAAGATCCTTGGACGGAAGCGACGGCGGATGTGTTTGCCATGACGAAGGCGATCGCCGATACCCCTGACGAGGCGGAATATGTCGAAATTGGCTTCAACAATGGCGAACCCATGAGCCTGAATGGTCAAGAAATGACCACAACTGCTCTAGTCGAGGAGTTGAATGTGATTGCGGGCAAGCATGGCTTTGGTCGCATCGACATGGTGGAAAATCGGTTGGTCGGCATCAAATCGCGCGAAATCTACGAAGCGCCAGCCTTGTTGCTGCTGATTGCCGCCCACCGCGACCTGGAGAGCTTGACCCTGACCGCCGATGTCACCCAGTACAAACGGGATGTGGAAGAAACTTACAGCCGCTTGGTGTACAACGGGCTCTGGTTTAGCCCCCTCAAGTCGGCGCTGGATGCGTTTATTAACTACACCCAGGAATACGTCACCGGCGTAGTTCGCATTAAGCTGCACAAAGGCAACGCCATGATTGTCGGACGTCAGGCGGAAAATGCGCTTTACAGTGAGGCCTTGGCAACCTACGGGGCCGATGACTCCTTTGACCACCGGGCCGCTGAGGGCTTTATCTACGTGTGGGGGCTACCGACCCGCATTTGGTCTCAGCGCATGGGCAACGATTAGGCCGAGTCGGTGAGTGGGCATGGCTGACAGCGGCGATCGCGCCCGCGTCTTGGCATGAACGACACTAACCGCTCCTAAGCGCTCCAGTGTCAGCTGGTTGGATGGGGCGATTTCGCGCTGACGGCGGTGCCGTTGCCGGCGGCGCGATCGCTGCCCGCTTGCTCCACCACACACAGTCGGTCTAATACTTGCTCAGCGCCGATCAAGCGCTTCAAAACCACCTGACCAATCGTTTTCGTCGATTCGGCTAGGGGGCGTACTTCCACCATCAATACCGCATCTTCGACCTGGTACAGCCAGAGGGTTTCGCCATTTTCCACAATGCTCAGCGGCATCTGTTGCAGGTCGGGCTTGCGCTGCCAGGCAAATTCGTCCCACAGCCCCCCAAATTCCCAAACTCGCCCCGTCGTCCAGCCCTCAGAGAGGAAAAAATACTTCACGAACACACTCCGCCGATGCAGCAACGTAGAGATTATCTAACGATTATCGAATCTGCGATCGCTTAATTCCCAAAAGCAAAGGTTTTCTCCACAAGCCCGTTGCCCTCGCCCTGACCGAATGGATGGGCCTGGGGGTGAGTCGCCTCAAGGTTGCGAAGGCATCCCGCTCAGGGGGGCTATCCACCGCCGAGTGCCGAAGGATTGGCAGGCGATCGCGGCAACTTGCGCCGCCCCCGATAAGGCGACGAGGAAATCCGCCCGCTCGGCAGACTGGGCACAGAAAGCCCCATGAAAGATATCGCCTGCGCCCAACGTATCCACCGGCTGAATAGCTGGCACTGCCAACTCACCCGACTCAGTGGCCGTGGCGTAGAGAATCGAGCGATCGCCCCGCGTGACGGCCACCTGGGGAATTTGCAGCGATCGCAGATAGGCGATCGCCGCTCGCTCAGTGCCCTGCCCTGGTGGGGAAAAATTGGCCGACGCAATCACCGCTGTGGCCAACGGTAACACCTGTTCAAAGCCTGCCTTCCAACTGCCGCCATCCACCACCACAGGAATTTGGCGCGACTGAGCCATTTTGGCTAGCTGTTCACCCAGCCACATCTGGTGACCATCGACCAGCAGACAGTCCGCTGGGGCGAGCACGTTTTGGGTCGGCAAGGTTTGGGGCTGGGGTCGATCAACCGCATTGCGAGAAATCACGGCGCGATCGCCCGTCGCGACATTCACCAAAATGGACGAAAACGGGGGCGGCGTTGTGACCGTAGGCAGCAGATCCACCAGTTCGACACCGTGCTGGGCCAGATCGTCGCGGATGACTGTGGCGAGGGGATGTTGTCCCAAGACGCCGACCAATTTCGCGTGGCCGCCCAGCGCGCTAAAGGCGATCGCGGCATTGGTCGCCGGGCCACCCGCCGCTAGCAGCACCTCCTCAGCCACTTGCTTTTCATTCGGTTGCAAGGCCGAGTGGGTTTGATAAATGCAGTCGAGGGTGATCAGCCCGACAAAGACGCCAGTTTTAGGCATTTTTGAATCATGCAGGAACGACTGGGTTTATTCTGAAGCACAGCAAGCAGGATGGCGAAACGGTGACGGATCTCAACGGCAAGGGCACGCTTTATATCGTCGGCACTCCCATCGGCAACCTGGCGGATATGACCTTTCGAGCGATCGACACCCTCAAACAAGTGGCGCTGATCGCCGCTGAAGATACTCGCCACACGGGTAAGCTGCTGCATCATTTTCAAGTTGAGACGCCCCAAACCAGCTACCACGCCCACAACTGGCGCAAACGGTTATCCGAGTTGCTGGCGCAATTGCAGCACGGCAAAGATATTGCCCTCGTCAGTGATGCGGGTATGCCGGGAATTTCCGACCCCGGTTTTGAGTTGGTGGAAGCGTGCGCTCAGGAGGGGATTGCGGTGGTGGCGATTCCGGGGGCGACTGCCGCGATTACCGCGCTATGTATTTCAGGACTGCCGCCTCAACCCTTTGCGTTCGATGGCTTTTTGCCGACCAAGGGGCGCGATCGCCGCGACCACATTGCCCGACTTGCAGAAGAATCGCGGACGCTCGTACTGTACGAAGCGCCCCACCGTCTGCTGACGACCCTCAAGGATTTGCAAGGGCCATTTGAAGCGACTCGCCGGGTGGCCATCACCCGCGAACTCACCAAACAGTTTGAAGAAGTTTGGCGCGGCACCCTAGCCGAGGCGATCGCCCATTACACCATCACCTCGCCCAAAGGGGAGTTCACGCTGGTGATTGCGGGCAAACCGCCTTCCGAGACGCCGCCTCTGACCGTTGAGGAACTGACGGCAAGGCTGACGGATTTGTTGGCGCAGGGACTCTCGCGATCGCAGGCCAGCCGTCAACTCGCGCAGAACACCACCTACAGCAAGCGAGCGATCTACCAACTGGCGATCGAGTTGCCAGATCCGCCGACCGCAACGGATAGGACGGCTCCAGCCTCTGGCAGTCGTGAGGGGCCAGCTGCTCCAGCGAACGCGACCGAGTGATCAGGGCTGTTGCTGCCAGGGATCAGTGTGCTCATGGAGCGTTTTGCGTTTTTGTTCCCCCGGCTCAAATCGTTGCTGTTGATTTAATTCAGAGGTCTTCGACTCAGGGGTATGGATAACTTGGCGGCGATCAAATTTCATCATTGGAGCTTTTTACGTAACCGGCTATGGATTAAAACAGCAGACACAGCGACGATCGCTGACCAATAGGCGTGTTCATCGTCGGCGTCAGCCCTCGTTAGCATCACGCAGGGGCATAGCCGCCATCACCAGGCGGCTGTGATCTCAGTCGGAGACTGACCAGCTCAGTAAATTTTGATATTTGTTAGGATTTTTACTTGCCGCGAGGTTGCCTGATCGGCAATCGGACGGTTGATCGGCGCGATCTCCCATCGCGCCTTGTTTCCATACAGCCGGCCTCGCCGCTGTTTCCTAACTGAGCCAGCCCGTTATGAGTTCTTCCCCTCCCTTACAACGACTGATGCGCTACAGTCGCCGCTACAGTCGCCAAGTCTGGCTCGCGAGCATCTGTTCCGTCTGCAACAAGTTTTTTGATTTAGCGCCCCCCGTGCTCATCGGCCTGGCCGTTGATGTCGTCGTGCAACAACAAGATTCCTGGCTCGCTGGTTTAGGCGTCGCCAGCATTCGCGGCCAATTTTTGGTGCTCACGGCCCTCACGATTGTCACCTGGGGGCTAGAATCCGCCTTTCAGTACGCTTACTCCGTGTTGTGGCGCAATTTGGCCCAGACCATGCAGCGCGATTTGCGCGTGGAAGCCTACAGTCACTTGCAAGATCTCGATCTGGCCTATTTTGAAGACCACAGCACCGGCGGTCTGATGGCCGTGCTGAATGACGACATTAACCAACTCGAACGCTTCCTCGATGTCGGGGCGAATGAAGTCTTACAAGTCATCACGACCATCATTTTGGTCGGGGGGGCGTTCCTCACGTTGGCCCCCTCGGTCGCGTGGATGGCGATTATCCCAATGCCGTTTATCGTCTGGGGGGCGATCGCCTTTCAAAAGCTCCTGGCCCCACGCTACGCTGCCGTCCGCGAGCACGTCAGCGCCCTTAACAGTCGGTTGGCGAATAATTTGTCCGGTATTCTCACCATCAAAAGCTTCACCGCCGAAGGATATGAAATTGAGCGCATCCGCGAAGATAGTGAAGCCTATCGGCTCAGCAATCAGCGAGCGATCGCCTTTAGCGCCGCCTACATTCCGCTAATTCGCGTGCTGATTTTGCTGGGCTTTACCACTACGCTCGTGTTTGGTGGCCTCATGGCGGTGGATGGGCAACTAGCCGTGGGCACCTATAGCGTTTTGGTCTTCCTCACGCAGCGATTGCTGTGGCCGCTAACCCGCCTCGGTGACACGCTCGATCAATACCAGCGAGCCATGGCTTCTACCAATCGCGTGATGGACCTATTAGATCTGCCCATCACCCTCCATCCAGGGCACCAACGACTCCCCGTGAGCAACGTCAAAGGGGCGGTGCGCTTTGAAGATGTGACTTTTGCCTATGGCGATCGCCGACCCGTAGTGCAAAATTTGACGCTCAAAATTCCGGCGGGGCATACCGTCGCGATCGTGGGCGCAACTGGCTCAGGCAAAAGTACTCTAGTCAAACTGCTGCTCCGACTCTATGAGGTGAATGCCGGACGGATCACCCTGGATGGCCTGGATGTGCGCGATCTCGCCACCCAGGACTTGCGCCAGGCGATTGGCCTAGTCAGTCAAGATGTCTTTTTATTTCACGGCACGGTGGCCGAAAACATCGCCTACGGGACTTTTGCCGCCGACCGTGACGCGATTATGCAGGCCGCTCGCACCGCCGAAGCCGATGAGTTCATTCAACAACTGCCCCAGGGCTATGACACTATCGTGGGTGAGCGGGGCCAAAAGCTGTCCGGTGGGCAGCGGCAGCGGTTGGCGATCGCCCGCGCCATTCTCAAAAATCCCCCCATCCTTGTACTGGATGAAGCCACATCGGCAGTGGACAACGAAACCGAAGCCGCCATTCAGCGATCGCTGGAACACATCACCCAAAATCGCACCACCATTGCGATCGCCCATCGCCTGTCCACCATTCGCAACGCCGATCGCATTTATGTCATGGCCCAGGGCCAACTGGTGGAATGGGGCACCCACGAAGAACTACTAGAGCGCGACGACCTATATTCCGGACTGTGGCGCGTCCAAATGGGACTCAAGTAAGGTCAGCCATTATCCAAGACCCACGTTTTTGATCAAAAGGTAGACATTTCCAGGGTTCGCTGGTACAGTTGTTCTTGATACAAAAGCGGCTGAGCCGAGGACGGCGGCAATGGAACCTTTAACTGAAGCGCAACAAGAACTCTATGACTGGTTGGTGATTTATATTCGCGAAAACCAGCACTCGCCTTCGATTCGGCAAATGATGCGGGCAATGAACCTAAAATCACCCGCCCCGATTCAAAGTCGCCTCGATCATCTACGCAAAAAAGGCTACATCGATTGGGAAGAAGGTCGTGCTCGCACGATCAGAATCTTGCAAGATGTCCAGGGTGTGCCGATCTACGGCAGCATCGCCGCTGGTTATGTCAACGAAGCCCAACCCGAAGCCGAAACGCAACGCTTTAATCCGGGTCATTTTGAGACTAAACCCGGCGATTACGCACTCTATGTCAACGGCGATAGCATGATCGATGCCATGATTTGCGATGGCGACATGGTGATCTTGCGCCCCATCCAAGACCCAAAGCGGGTACGTGCCGATACGATTGTGGCCGCCCAAGTGCCCGACGGCACAACCTTGAAATACTTCCGCCTGGAAGGGAATACCGTTGAGTTAGTGCCCGCCAATCCCAATTATCCAGTGCAGACCTTTCCGGCCGAGCAAGTACAACTCCAAGGTCGGCTGATTGGGGTTTGGCGTGAGTTTCCGGGCGACGATATCTAGACGATATTGAACAGACGATTTCGGTCGCCAGTGCGAAATTCGCCTTACGGCGGATTGTCCGTCTTCATTCCCTTGTAAAGACTTGCCGAGAACAGGCCGCTGGAGTAATACACTCTGGAGTAATACACTATTGACGATCAGTGGCACCTGCTCGTCCAATCGGCGGTCGGCCAGCGCACGGTAAAAGGGACTTTATGAAATCGCGCACCTTCTATTCAGCGATCGCCGCCTTGGCTGGCATTTTGCTTTTGGTTGGCATTGCGGGCTTTTGGGGGCTGACCTCGCAAAATCCCCGGGTGTTGCTCACTCAGGGCGGACAAACGCAACCCCAAGCCGCTCAGTTTGTGCCCCGACAGTCGCCCTTGATGGTTTCCTTGCTGGCCCGTCCAGATCGTCTGTGGCAACTGCGGCAACTCTTAACGCCCGCGAACCAGCGTTTTCAGGTGCGACAGGAATGGCAATCTCTCCAACAATCCCTCGAGAACTTAGTGGGGTGGGACTATGACACCGATGTCCGTCCTTGGCTTGATGAAGAGGCGACCTTAGCCATCACGGCTGCTGACTTGGACTACGATGCGAGTAATGGCCTGCAACCAGGCTATTTAGTTGTTCTGAGTTGTCGCGACGCGGATGCGGCCCGCGAATCCCTGCATCGCCTTTGGCAACAGCGTGCAGCTCAGCGCAACCTGCGCTTTGAAACGGTGTCTAGCATTTCGCTGATTTCTGATCAGACGTTAACGCCAATTGGGCGATCGCCGACCTCAGGGTTCGCCACTGACTTAGCCTTAGAGACGTTGGCGACTACCATGGTCGGCGATCGCTACGTGCTCCTGGCCAACGATGCGCGAGTCTTGCGTCAGGCGATCGCCACTTATCAAGCTCCTGATGTGAGCTGGGTCAAGGCAGCTCCTTATCACGCGGCTATCACCACCTTGCCCGCCAATCGAGTGGGTTGGCTAGTGGCTAATATCCCTCAGTTATTAGCTTGGTTTGGCGATGCCGAAACCCTTACGACTCCTCCCATCAACCCCGTCGGCCAGCAGGCTAATTTAGCGTTTATTTCGTTTCAAGCCTTAGCCGATGGTCTGTTGGGCAATGTCGCCATTGCAACCACTCCGTTGTCCTCTACACCAAGCGCGAGCGCGAGCGCCTCAGCGACAGCGACCCACCCGCCGGAAGCCTTGTCCTTAGTGCCCGATAACGCGCTATTTGTGACCGCTGGCAATCAGCTATCCCAGCAATTACAGTCCCTTAGCAGCAATATTGGCGGCTATCTCATCGCTCAACGAGCGATCGCGGCACTGTTGAGTTCTTGGTCGTTCACCCCAGAGGCCGTCCCTCAGGAATTGTCGGCAACACTGGCCGGCAACTATGCCCTGGCGCTGCTGCCAGGCGATCACCCTAACTGGGCCTTAATTACTGAAGCCTCAACCTCAGACTTTGCCGCAATTGATGATTTTGCCACTGCCCAAGGACTGACCGTCAATCAGCTAGCCTACAACGATCAGCCCCTCACGACATGGACACGGTTGACGCTCAATCGCAGCAGTCAAAACGCACCGCTACAGTTAGCCACTCAAGTCATCGCGGCCCACACCACCGTGAACAATTATGAAGTGCTATCAACCTCCCTAGCAGGGGTGCAGCAAGTTTTGCGGCAGGTCAATCAAGGGGCCTTGGCCGACCAAACGACCTTAATGGATTTGATCGAGCAGGTGCCAGCGCTGGGGCCAGAGTTGGTATATGTTGACTGGCCAACCTTACTGCCATCATTGCAGCAGCAGTTTCCTTGGCTCTTGGCCATCGAGGCCGCGACTCAGCCTTTTAGCCAGCACCTGGGGCCCATACTCATCAGTAGTCAGCCTTCTGCCTCTGCTCTGCAAATGGGTACAGTCGCCATTCAACTACGCAAAAATACTGCAAATATGTCTTAACCCGGCCAATAAACTGTGTATTTTGATAGAACTGGGGCAACCTTACATCAGTAGGCACTTAGTTAACGACTTGCCCTGATCGATTGGCGGTGCACCCCCCGTGCAGATTTATGAGGAACGTATGGAAGCTAATATTCGTATTCTTGAGCCCACTGGCATTCTTGACGGTACCCAAGCCGAAATCTTCCGGAAGGAAGTGGACATGGCGCTTGAGGAAGGAGTGGATGTGCTCTTGATCGACCTCAAAGATATTACTTTTGTTGATAGCTCTGGTTTGGGCATTTTAGTTGTCGTCCTCAAAAAGGTTAGAGCTTGCAATAAACTGCTCTACGTTTGCTCCATCAATGAGCAGGTCAAAATGCTGTTTGAACTGACCAGCATGGATCGAGTGTTCGAAGTTCTCCCTGACCGTGATGCCTTCGCTGCCAAGGTCGAAAGTACCTCAAAAGCCTAGCTTTTGAAAACAGCCTTCTGGACATAAAGAATCCTTAAAATGTCCTGCGGCAAAATGTCCTGCGGCGGGCCACAAGGCGAGAGAATTGCCTGGCAGATGCCGTACTCAACCCAAGAGACGGCAACTGTGGGCGAGGTCTCACGCCTAAAATATGGCTTCATGGATGAACGTAATTGCCATTTCGCTCATGAAGTCTGCAAGATAGCCATGTCATAAGGCAAAATAAGTAGGGAATTTGCTGACTGAATCGCCAGAGGATATACACTGACATGCCACGTCGCCGACAGGAAACTTTGTGGATTCATCGCTGGTCTCGTTGGATTATTGGCGCGATCGCCCTGATGGGAGCCTGCGGCACCGCTTATCTCACAGTCATTAAGGTCATGGGCAGTGATGCCGCTTGTCCTACTGGTGGCTGCGATCGCGTCCTCTCCAGTCCCTACGCTGAAGTTTTTGGCTTGCCCTTAACGCTATTTGGTTTTTTGGGCTATCTCAGCATGGCGGGGATGGCACTGGCACCATTTGTGGTTAATCCTGATCGCCAAAAAGAGTTACGCAGTCAAATCGAATCACTAACGTGGCCGCTGCTGTTCATTGGCGCGACCGCAATGCTGGTTTTCAGCGGCTACTTGATGTATTTGCTGGCCTTTGAAATTCAAGCAGCCTGTCTCTACTGCATCACGTCAGCAATATTTGCGGCATCTATGTTTACGCTCACAATCCTGGGTCGGCGATGGGACGACTTTGGCCAGCTGGCGTTTATGGGCGTCATTGTCGTCGTCGTTACTCTAGTAGGCACACTGGCCGTCTATGCCCCGATTAATAATCCTCAATCAGTCCAAGCCGATATTCCTGGCGAAGTTGGCCCGCCGGTTACAACGACTTCCGGTCCATCAGAAATTCAACTCGCGCAGCATTTGTCGGCTACCGATGCCAAGATGTATGGCGCTTATTGGTGTCCTCACTGTCATGATCAAAAACAGCTGTTTGGCGAAACCGCCGCGAAAGAAATCCCTTACGTTGAATGTGCAGAAGGCGGGCAGAATGCACAAGCGAGTTTGTGTCGCTCAGTGGAAGGTTTAACAGGATTTCCTTCCTGGGAGGTCAATGGTGAGCTACTGGTGGGTGCGCAAACTTTAGAAACCCTGGCCGATGCCTCTGACTATGATGGCCCTCGAGATTTCCAGAACTAGGTTGGCATTTATAGAGTCCATCCGCGTTCTCGTTTGAAAGCCTTACAAGACAGGCTTTCTAGATAAATTATGATGCATGAGCACATGCCTGCTCCTGGTAGTAACGTCCATTCGCACGTGGTGCAGTGCTGATGGTACGGAATTTCGGTAACGAGTAAACAGTATGGTGGCTAATTCATTCCAAAGACCAACGGTCAAGCTCCGCCGTAGTCGCGATCGCGGGTTTGAGGATTTTGGCTGGACGGATAACTGGATGACGTTTTCATTCGGGAGCTACCGCGATCCTGACTGGATGAACTTTGGCCCGTTACGCGTCATGGTGGAGAACCATATTCAACCCCACTCCGGCTTCCCATCGCATCCCCATCGAGATGTTGAGGTGTTGACTTATATCGTGGCTGGCACGTTGACCCACCAAGATAGTTTTGGTCACCAAGCTGAGATACATGCCGGAGAAATGCAATTGATTAGTGCCGGCAGCCAGGGGATGATCCACTCCGAATATAATCACCACGAACAGATCGAGCACAACTATCAAATGTGGCTAATTCCGGATCGTGCGCCCACTCGTTTTAGCTACCATCAACTGCAATTTGCCGATCACGAGCGCCAGGGATGCCTGAAGCTGTACGTATCGCCGGATGGCCGTGACGGGTCAATGCCGATCAACACTGATGCTTTGGTGTATAGTGGGCGATTTGAGACCGGCGATCGCCTCTCCTATACATTGAAACCGAGCCGAGGCGTATGGCTACAAGTCGTCAAGGGTGGAGTCAAGGTGGCCGATCATCACTTATTCACGGGAGATGGCATTGGCATCACCGAAACTAATCGCATAGAAGCGAATTTCGCTGACTGTAGCGAAATTTTGCTGTTTGATTTAGGCATGAATACACCGCGTATTTGGTGATTCATTCAACATAGTCAGCCGTAATATCAATATCTAAAGTATGGTCGTCTATGGAAACATAGAGCTGATTAGGACGACAACAAACTTGGCAGTCTTCAACATAACTCTGCTGCAGACCGGCTGATATATCGATAAAGGTTGTATTCAGTTCACCGCAAAATGCGCAACGATATTCGCTAGTGTTCTGCATCTTTATCTATCTGTCTAACGTGACTGGTCAGTCCGTTTCCCTCGAAAAAAAGCTGATAAAGCCAAGGCTTTCAGACTTGCATCATGCGGTTACTAGCGGTTAGCAACTACTCACAAAGTTAGTTTTTGAATGGCTCAGGCGTGATTTGAACACGCGACCAAGGGCTTATGAGTCCCCTGCTCTACCACTGAGCTACTGAGCCAAAGTGCTTTTTGCAACTTTTTCAATGTAGCACAAAGCGGTTTCTCTGCTGAACTGAAATTCCAATTAATCTGCGATATCCGAACATCTGGCCGCCGAGCAAGTGACGCTAGTCAGCAGAGCGATCGCGACCTAGCGCACGATCTAAATCAAAAAGGGGGGTAGCTTGCACTACCCCCCTTTTTTTGTCTAAACCAATTGGAGTTAACGACTACTGGGTAACATCGCAATCGGATTCACCGTTCCCTGACTCGGAACATGAATTTCAAAATGCAGGTGAGGGCCAGTGCTGAAACCAGTACTCCCCATTGCCGCAATTTGTTGGCCTTGCCGCACTTGCTGACCAGCCTGTACCATCAGGCGACTGTTGTGAGCATAGCGAGTCATGCTGCCATCGGGATGACGAATATCAACTAGGTTGCCGTAGCCACCAGAGTTCCAACCGGAACTTACAACGACACCGGTAGCCGCCGCATAAATCGGTGTGCCAACGGGACCAGCAATATCGACACCGCGATGCATTCGTCCCCAACGCCAACCATAACCAGACGTCAGTACCCCCTGAGCCGGCCACATGTAACCGTCAAATCGGTTAGGTGCTTCGGGCAAGTAGACATCTTGCTCCGGCAACATGGGCATCTCGGGAGTCACCACCCGACCAGCTGCGTTCTCAACGATAGGAGAATATACTTCCGAGCCTAAGGGCGCGGCGGCCAACAAGTTGTCCGCTTCAAGTTCCGCCTCAACATCAACGGCCTCGGCACCAGAGCCGTTCACAAACTGAGGGTTGAGGGCAACTTCGTCTGACTTTCTCGCAATCTCTGGTGCTGACGCTAAGCTCTCAACATCACGAGCTTCATCAATAACTAGGGTTTCAGTTTCCGGTTCTGATGTGGCCAAGTTCTCATCAGAAGGCCGTTGAGAAGCTACTGTCGCTTGGGACAGCAAGCTAGCCACAAAGGGATCTGATTCAGGTTCAAGGGTTTGAGCCCGGGTTGAGGTATCGGACGAAGGGTTACGACCGATTTCAAGCTTGGTCAAGTCAACTGCCGCCGAGGTCGTCGGCTCGATGACAACTCCAGAAGCAGCCGCTACTATCTGCTGGGTGGAGTCCGATTGATGAGGGCGCAGTCTATCTGCATCAGCGACATCAGACAACGTAGCCTCATCAGCCGGAATGACCAACTCGTCACCTGGCATCAGCTGCCTAGAGTCAGTGACTTGATTCAATGCCTGTAAGGAGTCGGGGTCAAGACCATAGCTGCGAGCGATCGACCAAATAGTTTCCCCTGAGCCTACCCGATGCGTAACCCCATCGGCGCGGCGACGAGATGACTCAATCGTCGTATTAACGGCAGTTTTTTGAACGGTCGCAGGCTCGGACACTGCACCTAGCTGCTCTGCAAACTGCTGTAGCGACTCGGCCTGAGGCTGAGTTTCTGGCAGTGAGGCCAGTGGCTTGCTGCTTCCCAGCAAATCAGTCTTGGATAAGATGTCTTCCTCCGCAGGAGAAGCGACACTTAGCGGCGCTCCATCGGTAGCAGTCCGTTCGACCTCATTGGTGGCCGATTCAGCAGCGGCCTCTACGTCCATCAGCGAACCTGCCGATGGCGCTGACTCAGGCATGTCGCCCGATAGATCCTCAATAGCGGTAGTTTGCCGTGTCGCAGGCATAGTTGCCTCTGGCAAAATCGCGACGGTAAGCTCGTCTGCGGTATCTTCTGACGGCTCAGGGGTTGGCGCAACAGCAAGATTGAGCGAGGAAACGGCGTAAGACTGCAACTGATGATTGGCAGACTCAGCAGTAGGCACCTTTAATACCTGGCCCACTTGGATCACCTGATCCCCAGCCATACCATTGGCATCGCGAATAGCTTCGACGGTTAATCCGTGCTGTTCAGCAATCCCCCAAATGGTTTCACCGTCTGTAACGGTATGAAAAATAGCCGGGGCTGCTTCGGGTCGGGAAGAGCCGAAAGACGGCAATGTATTAGACCCACCAGCAACGGAAGGTAAGGCGGCTAGCTGCATAGAATCAGCAGCTTCAGCACTAGAGACTAGTGAGCCAACTGCGCCTAGTGATAATGCGAGGCCGAGAGCCGTAAAGGATGTACGTACCCTCTTACCAGTCCCAAGGACTCCTGCTTCACTTTGCAGCGGTAACAGGGCACTTGCTTGACTCTGCGTGTCAGGCGCAAACTCCTGAGAAAAAACGGGATTCAAAGGAATAATCCTCCTCATAACCAGAGCTCGACAGTTTCAAAGGTCATCCCGAAGGCGACTCTAATTGAATCATCTGAGGTTCAAAGACCCAGAAACTAAGGCATTCCCACTATCCTCGTGGTTAAGCAATTTAGCTTCGAGAGCTAACAATACACTGCCTATTAGATTTAAGCAAGTTTACATAAATTCCTCCAGAGATCAAGATTTTTCAATTTCCTCACCGAAAAGGCTCAGACTGAGCTAGGGCGATCGCTGACGAATCGGTGTCATCACAGCGTTCGAATATTGCCAACCCGTCAGGGGTTATCTGCTTGAGTGATGCCAGAAAGAGCTGAATGCAGGGCTTTTGACCCATTGTGGTAGTTGAGGCGCAATGCCGCAATCGCTAGCCTGACAAGCCTCAAAAACATCAGTAGGCAATCAGAAAATAGCCATGATTAGGGCTGGTGGGCAAGCTGAAATAGGGGATAGTCGCGTCAGAAGCCCTACCTATTTAGTGATAGAAAATTCTTATTTCCTGATTTTTGTTTTTGTAGCTTGAATGACAAACGTTTCAATTGAATTCCCAAAATCTTGAGTGTAGTAGTCAGTCTTTGATTATTAGTAATTACCTGCTTGATGGGGAAATCAAATATTACCCAGCGGTGATGATAGTAGCCAAGAACCCGCCGGAACTCATGATGGCAGTTGACTTGGAGAAATTGCTGCCAGGTTAAGACCGAATCTGGCGGAGGGCTTCAAATAGGCCGATCGCGGCGCTGGCCGACAAATTGAGGCTGCGCACACCCGGCTCAGCCATGGGAATACGGGCGGTCGTGTCGCAGGCGGCTAGCATATCGGTCGATAACCCGGCGGTTTCTTTGCCAAAGAGCAGCCAGTCATCGGGTGCGTACTCAATATCGGTATAGCAATCAGTGCCGGACTTGCTGAATCCAATGAGGCGACCGCTTTGCTTGCGGGCCGCAGTGGTGAATGCTGACCATGAAGGATGTACCTGCAAATCGACATAGGGCCAATAATCGAGCCCGGCCCGTTTGAGATAGCGATCGCTCAACTCAAAGCCCAAGGGCTCGACCAGGTGGAGGGCGGTGCGAGTGGCAGCGCAGGTTCGCGCAATGTTGCCAGTGTTTGGCGGAATCTCAGGATGAACAAGGACAACCCGGGGCATAACTGTCTCAATTACTCAGCAGAGTTGAAGAGGTTTGTAAAGGGTGAGTAGATCAACGATACATTTTCTTAATGAATCGACTGAAGCTGGGGGTGGTTGGGCTCGATTACGGTTGACAGCACGACGGAAACCCTGGCTAAGCCATGCAGGGAAGGCAAAGTTCTTCCGCCAGTTGTTCATCTTGGGCCGCTGCGGTGCGGATCGCGATCGCGAGAATCTCGGGCACAGTCCGTCCCTGCTCGTACAGGGTGAGCCATTGTTGGGCCTCGTTGCCCTCCGCCAAAATGCTGCGAATCGGGGTTAAAAAGCAGCTAAACCCGTGCTGATGAGCGATCGGCCACAGGGTTTCATACAAATCTTGAATCCAATGTTTAGCCGTAATCTCACGACCATCGACCCAGTGGTGAACGGTGGCATCGAGGCTCGCTTTCGCCACCGCCTGCTCATTGGCCATCGCCAACTTGACCAGGTCATCGGCGCGGGTGGCGGCGGGCAGTTGGCTAATGTGCAGCGGGTCTAAAGAGGGGTCGGCCATCATTTGTAGGAGACGGGCTTCTAGCAGCGCCGTCACCGCGAGCAAATGCAGCGGATTAATGACCAAATCGCAAATGCGGAGCTCTAGACGGTTTAAGCAGTAGGGTCGGCGATCGCCATTGGGACGCACCGAATTCCACAAATGGCGCACATTCTGCATGGTCCCGGCGGCCAGTTGAGCCTCCATCCAATCAATATGGTGCTGATGGCTGGCAAATAAGGGGACATGCGCCGGAGTTTGGGGAAACAAATGCCAGCGCGTCGAATGATAGCCGGTGGCCCGATTATCTAAAAAGGGGGATGAAGCGGTCAATGCCAGATAGAGTGGGGCCTCTAGTCGAACCAAGCGGCACGCCTGCATGAGTAACTCGGGATCAGGAATGCCGATATTAATGTGGATGCTCGCTGTGACGACATCGGTATGGTACGTCTGCTCAATGTAGGCATGATAGGGATTTTGCGGGTCAGAGCGATAAAACCGCTGGGTGTCGCCCGACGATAGGGTGCTGCCCGGCACCAGGGTGTAATCGCCGAGGGTTTGCAAATAGTTGCGCAGCGTTTGCCGAGGGCGCACCAGCTCGCATAACAGTTGCTCGTAACGGCTGAGGGGGGGCGTCGTATATTCCACATTGCGGGAGTCAGGCTCGCGGACAAAGCCATTGAGATTGGCCACGATCCGATCCGAAAAGCCAATGATCTCGCCCGCTGGCGTTCCCGTATAAACTTCGACTTCAAACCCTTTAGATAGCGACACGGCTATTTCTCGCTGCGACAGTCTATTTAATAGTACCGGGCAAACCTGAGTTGTCTCTGAAGAGCTGGCTGATCGATACGCCGGACAAGCTTGCTGCCAATATTCGAGGGGCTCAGCCCCCCTGGTGAAATGAGGTCCTCCGAGTATTGCCACCACACTGGGAAGTTGCCAGCGGGGTAACGCTCAGGCAAGTCGGTCTCTCAGCAGCATCCGCTTCGCCGATATCGGTTCAAAATGACAGCCATCACACATCTATATATATGCAGGCAAAATGCATGGATGAGATTTTCTGCCGCGATCGCGCGCCGGGGGCATCGGCAATCCGACAGGAGAGGTGGCTGCCTATTCCCCCAGAGGGCTGTTACCACCGTTTGCCTGCCGTAACGCTCAGGATTTACGGTATGGGCACACAAAAGTCGCTATGTCCATTTTTTTACTGCGCGTCACTTAGAAACGCTGAAGTAATTACTGTCGCGGTGTTTGACGGTTTGTAACAGCTACTGAGGGCGGCGGCGATCGCCGCCACACTTCCTGATACCGTGATTGCAGTCTATCGATACGATAGACCCACACTTTGCCCCGGTTTATCCAGAAAACTATGGTCAGCACTGTTCCTAATTCACCCAGCATTAAAACTGCCGTCGAAGAAAACTTACTCACTCCCCGGTTTTACACCACCGATTTTGAAAAAGCGGCCCAGATGGATCTGTCGGAGGGCGAGGCCGACTTGCAAGCCATGGTGGCCGAGATGCGGGCGGACTATAACCGGCATCACTTCGTGCGCAATGAAGACTTTGAGCAGGCTTGGGACCACATTCAAGGGGAGGAACGGCGCGCCTTTATCGATTATTTAGAGCGGTCTTGCGTGTCGGAGTTTTCCGGCTTTTTGCTATTCAAAGAACTGTCGCGCAAGCTGAAAGGCCGCAATCCCCTGCTGGCAGAAATCTTTCACCTGATGGCGCGAGACGAGGCGCGGCACGCGGGCTTCATCAATAAAGCGATGGCTGATTTCAATATTTCCCTTGATCTCGCGAAGCTAACCAAGAATCGCACTTACACGTTTTTTCCCGTGGAGTGGGTGATTTATGCGGTCTATCTCTCGGAAAAAATCGGCTATTGGCGTTATATCCTCATCTTCCATCATTTAGAACAGCAGCCCGAAAATAAGTTTTACCCGCTGTTCAACTATTTTGAGAGCTGGTGTCAGGACGAAAATCGTCACGGCGATATTTTTAAGGCGCTACTGCGATCGCAGCCCCATATGTGGCAAGGCTGGAAAGCTCGTTTCTGGAGCCGGTTCTTTCTGCTGTCGGTGTTTGCGACCCACTCATTGACGGTGCATGAGCGCAGTCAGTTTTACGAAATGCTGGGGCTGGACGCCACCGCTTTCGATGAGGAGGTGGTGCGGCAGACTAACTTGACGGCGGCGCGGGCGTTTCCCATCATGCTGAATATTGATCATCCGGACTTCTTTAAGCGGCTGGATCGCTGTGTGGCACGCAACGTGAAATTGCAGGCGATCGCGGCAAGCCACCAGCCCAAGCCCCTCAAGTTTCTCCGTAAGCTGCCCCACATTGCGGGCACGGCAGGCGACCTGTTGTGCCTATTTATGATGAAACCCATTGATACAGAATCCTTACGGGGCCAGGTCTGTTAAGAGCCTCAGTTCTGAGATGAATCTCAACGGGGAGCTGAATATCTGCACCAAAAGCCCTAGGCGGAACCATCCCAGGGCTTTTGGTGCAGCGTCAGACAGGATGACTCAACCTGGAACTAAGTTTCGTTGACCGGGAAGCGGTTCATCCAGTCGCAGGCTTGGCGGGCGCTGGTGCGCAGCGTATTCGAAATGTGCGGCACATGGGGAATTTGGGAGAGAAAATCGAGGGTGCGGCGCAACACGCGCACAATATCGCCTTCGTCCAAACTGGTGCGGTCACAGAGTTCCGTCCAGTCGCTGCGATCGCCCCCCGGCTCGCGGGTCTCTTCAAAGCCCTCAGGGATAGGTAAGTCGGCCTTTTCGCCAAATTCCACCCAGCGTTCCACCAGGCCAATTAGGTCATATTCCAGCCAGAGGGGAAACATAACGTCATGGCGGCGCTGCTGTTGAAAAATTTCGCGACGGAGTTGGCGTAAGCCGCTGAGCGCATTGTCAACGGGGGTGGAATGATCGTAGTCCACCCAAGTATCGGGCCGGGCACTCTCAGTGACGAGGGCGGCACAGGCCGAGGCTAGTTGAGGGGGGGTGAGGTCGTCAAATTTGCCCGAGTCCAGGGCCAACCCCAGCCAGAGTTCGTTGTCGCCGCGAATGGCAGCGGCGGTTTCTCCCAGGGGGGTGGGTTGACTGGCGGCTAAACAGCCAAATTCTTCTAACACTGCCATGATGCTGACAAATTCTTGCCAGTAGCGATCGCTCGATCGCGCCAAAGCCTGCTGGCGATCGCGCAACTCCGTTTCTAAGCGCTGGATGCGGCGATATTGCTTGAGCGTCTTTTTCGGATTGCCGTAGGCGCGAGCTGGATGGGTGGCCATGCTCTCTTCAACGGCATGGGTGCGGGCCAGTTGTTCTTTGACTTCTGGCGCAATTTCTTCCAATGGCGGGGGCTGGGGCACCTGGCAGGCGATCGTCGCCGTGTGGGCATCGCCTGGATAGTGGGCACCGGGTTTGTGGGGCAATCCAGCAGGCGGTTCCAAATCATCCACGGCGGCGACGCGGGTGTATTCCGCATGGAGGCCGACCACATCGCTGGTGGTGACGACAAACCACTGATTATCTTGGCTCAGGCAAATCAGGTAGGGAAACTGACCGGAACCCGGCACTTTCGTCACAATCACCGCTGGGAGGGGCGTCGCCACCGGAATGTGCTTACCCTTGAGCGAAATCGTTGTGCCCGCCACGGCAAACGCCAGGGCTGGCCCCATGTCGCCTTTTAAGACTTCGGCGGCTTGCTGTTGCAAAATTTTCAGCAGACGTTTTTCTTCCCGCAATCGTTCCCGCAGCTTTTCAAAGTCGGCAAACACTTCCTCATCAAAGGCTTCGACCTGGGCGCGCACCTGGTCAATCTCATCCTTGAGATCGGCGATCGCCTGCTGCTGGGGCGCGAGTTGCACATTCGCTAAATACTGCCCAAAGCTCCGCTCGACCAGGGTGCGAGCTTCTTTGAGGGTGTGGCGTTGCAGGAGATTGAGCACCATGCCGTAGCTGGGGGTGAATTGGCTCACCAGAGGATCGGGACCAACCGTCGCTAAATACGCCGCCTCCCGCGCTCCCTCAAACGGCGTTTCCACTGTGACGACATGGCCCAATTCGTCCATGCCCCGGCGGCCCGCCCGCCCCGACATCTGGAGAAATTCCGACGCCATCAACAGGCGATGACCGCTATCGGTACGTTTGGACAGACTGGAAACCACCGTAGTGCGGGCGGGCATGTTGATCCCTGCGGCCAGCGTTTCGGTGGCGAATACGACTTTGATCAAGCCAGCCTGAAACAGTTCTTCCACCAGTCCTTTCCAAGCGGGCAAAATTCCTGCGTGGTGGGCCGCAATGCCGCGATACAGCGGTTCCACTTGTCCTGCGCGCCCCGCATCGGGATTCCACGCCAGAAATTCGTCAATTTTGAGCTTCAGTTGGGCGGCTTCGGCCTCATTCACCAGTGACACGTTGCCCATGGCCGTGACCGCGCGATCGCACCCCCGCCGACTAAAAATGAAGTAAATCGCCGGTAACATCTCGCGCTGATGCAGTTGCCCGACCACATAAGGAATCGCCAGGGCGTCTTTCTTGCCACGCTGTTGGGGATCTTTCTTGCGGCGCTGCTTTAACCGGGGATTAATGCCCGATTGCTGGTCATTCAGCAGGGGGAATAAGCCCTTGCTGTGGCAGTAATGGAAGTGCAGCGGGACGGGCCGAAAGTCGGAATAGATTAACTGGGTGGGACCATGCACCTGACTCAGCCAGTCCGTTAGTTGACCGCCATTTTCCACCGTGGCCGATAACGCGAGGATTTGGAGTTCAGGCGGACAGTAAATGATGGACTCTTCCCATACCGTGCCGCGCTGGCGATCATTCATGTAGTGACACTCATCCAGCACCACCGCTTCCACATCCACCAGGGAGGTGCCCACCTCCCCGATGCGCGTGCCGTAGAGCATGTTGCGAAACACTTCCGTCGTCATCACCACGACCGCGGCATCGCGGTTAATGGCAATATCCCCGGTCAGCAAGCCGACATTGTCAACGCCAAACTGTTCCCGAAAGTCCCGCAGTTTCTGATTGGACAGGGCTTTCAGCGGCGTGGTGTAAAAAACTCGCTTGCCGCGATCGAGGGCGCGATAAATGGCATATTCCCCCACCAAGGTCTTGCCGGAGCCAGTGGGCGCACAGACCACGACCGATTGGCCCTCATCCAGCGCTTGGATGGCGTCTGTTTGGAAGGAGTCAAGTTGAAACGGAAACAGCGTTGCCAGATTAAGCACTGGACTAGGCACACATGACGAAATTACTGGGTTCTATTCTAGTGCGTCTTCGGAATAACGCTGATTTTGTCGCATACTCAGCCGTTTCGCCAAGCGCCGCATCATTTGCCCCACCACGAAAGCTGAGCAAATCAGGCAGCCACAGGGGACGATTCCCTGTTAGTTCAGTCGCGATAGCCAGGATTAATCCGAGGGCACCGTCGCGATAGCCAGGATTAATCCGAGGGCACCGTCCCCTGGTCGCTGGTGATCGCCCCCTTTACATCATTGGCAATAGCGCGATCGCGTTCTGCACCTCGGCTCTGATCCGGCTCGGGGTATCGTCACGCTAATCGGGATACCAGAACATGCCCTTGATGCCTTCCGGATCCGGCATAAACCCTAAATTGCGATAAAAGTCCACGACATGCGGGTCAGCAAACAGAGTGACGTTGCTAATGTCTTCGCTTCGCAGCTTTTTGATGAGCTGCTTCATCAACGTTTTGCCGAACCCCTTGCCTTGATAGTCGGGATGCACCACCACATCCCAAATGGTGGCGTTAAAGGCATGATCAGAAGTCGCCCGCGCAAACCCGATCAAGCGCCGCCGATTACCCTGCACTTCCCACATGGTGACGACGAGGAAGCTGTGTTCGATCGCTTTGCGCACCTTGCGAATCGGTCGTCTGGCCCATCCCACGGCATCGCACAGTTCCTCCAGCTCATAGAGGTCAATGTCGCGCTCAGTGCTAAAGACAATTTGTGCACCGCGATCTTGACTGGAGACCTCGGTCAGAGTTTTCGCTGATAAATCCTTATCCCGGGGGGGCGTGTCGGTCTCAGCACCAGTAAATAAGTTTTTCCAGAAACCCATACAGGTTTGGACAGTAAATAATAGGAGACAGTGACAGTCTACTAGACTAATATATCTGCTTAACCTTGTCTCCCATTGGTCACGAAAAAACAAAGTTGCGATCGCCAGTCTGCTTGTTGCTCTCGATACCGGGGGCAGCTTGACGATAAGTCGGGGCAGAACCACAGGCTGAACACCAGTCGCAGGGATAAGATATGGACACGCCTGTGTAATTGGGCGGTCAGGGTTTGTCTCGAAAGTTTGACTTGACCCCAGGTAATTGAGTGTTCCCCGGTTATGGCTGCTGGTTTAAAACCATCTACTGTAGAGTTGCTGAAGCGATTTAATCGCGCTTTTCCGCAGTTCTATGAACAGTTTGTCAGCAGCGAAATTCAGCTTCAGAATTTGCGCTTGGCGTATCAGCTTTACAAAACCCGCAAAGCCGTCATCGAACTCAAACCCGAAGGCCATCGCAGTGCTTTGCATTTTGCCTATCGCAACCAATCGTTTTTGCTCAGCGACATCTTTGGCGTGCTGGCCGCTTACGGCTTGACGATCCACAACCTCAGCCTGTACGGGCAGATTTATCCGCCCATGTTGGTCTTTATCAAGCTGGTGGTGTCGCGAGGGGGCAAAGCCTTACCGACAAAAACAGCTGATAACGTCTGTCGGGCTGTCCGAGAGGCGCTGGCGGGGCATTTTGAAGTGGAAGAAATGTTAACGGTCGAGTTCAATCTGGATCAAGGGTTAGAACAAGTCGAAACGGAATTCTATGTGGATCCGGTCTTTCATTTACCCGCCATTCTGATTGAGGCCGACAACCAGCCGGGGCTGTTTTACAAAGTGATGTACGCCATCTGGCAGGAAGATTTGCTGGTCGTCAACGCCAATTTGCTGGTGTGGCGGGGCCGCACCCGATTAATTTTGTACTTGCTGGGGCCGAATGAGAGCCTGATTCCTGAGTATCTGGGGCACAAGATTGCGGAGGGTGTGCGATATCGTCTGTTAGCTGGTACCAGCTGATGCTGACGGTTGGCGATCGCTCCACCACTGACTTCGCCGTCAGGATATGATGGATTTATGACTTATGCGAATGTCTTTGGTGTCCCCCATGCTTACCGCCTAACGGCACCGGCAAACCCGCCATCAGCGACGCTAGTGTTTATTCATGGCTGGCTCTTGAGCCAATGCTACTGGCAACCAGTCATCGAGCCACTGGCGGCAGACTTTCAATGTTTGAGTTATGACCTTCGGGGCTTTGGCAACTCTAATCAAGCCCTCGCAGCGCGATCGTACCCTGCCAGTCACGCCCCGCACCAATCTCCACATCCCTACAGCTTAGAAGCCTATGCCGCAGACCTGGGCGAGCTACTGAGCCAACTAGACATTAAGTCTCCAGTTTGGCTGGTGGGTCACTCTTTGGGGGGCAGCATTGCTCTGTGGGCTGCCAAATTATGGCCGCAGCAAATTCAAGGCGTCATTTGCGTGAATGCGGGCGGCGGCGTGTACCTGCCCGATGAGTTTGCCAAATTTCGTCAGGCGGGCCAACAAATTGTCCGTTGGCGGCCGCCGTGGTTACGGCATGTGCCTCTGGTGAATTGGGCCTTTAGCCGCATGATGGTGCAGCAACCGCTGGCACTGGCTTGGGGCCAACAGCGGGTCGCTGACTTACTCGCGGCGCAGGCTGCGGCGGCCACGGGCGTGCTGCTGGAATCGACCACCGAGGCTGAAGTACATCGGTTACCGCAGGTCGTGGCCAACCTCCAACAACCCGCCTACTTTATTGCCGGAGCCAACGACACGGTGATGGAAGTCAAGTATGTGAACCATTTGGCTAGCTTTCATCCCTTGTTTGAGGAGGTTGAGGGCAATGTGAAGGTTTTGCCGGATTGTGGTCACATGGCGATGGTGGAGCAACCAGAGGCGTTGACCCAGGCCATTCAAGCCTTGGTCACAGTCGCACCGGTTTCGTCGCCCGTGCACGACTCCGCGCTGAAATAGGTCATTCGCCTGATGTCGCCATGGTTTCACAAAAAAATGGCGCGATCGCGCAAAATTGCTTGACAGAGAGGGGTTAAAAACTGCTAGATTATTTAAGCCTACTTGATGGGGTGTGGCCAAGTGGTAAGGCAGCGGGTTTTGGTCCCGCCATTCCTAGGTTCGAATCCTAGCACCCCAGTTTTAGTTGAATACCATTTGTCGGCGACTTAAATTGCTGTGGATGTAAACCGAGCGCCTAAAAATTTGCACTGCCAGCTGTGAATTGGGCACCCTAAACCCACTATCACCATGGGTCAGGGTGTCATGCTATCGAGAATTTGGAGTGCAGCGATCGTCGGCATCGATGCGATCAAAGTCGGGGTCGAGGTCGATTTGTCGGGGGGCTTGCCCACGATGGTGGTGGTGGGATTACCCGACACTGCGGTACAGGAATCGCGGGAACGGTGCCGGGCCGCCCTCAAGAATTCGGGGTTTCCGTTTCCCATGCGGAAAATTGTGATTAACCTGACCCCGGCAGATCTGCGCAAAGAAGGGCCTAGCTTTGATTTGCCCATCAGCGTCGGAGTGCTCGCGGCGACTGAGCAGGTTAAGCCTGACCTGCTGGATGATTTTCTCTTTATGGGCGAGTTGTCGCTGGATGGCACCTTGCGGCCCGTGGCCGGGGTATTGGCGATCGCTGCGGCGGCGAAATCTCTGGGCATCAAAGGGGTCGTGGTACCGGCGGATAATGCCCGCGAGGCCGCTGTCGTTCCCGGCCTGGAAGTCTATGGCTTCAAACATTTAACCGAGATGGCCGACTTTTTGAACCATCCCGATCAGCACATGCCTTTCCAAATCGATGGCCCAGCCGAACTCGCCCATGCCCACAAAAATCAGCTCGACTTGCGGGATGTGAAAGGCCAAGCCCAAGCCCGTCGCGCCCTCGAAATCGCCGCTGCGGGGGGCCACAATTTGATCTTCGTCGGCCCTCCAGGCAGTGGTAAAACCATGCTGGCCCGTCGTCTGCCGAGCATTTTGCCGCCCCTCTCCTTTGAAGAGGCGCTGGAAGTGACCCAGATCCATTCCGTCGCGGGGCTGCTGAAAGAAAAGGGGAGCTTAGTCACCAGTCGCCCGTTTCGCAGTCCGCACCACTCGGCCTCGGGGCCGTCGCTGGTGGGGGGTGGCAGTTTCCCCAAACCGGGGGAGATTTCCCTGGCTCATCGCGGCGTACTTTTCCTCGACGAAATGACCGAGTTTAAGCGCGACGTGCTGGAATTTCTGCGGCAGCCCCTCGAAGACGGCTTTGTCACCATCACTCGCACCCGCCAGTCGGTCGAGTTTCCGGCCCAATTCACGCTGATTTCCAGCACCAACCCCTGCCCCTGTGGTTATTATGGCGACCCGGTGCAGCCCTGCACCTGTAGTCCTCGCAGCCGGGAGCAATACTGGGCGCGATTGTCAGGGCCGCTGATGGATCGCATTGATTTGCAGGTGGTAGTGGGACGGCTGAAACCGGAGGAAATGACGCGCATCAGTGAAGGGGAAGCGTCGGAACCGGTACGAGTCCGGGTGGAGCAGGCCCGCGATCGCGCCCACACCCGATTCCAATCGGAAACGGCGCTGCAGTGCAATGCGGATATGCAGAGCCGCCATCTGCGCCACTGGTGCCCCCTCGACGCCACCACCCAGGGTCTGCTGGAAAATGCCGTGCGCAAGCTGGGTCTCTCCGCGCGAGCCACCGATCGCATTCTCAAAGTCGCTCGCACCATCGCCGATCTTGGCAATGCGGACAGCCTGCAAGCCCAACATGTGGCGGAAGCCATTCAATACCGCACCATCGATCGCATGCAATAACCCTTGTCAGCCGTGCATCGTCCCCAGTGCCGTTATTCCCTGGCCCCATATTCAACTTCTTACGCTTGTCTGCAACCAGGTTGGGCAGTATCGCGATCGCGGCCCTATCAGCAAAAGGTTGAGCGAAGTCGAAACCAGGTTGGTCGAGATTTCATTCTTTAGCCGCAGTTTTCTTTACTGTTTGTCAAGTGACTCGCATGTTGGGAGCAGACTGTGCAGACTTTTGTAAGGAAACCCTTACCAGAGCTGAAGCTTTATTTCAGCTAGCAGTGTCCTCTGCCCAGAGCGCCTATGTTTAAAGCACTATCGGCGCGCCGCTGTGAATGGCGGTCACCGACTGTCATCGGGTCATGGATGGATTGAAACGCTATGGTCACAGTCTATTTCGGTACCAATCGCAACCTGCTTACGAACGCTGAGGGGATTGATTTTGGCGATCGCTTTTCTGAAGCCGACCTAGGAGACTTACGGTTTGGCCAGGCGGAAGTCATTGATGGCAGGCTTGATCCCAGCAGCATTCAGCTGCTGCCGGACAATAAAGCGGAAGGTTCTACGGCGCTGTTTCAAGACATTCAACAGACGATGCGATCGCAGTCGCTCGACTCCATCATGCTGATTCACGGCTTTAATGTGACCTTTAAGGGCGCATTAGAAGGGGCAGCCAACTTCAAAATGCGACTGGCGGCCCTGTCCGATAATCGGTACACCCCCAATGTGTTCGTGTTTTCCTGGCCCTCCAACGGCGCGCTGTTTGATTATAAGGACGATCGCCATGACGCCATGACTTCTGGCTACGCCTTTGCCCGGGGGTTGAAAAAGCTGACGGATTTCTTGCGCGATCCGAGTTCCGGTGAGCCCTGCCAGCAACGGGTGAACCTGGTGGCCCACAGCATGGGTAACTACGTCTTGCGCCATGCCCTGCAAGAAACCCAGAAGCTCAGCGGCGATCGCACCTTACCCCGGCTATTTGACAACATTATTTTGACCGCTGCCGACGAAGACAACGATGCCTTTGAGCACGACTACAAATTTGCGCGGTTGCCAGAACTCGGTAAACAGGTGACCGTCTATTTCAACACGGAAGATCAGGCGCTCACGGTAAGCGACGTGACTAAGGGCAACCCGGATCGGTTGGGCCAAAGTGGGCCACGCTATCCCCGACAATTGCCCTACAAGGTGGTAACGGTCGATGTGAGTGACCTGGTCTCGATCTTAAAAGAGCACTCTTATCACGTGACCAATGACACTGTCGTGCAAGATGTCATCGCCGTTCTGCAAGGACAAAGTCCCGATGTGTTTACTGCACGGCGCTACATTGAGTACGCCAACAAGTTCAAGTTGGGGCGATAGCAGATAGGTTCAGACCAATTTAGCGACAACGATCATGAGCTTTGAGTTGTATTGCGGTGACCGACAAGCTGCGATCGCGCCCCATGAAGACTTTATCTTCAGCTTTGTCATTGACGATCCGCGATTCCCTGGCCTAAACGAACTTTGGCAGCAATATTATGCAGACCCGACAATCTCACCCGCTCAGGCAAACGCCTTGGTACACGAGTTGCTGTTGTTAAAAGACACGCTAGATTCGGCAACCTGGGCACGTACTCAGGTTGTGGGCGATCGCTTACTATCATTTTTCAGTGCCGCCTATCGTGAGCAACAGGTCATTCGCTGCACTAGCGACTAGCTAACCGCCGCGTTAGGGGGCGTAACGTGCTTAGCAGTGGGCACTCTTACAGACAAATGAGGCCTGCCAGGACCAAAAACGTAAACGTCAAAACCGCAGAGTCGCGAAACAAGTTCCTGACGAGGGGATAGAGCGTCAAGGGATAAGGCAAAACCGAAGTGCGTTTCATGGTGCCTCCTCTCCACATGCCAACGGCATGGAGTGATGCAATGTTGCGTCGTATGGGCGTCAGCTCAGTTAACGATGGAGGGTCAACCAAAGTAGGTAAGCGTAGCCAAAATCGCGAAGTCAGAGCGGTTGAAGCTCTGAGGCTGGACGCGACGCTGATTGCCGACAACCTGATTTTAATGGGCGATCGCGGCAGATTTCCTTACCGTGAAATAGTATTCACTAGGCGTCTTCAAACGAGATAAAACGTGGTAAAAGTTTATTTCTCCTCGACTTTTCTCATCCAGTCTTGGCGCATTATGAATTTCTGGTGGGTGGGCGGGCTAGCCGATCCTGCCATGCCGCCAACAAACATTATTCCGATTGGGGCAACTCCTGGTCACGGCTGGTTACGCCTGCCGGTTGGCGAGATGCCTCGACTGTAGTAGCAGATGTAGCAGCGGACTCAGCGGTGGGCATCGCCAGGTCATCGTCTGTCGCAGTTAGGTGACCGTTTGCGGGGGCGGCGGCAACGACATCGGTAGCAGGCTCGTCGGCGGTTTGGGTTTTCTTGGAAAAGCCCCAGGCAAAGACCCCGGCAATGAGCAGGATCATGAGCCATTGGGGCGGCACCCAGCTGTCATTGGCGACCCGCAGGAGTAATCGAATGCCCACAAACGCGACGGTAATGAACCCGGCATCTTCCAAGTATTCATATTCGTCGAGCCAGCGGATAAAGAGCTGGGCCATAAAGCGCAGCGTGAGAATGCCGATGCTGCCCCCCAGCAAGACGATCCAAACATCGCGGGATAGGGCGATCGCGGTCGTCACGCTATCTAGCGAAAAGGCGAGGTCGGTTAAGGCAATGGTCGGCACCGCTTGCCAAACCGAGGCAAACCGAGGGCCGTGGTGATGATGTTGGTCGTCTTCTGTCGCCGTGAAATGCTGATAGACCAACCACAGTAGATAAACGGCCCCAGCTACTTCGAACTGCCAATACCGCAGCACCCAAGACGCGGTCAAGATCAGCAGCATCCGAAGCACAAACGCCGCCACCAGCCCGACATTTAAGGCGCGCTGCTGCTGTTTTTCCGACTCTAGCCCCTGGGCGATCGCGGCTAGGGCGATCGCATTATCCGCCGACAACACCGCTTCCAGCGCAATCAAAACCGGCAGCAACAAGAGGGTATCAATGCCAAGATTGGTAGATATATCGAGTAGACGATCTAGCATTCTCAAATAATTATTTATAAAGGGGCAAGCCTGAGACTCAAGTTGCTGCCTGAGCAATCGGGAGACGCCGCTGCTGATACCCGTTAATTAGCATGGGGGATCAAGTCAGGGTGGGGCCTTTATCAGCATAAAACATCTGTTGATACGGCGTAGTCAATCCGCCGTCACTCACACGAGGCTGAATCTCCGATCATCGGCTGCACTATCTGGAAAATTAAATGGGTAAATGGGTGGTCGCAGACTGTAATCAGGATACGGCGCTAGCAAGGGGCCAACTGGGGCAGGCTTTGAAAAAGCAGGGGCTGAGACTTTCAGGGGTGCGCTGCGGGCCTGCCGAAACGGCAACAGTAATACTGGGGAACGTCGGAATTGATGACTGAGCAGTGGCTAAATGAACGGTATCGGGTGTTGCGGCCCTTGGGGCAGGGGGGCTTTGCCCAAACTTATTTGGCGGTCGATGAGCAGCGATCGCAGTTGCGCTGCGTGATCAAGCACCTCATGCCCGCCGACACCTCGGCCCAGTTTTTGGCTACGGCGAGACGGCTATTTCAATCAGAAGTCCAAGTGATGCGACGGCTGGGCAATCATCCGGCCATTCCCACCTTGTTGGATGCCTTTGAGTTAGCAGGCGAGTTTTATTTGGTGCAGGAGTTTATTGACGGCGATGCGCTCAGCGATCGCTTTAATCAGCTGGGGAAATTTGGTGAGGCCGAAGCCGTCGAGTTGCTGACCGCAGTGCTGCAAATTTTGGCGTTCATTCACCAAGAACAGGTCGTACATCGCGACATCAAACCCAGCAACTTGATGCGGCGGCAGGCTGATGGTCAGTACGTCTTGATTGACTTTGGCGCGGTGAAGGAAATCACCACGGAGCTCGGCACGGCGAACAGTGAGCGGTTTACCGTGAGCATTGGCACTCAGGGCTATGCTGCGCCTGAACAAATGGCCGGACGGCCCCGCTACAGCAGCGATCTGTACGCGCTGGGCATGACCGTAATTCGCGGGTTGACCGGGCGATCGCCCACCGAGCTACCCGAAAATCCGGTCACGGGCGAGTTGCAATGGATCGCAAGTGCCCCTGCCGTGAGTGACGGCTTAAAAGTGTTCTTAAATCGATTGACCCATGTCTCGATTTATCAGCGGTATCCCTCAGCGGCGGCAGCCTTAGCCGATTTAGCCCAGTATCAGGAGTTAGCTACTCCGTCGGCCACGGCCCTAGCGACAACGGAACTGTCGCCGTCTGATGCGGTTAAACCGGGGTGGCAGTTGCGGGCGGGGCGACAGGCGATCGCGGCGGTGGTGATCGTGGCGATCGTGCTGCTCATTCGCCACCTGGGGGGCTGGGTACCCATTGAGCTGTGGCTGCACGACCAATGGGTACTACGACAACCGCTACCGCCCGTGGACGATCGCCTATTGGTGGTCGAAATCACCGAAGCCGATTTGATGCGACTGCAACAACCGACGCCGAGTGATGCCGTGTTGGCCGAACTCATCACCACGCTGCAAACCTATGATCCGCAAGTGATTGGGCTAGATTTATATCGCGACATTCCCCAAGGCGACGGCCATGATCAACTGCTCGCCGCGCTGGCGGCGGACAATGTGGTGGCGATTCGGCAGTTGGGCACCAGCCCGTCCGAACGGATTCCCGCTCCGCGCGGTATGCCCCCAGAACGGGTGGGCTTTAATGATTTTCCGGTGGATGCTGATGGGGTAGTGCGCCGCAGTTTAATTTACGCCACGGCGGACGATCGCCCCGACACGGAGATTTTTCATTCGCTGGCGTTGCGACTGGCCCTGGCTTATTTGCAGCCGCGCGGCCTTGTGCCCCGAGCCAGTGCCGTCAATGCCGAGTATCTGGCGCTCAACGACGCGACCTTTGTGCCGCTAGAGCCAAACTTTGGCGGCTATCGCCAGATGGACGCTGCCGGTTATCAGATCATGCTGCAATACCGGGGCGCTAATGACACGATTCCCACCATTACGATTGGCGAGATCTTAGACGGGCAATTTCAGGCTGAAATGATTCGCGATCGCATCATTTTGATCGGCACCACCGCCGCTTCGGCCAAAGATTTTTTCCTAACCCCTTACAGTGCCACGGCTGAAGAGGATTTTTTGATGTCTGGGGTGATGCTGCACGCCCATGCAACGAGTCAGATCGTCGCCGCCGCCCTCGATGGCCAGCCGCTGCCGTGGGCGGTGCCCGAGGCCGTGGAACTGGTGTGGATCGTCGGGGGCGCAACGGGCGGGGTAATATTGGGGCGTCAGGGTAAACGTCTACGAGTCTTAGGACTGGGCTTAGTAGCGGGCAGTATCGTCTTAGTCGGTGTGCCCATCGGTGTCGCCACCCAAGCGGGCTGGTTGCCAGTCGTCCCTGCGGTGATGGCCTTTGCCGGGAGCGCGATCGCAGCCGCGCTGATTCAAACCTACACCACAGACAAAATCGCGTTAGCTAATTCATGGGTTAACGCATGGCCCCCAAGAGACTAATCTTATTTGCTACGTCTAGCATTGTCGCCATGACACGTCTTCAGGCATGTTTGCAGTCAATCTACCCATGAGTCATCAAGATGGCCTCCAAAATTTACGCCGTCGCTAATTTTGGCACCGTTCGCTTGTATGTCGGTGAGGTGAAACACCTCAAAACTCGCTGGCCCAAGATGCTCGAACAGCTTGAGCAAGGGGAGTTTCCAGAGCCCACGATTCAGGCAGAATGGGCAAAGCATAAGGGCGATCGCCGCTTCACCTTTCATACGCCCCAAGAGATCAAAACGGATCCTCAGCTGCGCGGTCGCAAACTCTTTGCCAAAGACATTGACAAAGCCCAACCGTAAGCAATCAGCAAGTAATCAGCTACCGCCAACGGGAAGTATCGGTTACAGACTGCTTTTCAAAAATCTTCTAAGATCGACCCGTTTGGTTATGTGGGTGTTACGCTCTCACCAGTGATGTCACTAACGCTGTGATCGGTTGCGCATGATGGACTCTACTCAAGCCCCAGTTTTATTTCATCTGGCTTTCCCCGTTGCCGATATCCCGACGGCCAAATCGTTTTATGTCGAAGGGCTGGGCTGCGAGGCTGGGCGCGAATCCGCCAATTCCATTATTCTCAATCTCTATAATCACCAAATTGTGGCCCACACCACCGATGATTTGACCCCACAAAAAGGGATCTATCCTCGCCACTTTGGTCTCGTATTTTTAGCCGAAAGCGACTTTGATGCTTTATTGAACCGCGCTTTGGCAAACGGGCTCAAACTATTCCAGCAGCCCAAACGTCGCTTTGCAGGCTCGCCACTAGAGCATCGCACCTTCTTTTTGGAAGATCCCTTCTACAACCTGCTGGAATTTAAGTATTACTGCCATCCCCAAGCCATCTTTGGCGAAGTGGCCCATGCTCAAGTGGGGGAAACGCATTGAGGCGATCGCGCCGATGGCTAATCCTACCCGCCGCATTCAACGTGATCCGCTCGCGGCACGCCAAATGATGTCAAGGTGGAGTACAGAGAGGACGGTTTCTGGTGGGTTCTACCGATACAGTAAGGCTTAGTTCAAGGGAACCGTCCTCTGGTGAGGACTATTTTTAGGGTGATTCTTGCTGAATCTGACATGGGCCTATGAGTGAGTCGCTGCAAACAGTCTTTGGCGCACCTTTCCAAGCCGATATTTTGATTGTCGATGACACGATCGACAACATCCTGCTGCTCGCCGAAATATTGGAAACAAATGGTTACAGTGTTCGCAAAGCGGTGAATGCGGAGATGGCGAATACAGCCGTGCAGTCGCTGTTGCCCGACATTATTTTGTTGGACATCAACATGCCAGAGATGGATGGCTACACGTTGTGTCAGCGGCTCAAAGCGGATCCCGTCACGGCAGATATTCCGGTGATTTTTCTCAGCGCTTTCAGTGATGCCTTTGATAAGGTTCGGGCTTTTGAAGTGGGCGGTGTGGACTACGTTACCAAGCCTTTTCACATGGCTGAGGTCTTGGTGCGAGTGCGGAGCCAGGTGCTGGCCCGACAGAGTTTGTTGAAAATGCAGCAAGTCGTTAAGGAACGCACCAAAGCCCTAGAGATCGCCAATATGCAGCTCATGCAGGCGGCCCACCATGACACGTTGACCGGACTGGCCAATCGAGACCTGCTGATGGAATCCTTGCAGCGCCTCCTGGAAGGGATACAAACTGACCCCGATTATCAGTTTGCGGTGCTGTTTTGTGATTGCGATCGCTTCAAACAGGTCAACGCCACCTACGGTCACTTTGTCGGTGATCAGTTGCTGATGCAGATCGCCGAACGCCTCCGGCGAGTGGTGGATGCCGAAGATGTGGTGGCCCGATTTGGCGGCGATGAGTTTGTCGTGGTGGTGTCTCAGGTGGACTCGGCGGCCCAAGCGATCGCCCAGGTAGAAAAGTTGATGGCGGCGCTGCAACCCAGCTTCGGGTTGAGTCAGGCAGAGGTGTCGTTAAATTTGAGTGTCGGCATTGTGGTCAGTGACCCGACCCGTCACCACACGCCTGAGCAAATTTTGCACGATGCCGATCGCGCTATGTATCGCGCTAAAGCTGAAACCAATGCTGTTTACAGCATTTTCACCACAGCGGACGAGGCCGAATGATGGCACCGCCGCCGCGCCCCTAGTCGCACCGGGGCGGACTGGCGATCGATCGCCACGGATTTTAGCGATCGCATTTCCCCCAGAAATCAGCCGGTGAGCAATGCCGTCCTTTCCTATACTGGTAGGTTGTTACTGCATCCGCTATTGCAAGCGCACCCTGAGGCCAGTTATGTCGCTGATTCGCGAGTTACATCGTCAACTCACGCAAAAAGAACGCTCTGCTGTCGAGATCACGCAATCTTATTTAGAGCGCATCAAGGCGTTAGAGCCGCAGCTGCACAGCTTTTTGACCGTGACTGAGGCAACCGCGATCGCCCAAGCTCAGGCCGTTGATCAGAAAATTGCCGCTGGCGAAGACATTGGTTTGCTAGAAGGCATTCCCATCGGCCTGAAGGACAACCTCTGCACCCGAGGCGTCCGCACCACCTGCGCCTCCAAAGTGCTGGAAAATTTCGTACCCCCCTACGAATCGACCGTCACCCAGCGGTTGGCCGAGCTTGGCACCATCGCCCTCGGCAAAACCAACCTGGATGAGTTTGCCATGGGCAGCTCGACGGAAAACTCGGCCTATCAGGTGACGGGCAATCCTTGGGATCCGAGTCGGGTACCGGGGGGGTCTTCGGGCGGTTCGGCGGCGGCAGTCGCAGCAGATGAATGCCCCATTGCGCTGGGGTCCGACACCGGGGGTTCCATTCGCCAACCGGCGGCCCTCTGCGGGGTGGTCGGCCTCAAGCCCACCTATGGACTGGTGTCTCGGTATGGGCTGGTCGCCTATGCCTCCTCGCTAGACCAAATCGGCCCCCTCAGCCGCACCGTCGAAGATGCCGCCATTGTGTTGCAGGCGATCGCCGGACACGATCCCAAAGACTCCACCAGTCTGAATGTGGAACTTCCCGATTACACGCAAAACCTGAAGCCGGGACTGGACTGCAAAGGGCGCACCATCGGCATCATTCAAGAAACCTTTGGCGAAGGGTTGGATCCCGTGGTGGATGCCGCAGTCAAGGCGGCGATCGCCCAATACGAAGCTCTCGGAGCCACCGTCAAAACCATCTCTCTGCCGCGTTTCCGCTACGGCTTACCCAGCTACTACATCATCGCCCCGTCGGAAGCCTCGTCTAACCTGGCCCGCTACGACGGTGTGAAATACGGCGCAAGAGCCGAAGAAAGCAACCTCGTCTCGATGTATACCAAAACGCGGGCGGCGGGCTTTGGGGCCGAAGTCAAGCGTCGCATCATGATCGGCACCTATGCGCTGTCGGCGGGTTACTACGACGCCTATTACCTCAAAGCGCAAAAAGTGCGCACCCTGATCAAGCAAGACTTTGAAGCCGCCTTCCAAGCAGTGGATGCGCTGGTGTGTCCCACTTCGCCGACGACAGCCTTCACCGCTGGCTCCAAAGTGGATGCCCCCATCAGCATGTACCTGTCTGACCTGATGACGATTCCTGTGAACCTCGCCGGACTCCCCGGCATCAGCATTCCCTGTGGCTTTGATGCAGCGGGGCTGCCCATCGGCCTGCAACTCATCGGCAACGTACTGCAAGAGCAAACGCTGTTTGAAATGGCCTATGCCTACGAACAGGCCACCGACTGGCATACCAAAACCCCCAGTTTGGCCTAGCAAGATGGGTTGCCCAGGGGACTCGCTAGGGGACGCTTCCCTTTGCGCTGCCTGGTCGCGACTGCCTTGGATGGAGGCAGGGAAGCGTCCCCTTAAGCGCTTCTCATCTGCGAGTGGATGTGCAGTCAGCGATCGCCCGTTGGTTGCTAGCTTAAGATCATCGTTAAACAGTAGACCTTCGGAATGGCTAAACCGTGACTTCTTCTGAACTGCGGGGGCTGTATCCCCCCATTGAGCCGGACTACACCCATTTTTTGCCCGTTTCGGAGCGCCACACCCTCTACGTCGAGGCGTCGGGCAATCCCCACGGTAAGCCGGTGCTCTTTTTGCATGGCGGCCCCGGCGGCGGCACCGTGCCCCTCTATCGCCAATTTTTTGACCCGCAAAAATGGCGCATTATTTTGTTTGACCAGCGGGGCTGTGGTCGCAGTCGCCCCCATGCGGAGCTGGCCGAAAATACCACCTGGCATTTGGTCGAAGACATCGAGACCATTCGCGAGCACTTTGGCATTGACGCTTGGGTCGTCTTTGGCGGCAGCTGGGGCAGCACTCTAGCCCTGGCCTATGCCCAAACCCATCCCGATCGCTGCCGGGGCTTGATTTTGCGGGGCATCTTTACCTTGCGTCCCGCAGAGATTCACTGGTTTTACCAATCCGGGGCCAGTTATTTGTTTCCCGATGCGTGGGAGACGTATCTCGCGCCCATTCCCCCCGAAGAGCGGGATGATCTGCTGTCAGCTTACTACCGGCGTTTGACGGACGAAGATTCGCAAGTGCGGCTCACAGCGGCCCGCGCCTGGTCGATTTGGGAAGCCAGTACGAGCAAGCTGATTCCCGATGCGGCGCTGCTGGAAAAATTTGGCGAGGCGGAGTTTGCGATCGCCTTTGCCCGCATCGAGTGCCATTACTTTATGAACCAGGGATTCTTTGATCAGCCCGATCAACTGATTGCCCAAGCCGATCGCTTGCGGGCAATTCCGGGGGTGATTGTGCAGGGGCGTTACGATGTCGTATGTCCGATGAAAACCGCTTGGGAACTGCATCGCGCTTGGCCCGAGGCCGAATTCATTCCGGTGCCCGACGCCGGTCACTCCGTCACTGAACCGGGCATTGTCAGGGCCTTGATTGCCGCCAGCGATCGCTTTGCCGAACTGTAGCGCCTCCCCATGCGGCCTTCGCTAACTACGCCATTTTCCGTCGCTCGGACGCTTCCACCCGGGGCAACCGCCCTGTAGGATCACAGGTGTTGAGTCAAGAATCACCCGTGGATGTCATGAAAACGCTGCCTGTGAGTGCGATCGCCCGCCGCATCTTGATGGGACTGATCCTGCTCATCACGGTTTGGGGCATCGGCATTTCCCCCGTCCATGCCGAAAGCTACGATCGCCAGAGCCTCCGCTATGCAGACTTTGCCAATCGCGATTTCCGAGGCGATGATTTCACTCGCGCCGATTTGGCTAATGCCAACTTGCAAGGAGCCGATTTTCGGGGGGCGCGGCTGTTTGATACCACTCTCAGTCAAGCCGACATGACGGGAGCCAACATGACGGGGGCCACCCTCGATGGCGCTCGGTTCATTCGCACTAACTTAACCAACGCCATTCTCGAAGGCGCGTATGCCTTTGATACGGACTTTCGCGGTGCGGTTATTGAGGGGGCCGATTTTACCGATGTGTTGTTAGCCCCCAAAACGAACAACCAATTGTGCAAGGTGGCGACGGGCACCAATCCAGTGACCGGGCGCGCCACCCGCGATACGCTGTATTGCCCTTGAGGCGATGCCGCGCCCCCGCGATCGCCCTCACATCAAATCATCCTTTCATCAGCATTGAGGGCAACGTTCCCTTGCTTCCCGCCGGGCGTGTATGCCGCCAAGGCTAAACTAGAGAGTCCATTTTCTTTAGCATAGAAATACTTCTGCTTTTGGCCTGTATGAATCACTCCGCCTTACCAACCTCCAGCACCGACCTGCCTGTCCGCCGTATTTTGGATGCGAATCTCGATCGCGCTCGCGAAGGATTGCGAGTGCTGGAAGATTGGTGTCGCTTTGGCCTGAACCACCACGACTTGACCGACAAACTGAAGCACCTGCGACAAAGTTTGGGACAGTGGCACACCGCCGACTTACGGGCCGCCCGCGACACCCCCAACGACACCGGCACTTCCCTCACGCATCCGCAAGAGCAGCGTCGCACGAGCGTCACCCAAGTGCTACAGGCCAACTTTTGCCGGGTGCAAGAAGCCCTGCGATCGCTGGAAGAGTTTGGCAAACTTCATCAGACCGATTTTGCGGCGGCGTGTAAGCAGTGGCGCTATCAAATCTACACGCTGGAAAGCGAAATCATGGGCCACCAGCGGTTTCAACAGCTGCGTCAGGCGCAGCTATATTTGGTCACGTCGCCTGCCCCCAATATTTTGTCAGTGGTGGAAGCGGCGTTGCAAGGCGGCTTGCCGTTGGTGCAGTATCGCGAAAAAACGGGCGATGACTGCGATCGCATCGTGATTGCTCGCCAACTCAAAGACCTGTGCCATCAGTACGGGGCGCTCTTTTTGATCAACGATCGCGTGGATCTGGCCCTGGCGGTGGAGGCCGATGGCGTTCACCTGGGGCAGCAAGATTTGCCCATCGCCACGGCTCGTCAACTGTTGGGCAGCGATCGCATCATTGGCCGCTCCACCACCAACCCAGACGAAATGGCCAAGGCTCTCGCGGAAGGGGCCGATTATATTGGCGTTGGCCCCGTTTATGCGACCCCCACCAAACCAGACAAAGCTGCCGCTGGGCTGGACTATGTGCGTTACGCCGCCGCTAATTCTCCCGTGCCGTTTTTTGCCATTGGCGGCATTGATGCCGAAAATCTGGATGAAGTGAAGGCGGCGGGGGGCGATCGCGTGGCCGTGGTCCGAGCGCTGATGCAGGCGGAAGATCCCACGGCGGCGAGCCAAAGTCTCGTGGCCCGGTTGCGAACAGTAGTGTCCCCAGCGTGAGCCCTGTTCGCCTTTCGTTCCTGCCGATCTTTTCAATCGTGTGTGCGTTGAGATGTCTCAGTTAATTCAGCTACAAGTCAATGGTGAAGCGGCGGAATGTGCCGCGCAAACTCTGCTGCCGGACTACCTACAGCAAATCGGCCTCAACCCCCGATTGGTGGCTGTGGAATATAACGGCGAAATTTTGCATCGCCAGTTTTGGGAAGAAACCTACTTGCAGGCGGGCGATCGCTTAGAGATCGTTACCATCGTTGGCGGTGGCTAACGGCAGTACCCATCACATCAGGCGGGAGTCCCGTCAGCAGACTAGCCGCGCATCTGCGTCGTGAGGTGAATCAATTCTGGCAGGATCAGTCGATCCATCGCCAGCTCTACCGCTTTGCTAGAACCGGGGGTCGAAAAGATCAGCGTTGATCGGCAAACCCCCGCGATCGCTCGCGAAGCCATCGCCCGCGACCCAATTTGCTCGTAGCTCAGCATCCGAAACAGCTCGCCAAAGCCGGGTAACGTTTTGGTGAGGAGGGCTGCGATCGCTTCGTAGGTGGTATCTCGCGGCGCAATGCCCGTGCCCCCGTTGATCAAAATGGCGTCGATATTGGGCATTGCCACCCATTGCGCAATTTGCGATCGCACCGATTCCGGCTCGTCTTTGAGCAATGCCGAAGCGATGACCTGATGCGGCGCTGTAGCGAGGCGCGATCGCATCAAATCGCCGCTTTTGTCCGTGTCTGGCGTGCGGGTATCACTCACCGTCAGCACAGCGCATTTAACTATGGCAGCAGCATCAGGATGGGGCTGTGACATGGAGTCTAGCTCTTAGTAAAGCCCAAGCCATTCTGTTCGGCATAGCGATTCATAAACCGCATGAACCGCTCCCACTCGCTTTCGTCCTTCATGACGTACAGCACCTCAATCCCAGCGGGCCGACCGTCAATGAACTTGCCCTTCACTTCCCGAGTGGAGAGCTCGCCTTCTTCGTCCACCATATACATGCCCGTGATTTCTACCCCTTCATCTTCTGAGAGGGCCTTGGGATGATCAAAATAGAAGGTCGCGGTGCCATCGCTACCGTCAGGAGCTCTCGTCAACCGCACATCAGGAATCACTTCTTCTGCAACGCCACGAGCAAATTCAATACGCGCCATAGATTAATAACCGAAATTTTACAAACGATAAACTTCTATCCTCTCATCTTGAGCGCTGATTTAGATCCGCCTTTCGGCAGAAACGCTGCACCCCTGTAAGCGTGAAAGCGCCAGTCTTAAACTACCAGCCAATCAAGCGCCCAGGCCTGCCTGGCAAAATCGACTTGCAGCCCCTATCTAAGCATCGGAGGCCGCTGACTCAGCTTTTGCAGCTTGAATGCCAGCTTCAATATCATCAAAAGTTTTCACGACTAATCGCTTAGCCTGCAACTCCCAACCCCACTTTTGCAGTTGAAACGCCACATAAAATCCGATGCCTGTCGCAATTATGTCGAGCGGTTGGCGAAACGAGATGCCAATCAGCAAACCCAGACCACCAATACCCCAAAAGGGGAGCGCCACCATTTGCCGATTCGTTTCCACAAGCCTGGCGACAAAATTTGTCGGAATTTCAGCCTCGACCTGATCGCGAATGGTCTTTTGCTCGGGGTAAGGTACAGCAAACCCAAATTTGCGGCGCAATTTTTCGATTTTGCGGGCTTCGGTACTGTACTCAGTCAACTCGTCTTCCGCCATGCGGATTAACTGCTCGGCCTTATCCATAATGCTGTCATTCAACGTCGCTCACTTCATCCATCCTACGGTAACGGGCGGCGCGTTCAGACTAATACCCGCCATTGCACTCACCGACTCCTGGCTCAAAGCGTACAGCCCAATTTTGTATGCGGATTACGCTGCCAGGCGAGATACCCGCCTCACCCCTTGTGATGGTCATTGGCAAATTATTGGGCATGCCTTCTTCTGGGTGACTTTGTCAGCAATCTGTTCATGACTTTGCAAGCAGCGCTCCGTGCGCCCTTTCTCCTGAGTTGAGAGGTACCCAATATTCTCTCAAAGCAACCTACCAGATTTCTATGATGAGCTGCCTTGAGGCAGCAAGCCTGAGCGGCTGATATGACAAAAGGCAACTCCATTCAGAGCTGCCTTAACGCGGTGTACCAAGCTTCCGTCAAGCACAGTTCAGTATTTCCCAGAAGTCACTTACGATGCTCTTCGATAGATTTGCCTGGGCAAATATTGATGGACGTCGTCATCTCTCTACGCCTAGAATACGATCCTCTAAGTCACATACTTCAGACAATTTTTCGGGATCAACGTAGTAGCAAGTGTGGTTATCTTGACAGATAAATGCCCAACCAGAATCCTCAACTCGCACCAGGTTATAGGTACCATCCTGCACAAAATAGCCCTTATGGTCACGAGTTCCTGGGAAAATCGCAAAGTTATAAAAGCTCTTACTTGTAGAGTTCATAGTTGTCAGGCCAGTGCTAAACAGCAATTAAAAGAAGGATCGCCAAACCAGCAGAAAGAGAATGCTAACTGTTTTCAACTTTACAACAAGAATCCTTAAAGCTCGATTTACTCTTGTGAATAAAAATAAAAAATAACCTGCTCATGGGAACAATGATGGGGATATCGCCTGAAAGATTGATGTTTTCAGGAATTGACGTTAAGAAGTGTTATTTTTTAGAGCGCATCTGATGAATAAAGATGAAGCGTTTGAGTATCCTTTTCAGAATCTTTTTTCGCCTCACCAGGGATTACAGGCACTTTTATTCACCCAGAAAATCACGGCTGCAAGCCTTCATCGGGTCTAAAAGAGTTGCATAGGATTGGAATAAAAGCCAAACGTCTATGTTTTAAGAAACGGTCTGCGCGCTTGTGGATGCCGCCAAGCCAGGGGCAAATTGCCCCAGCCGAGATGCCTTTAAGGGCTGGCTGACGGTTCGGAGTCGCGGGGCTCAGCCAGTGAGGAAATGCTGTAGCGTGGGATAGGCAGAATTGGCAGAGGCGATCGCTTGGCTCCCCGTGCAAAACCCCGTTCAAAATATTTGAATCTGGCTCCCTACGTCCGTGAGCAGTGGCGCACCATGGCTTACGCCCTGCTCTGTACGTTAGTGTTCACGGCGTTTTGGCCGATTTTGGCGTGGCTCTCGGGGCAGATGCTGTCGCTGTTGGTGCAGGGCCAGGTGCTGGAACTGGCGCGGCTGGCGGCCATCACCATCGCGGGCTTTGTGATTCACAAGCTGGGCCAGTACGGGCAAGATTCGCTGATGTCCAAAGCGGCGCTAGAGGTGGCACTGACGTTGCGGGTCGCCACCTATAGTCATTTGCAGCGACTCAGTCTCACCTATTTTGAAACAGCGCAGACGGGCGATCTGACTTATCGATTGACGGAGGATATCGATCGCATTGGCGAAGTCGTCAAAAAGCTGTTTCAGGATTTTATTCCCAGTATTTTGCAGCTAGTGGTGGTGATCATTTATATGGTCTATCTCAACTGGCAGTTGACCCTGACGATGCTGGTGATTGTGCCCGCGTTTGCGGTGCTGGTGGGGTGGTTTGGCGATCGCATGTTGCAATATTCCCGCACCAGTCAAAATCTGGTGTCGGATCTGTCCTCGCAGCTCACGGAGGTGTTTGGCGGCATTCGCCTGATCCGCGCCTTTGCCGCTGAAGACTATGCGGTCGAGCGCTTTCGGGTAGAATCGCAACGGCATTATGAGGCCAAGTATCGGGCGGCCTGGCTGTTAGCGGTGCAGTATCCCGTCATTGGGTTGCTGTATGCGGGGATTATTCTCGTTCTATTTTTGGTGGGGAGTTGGCAAATCTCAACGGGCAACCTGACGGGGGCAGACTTTGCCAGCTATGTGACGGCGGGACTGCTGCTGATCGACCCGATTACCCACACGACGGAAAACTACAACCTGTTCAAAGAAGCGGAAGCCTCGGTGGATCGCGTGTTTGAGCTGACGGCGATCGCGCCGGGGGTAGAAGAAGCACCGGATGCGCGATCGCTGCCCGCCGTGACGGGCAAGGTGGAGTATCGCCACATCTCCTTTCAATACAAACCGGGGGAACCGGTGCTGCAAGACATTAATTTGCTGGCGAAGCCGGGAGAGAAAATTGCCCTGGTGGGGTCTTCGGGGGCGGGCAAAACCACGTTAGTGAATCTGTTGCCGCGCTTTTACGATCCCCAAGCGGGGCAGATTTTGATCGATGGGGAAGACATTGCCACGGTGACGCTGAAAAGCCTGCGGCGGCAAATCGGCATTGTGCCCCAGGAGACGGTACTGTTTTCGGGCACCATTGCGGAAAACATCGCCTTTGGGCAGCCGGAATTTGACCTGTCAGCGGTGACGGCGGCGGCTAAAGTCGCCAACGCCCACGACTTTATCAGTCAATTTTCCCAGGGTTATTACGCCTGGGTGGGGGAACGGGGGGTGAACCTTTCCGGCGGGCAGCGGCAGCGCATCGCGATCGCCCGCGCGGTGCTCCTCAATCCCCGCATTTTGATTCTCGACGAAGCCACGTCAGCGCTAGATTCGGAATCGGAAAACTTGGTGCAGGAAGCCCTGGAACGACTGATGGGCGATCGCACTGCGTTCATCATTGCCCATCGCCTCGCCACCGTGCGCAACGCCGATCGCATTCTCGTGCTGGAACAGGGCCAAATCGTGGAATCGGGCACCCATGAGGAATTGCTGGCGCGGGGCGATCGCTATGCTTATCTCCACAGTCAGCAGTTTCAAGCGTGAGCTTCAGGGGACGTTCCCCTCCTTGCGTTGGCTGAATGTGACTGGTTTGGCAGCAACCAGGGGACCGTCCCCTAACTGGCCAAATCGTGGAATCCGGCACCCATGAGGAATTGCTGGCGCGGGGCGATCGCTATGCCTATCTTCATAGTCAGCAGTTTCAAGCCTGAGCTTCAGGGGACGTTCCCCTCCTTGCGTTGGCTGAATGTGACTGGTTTGGCAGCAACCAGGGGACCGTTCCCTAACTGGCCAAATCGTGGAATCCGGCACCCATGAGGAATTGCTGGCGCGGGGCGATCGCTACGCCTATCTCCACAGTCAGCAGTTTCAAACCTGAGCTTCAGGGGACGTTCCCCTCCT